>JAOPYH010000402.1 GCA_025964715.1 Streptosporangiaceae bacterium | reverse complement strand
CCACTCGCGCCCCAGGCAGGAAGTCGGCACCTCCGAAGGCGACGGGCCCCTGCCACGGACCGTTGTCGACCACCCAGGTCACATGCAGCCGACCGTCGTTCCCCACCACCAGCGCGGTCAGCTGGTTGTCATGTTGCTTGGCCATCGCGACCCCCGCCCCCGACGGGAAGTCGGCACCCCCGAAGGGGACGGGCCCCTGCCACGGGCCATTGTCGACCACCCAGGTCACATGCAGCCGACCGTCGTTCCCCACCAACAGCGCGGTCAGCTGGTTGTCGTGCTGCTTGGCCATCGCCACTCGCGCCCCAGGCAGGAAGTCGGCACCCCCGAACGCGACGGGCCCCTGCCACGGGCCATTGTCGACCACCCATGCCACATGCAGCCGACCGTCATTGCCCACCGCGAGGGCGGTGAGCTGGTTGTCGTGCTGCTTCTCCATCGCCACTGACCCGCCTGCGGGCAACAATCCTCCTGTTCCCACGGGTACCGGGCCCTGCCAGGGGCCATTGTCGACGACCCAGGCGGCGTGGAGCTGACCGGCCTGACCGACGGCGATCGCGGTGAGCTGGTTGTCGTGCTGCTTTTTCAGTGCCACATCAGGTTGAAATGGGATGACGGCATCCCCGAAGGCGACCGGCCCGTTCCACCGATCGTTGTCGACCACCCAGGCGACCCGAAGCCGACCGTCACTACCGACGGCGACAGCGGTCAGCTGGTTGTCGTGCTGCTTATCGATCGCCACGTTCGGCCCTGGATTCACAACCATCGCAGACCTCCTCGAGTTTGTGTCGGCCGGCTTGGAAGTGGATCGGCGGGGGACGGCCGATACACACCATCGCAGCGGCACAGCCGCCACACATGAGTACCCCTTACTCAATTCGCCCTCAAGCTCAGCGCCAGGCGTGCCCGTCGGCGGTGAGCGGCGCGTAGGGGCAAAGCCGGTCCTGCGCCGGCGCCGGTTGCGGCGACGGGCTGTCAGATCGGTGAAGACGTCCAGGCGGGCCGCAGCTCCGCTGCCGCTAGAGCGCCACTGAGCCGGTTTCGGGCGGCAGCTGGTGCAGGGCCTGAACCAAGGGCGCGAGCTCCGGAATCTGCTCGGCCGCGGCCAAGGCACCAGCGAGGACATCATCGTGAGTGGGGCGCGCCTCGGTCAGCAGCGTCCAGCCGTCCTTGGTGAGCTCGGTATAGATGCCGCGTCGGTCGTCCTGGCACAGGATCCGGGTGAGCAATCCCCGGTCTTCGAGCCGGTTCACCAACCGGGTGGTCGCGCTACCCGACAGTGCCGCGGCACGGGCCAGCTGCTGCATGCGCATGTGCCAGCCATCCTGGCGCGACAAGGCGTCCAGAACGGTGTACTCGACAACCGACAGGCTGTGCCGCGCCTGCAAAGCCCTCTCCAGCTCGGCGTCAATGAGGCCGTGCAGTGCGGCGAGCGTCCGCCAGCCTTTCGCCCGGATCTGCACCGCATCGTCCGCGATACCCATGACCGACCGTCTCTCCCGCGTCTCCTGACCCGTCCAGACTGACACCCGCATGCTACCAGCGGTTGAAATAAACGGCGCGTGCAACTATATTGCGTGCTTGCGCTGTTAGTTGCATACGCGTCATGAACGCGGATGCAGACACTGGAAGGATGGATGACACATGCCTCTTGGCTTGCTGGCCCTTGCCATCGGGGGTTTCGGCATCGGACTCACCGAGTTCGTCATCATGGGTTTGCTCCCCCAAGTGGCCGGTGACTTCGGCGTCTCCGAGCCGGTGGCCGGGTGGCTCATCTCCGGCTACGCGTTGAGTGTCGCGGTGGGCGCGATCGTGCTCACGGCGGCCGTTTCGCGGTTCGCCCGCAAACAGGTGTTGCTCGGCCTGATGGTGCTGTTCATCATCGGGAACCTGCTGTCCGCGCTGGCTCCCAACTACACAGTGATGCTGCTCGGACGGATCGTCGCCGCGCTCTGCCACGGCGCGTTCTTCGGGATCGGGTCCGTAGTGGCCGCCGCGATGGTCGTCCCGACCAAGCGCGCCGGCGCCATCGCGATGATGTTCGCCGGGCTCACCACCGCGAACGTGCTCGGTGTGCCATTCGGCACCCTTCTCGGCCAGCAACTGGGCTGGCGCTCCACCTTCTGGGCCATCACCGTCATCGGCGTCCTTGCCCTGATCGGTCTGGCGGCGTTGGTCCCGAGCAGCGCCTCCGCCCCCACCTCCACCGGCACAGAGGTTCGAGCCGACGGGCTACGCGGGGAGGTGGCGATCTTCACACACCCGCAAGTCTGGTTGTCACTGATCGTCACGATCCTCGGATACGGGGGCATGTTCGGCGCGTTCGCCTACATCGCCTACACCTTGACCAAGGTCAGCGGGTTCGCCACGGTCACGGTGCCGTGGCTACTGGTCATCTTCGGTGTCGGGCTCTTCATCGGGAACCTGGCAGGGGGGAAGGCAGCCGACAGATCCGTGTCCCGGACGCTGACGACCGTGCTCGTCGCGCTCGCCGCCGTGCTGGTCATCTTCGCCCTGACCGCACAGAGCCAGGTCATGACGGTCATCTGCCTCGTCCTTATGGGTACCGCCGGATTCGCCACGGTGCCCGGACTGCAGATGCGGATCATGCACTACGCCGAGCAGGCCCCCACCCTGGCCTCCGGCGCGAATATCGCGGCCTTCAACGTCGGGAACGCCCTCGGGGCCTGGATCGGCGGCCTCGCCATCGCGGCCGGACTCGGATACACCTCTCCCATCTGGGCCGGCGCGGTTCTCACGCTTGCCGGCTTGGTCGTGCTCCTCGTCGCGACCAGGCTCGCAGCCCACCACCCTCGGCATCAGACCAACGACCTCGAGCTCGCCGACACCGCCGCATGACGCGTCGCCACAGGATCGTGGCCAGGCCGTGCCCTGCTTCCATGGCCGCCGCCGGAACTGCCCGGTCACGTCGCCGGAACACTGGCGGCGGCCACTGCGATGTCGTACAGGGCTCTGACCCGGCCGCCGAAACGGGGGCTGTAGGACACGTGCGACGTGTGCCCGCCGCGCTGGTGCCCGCCGATGACACCGACGACCTGACCGCTGTTGGTGACCCATGGTCCCCCGCTGGTGCCGGCGGTGAACCCTCGGCAGGCCAACCGCATTTGATTGGTGTTCTGACGGGACGTGCGTCCGGTACAGACCCTGGGCCTGCTGCTGTCGCTCGGATAGCCGGTCACGGTCACGACGTCGCCGAATGGTGCGTTGAGGCCGAGAGGGGACGCGCCGGTGACCTCGGCGATCTCCTTACCTCCCCGAGGCTGGACAACGATGAAGCCCACGTCGTGGTCGGGATCCGCGGCGCTCACCCATTCCCGGTCGACGAACATCGCGCTGACCTTCCACACCCCGTACGGGGCGCGACCGTCCATATAACCGGGAGCGAATACCAGCCCCATGCGATAGCGGCCGCGACCACGGATGCAATGCGCCGCGGTCAGCAGGATGTTGCCGCCCGGGCTTGCCACCACGCTGGCCGTGCACGGGTGCCGGCCGCCGAGCCTGGACTGGAACAGTGGTCCGACCGCCGGTGACCTCGTCATACGGGTGACGGCTGCACTGGCATGCTGGCCGGCCCCACGAGCCTGGATGAGCCCCTGCGCTGAGCCCGGAGCGAGGTGGCGAACAGACGGAGAGGCGGACGCGGCCGACGACGCCGGATGGCAGGTGGTCGCCGGCAATAAGAGCAACAGGGCCAATTGGCCGGTTCGCACGGAAACCGCGCCGATGGAGACCCGTGCCCCGTTCATGCCCATAGCGACTCTCCCGAACAGCCCCTCGACAGCTCACTACCCGCCGAACTTATGATCACCAGGCGGTGCTTGCGCTAACCCCACGACGGGATCACTACGCCGGCCCGACCCCGTGGTTTGCCCGGCACCACCTGGGGTAACGAAACCGCACGTCAGGGGGCGTCTCCCAGGCGACCACGCCGATCGGCGAGGAGCGGCTGTGGAATACGAGGACTTCATCACGGTCGTGGCGCACGAGGCCGTGCTGGACGACACCGAGAAGGCCGCGCGAGCCGCGCAGGCCACGCTGGAAACCTTGGCCGAGCGGCTCTCTCCCGGTGAGGCCCGTGATCTGCTCGCCGAGCTGCCCGCGCAGCTGAAGCCGTGGATCCATCCGGCCGGCGATCGCCAGATCTTCGACGCCGACGAGTTCCTGCGGCGCGTCGGTGAGCGGCTCGGCGCCGACCTGGCCACCGCGGAACGCCTCTCCCGTGCCGTCTTCTACGCGCTGGGCCGGGCGGTCAGCCCGAAGGAGATCGCTGATCTGGCGGCCGATCTGCCCGGCGACTTCCAGCCGCTGATCGCGGAAGCACAGGGAAGGTTCGCCCAGATCCTGCCGGCCGAGGAGTTCCTGAACAGAGTCGCGATGCGGGCCGGTCTGGACCCCGACCGCGCCCGCCTGGCCACGGAGGCCTTTCTGGAGACCCTTGCCGAACGTCTGGCCGGGGGCGACGTCGACGATCTGATCCCGCAGCTGCCCGTACAACTGCACGGGCCGCTCAAGCGGGGCAGGTCCGAGGCTCCAGATGCCCGGCGCATGTCGCTGGAGAAGTTCCTCGGCCGGATCGCCGAGCGCGAGGGCGTGTCACCCGACGAGGCCCGAGACCACGCCAGGGCCGCTTTCGCCACATTGCGCGAGGCGGTCGCCGACAAAGAGCTCTTCGACCTGAGCGCGCAACTGCCCGCGGACTTCTGGGCGCTGCTCGCTGCGAACCCGTAGACCCCGGTGAACACTGTTACTCGACCATGAAAGCGCGGCCGGTACGGGCGCCGTACCGCCCGTAAGCCCGCTGTCGTACACCGCCTGAATCCGTCAACGTAAACCCCGGGCGAGGCCTGAAAAAAGCGTCGGCCGGTGCCTATGGTCGCGGCATGAAGCTCTTCCGGGGACGACGGCGCCGCCAGGCGGCGGGGGCCGCACTGGCCGTGGCGGCGGGGATCCTGTTCTGGAGTGCCACGACTGCCGGTGATGCGGCGGTCCGCGCATCCCAGCAGCGGATCACGGTGGTCGACGGCCCGCACGACGACCAGCGGGTGCCGATCGACACGACCTTCTTCCGGCCGGGCGGGGGCGGCCGCGCTCCGGCAGTGCTGCTGGCGCACGGATTCGGCGGCAGCAAGGACGAGGTGAAGGACGAGGCGATGGACCTCGCCCGGCACGGATACGCCGTGCTGACCTGGTCGGCGCGGGGGTTCGGCCATTCGGGCGGCGAGATCGCGCTGAACTCGCCGGACTACGAGGTCAAGGACGTGCGGCAGCTCATCGACTGGCTGGCCCGGCGCCCGGACGTACAAATGGACGGACCGGGCAACCCGCGGGTCGGCATCGCCGGCCAGTCGTACGGCGGGGCCATCGCACTGCTCGCGGCCGCCTACGACGCGCGGATCGACGCGATCGCACCGCAGATCACGTGGTACGACCTGGCAGGCGCCCTCTTCCCCGACGCCTCCGCCAAAGGACCGGAGAACGGCGTGTTCAAGAAGCTCTGGGCAGGCATTTTCTTCACGAGTGGATCTCCGGGCGGATCGCCGTCCACAGCCTGCGGGCGGTTCCTCCCGTCGCTGTGCGCGATGTACGAGAAGGTCGCGGAGAGCGGGCGGCCAACCGCGGAGGCGATCACCACACTCCGCCGGTCCAGCCCATCCTCGGTAGCCGGCCGGATCAAGGTGCCCACCCTGCTGGTACAGGGACAGGCCGACTCGCTGTTCCCGCTCGACCAGGCCGACGCCAACGCCCGCGCGATCACCGGCGCACCTGTCAAGGTGGTGTGGTACCAAGGCGGCCACGACGGCGGTGAGCCGGAGACGGACCGCCTGCGTGAGCTGGAGCGCGGATGGTTCGACAGGTTTCTGAAGCCGGGCACGGCCGATGCCGCGAACTTCACGGTGACCCGCGCCGGTGGCATCGACTCCTCCACACAGCGACCGGCGATCACGGCGGCGAGCGCCGGCCGCTACCCCGGCCTGATGGGCGACCACAGCCAGGCCGTGCCGCTGACCGGCCCCGCGCAGACGGTGCACAACCCGGCCGGCGGCGCCCCGGCGGCCATCTCGGCGCTGCCCGGACTCGGTGCGCTGACCGGCGTAGGGAGCTTCTTCGGTGGTGGGCTCGGCACCGACACCCCCGGGCAGCAAGCCGTCTTCGACTCGTCCTCGCTGGGTGCACCGGTCCAGCTCTCCGGGACCGGACGGGTGCGGATCCACGTGTCCGGGCCGGCGACGCTCTTCGCGAAGATCTATGACGTGGGCCCCGGTGGCCAGGCCACGCCCGCCCGCCGGCTCGCCGCGCCGCTGCGGGTGGCCGGCGCCGCGGGAGGCGACGCCGAGGTGAGCCTGCCCGGAATGGACTACCGGTTCGACCGGGGACACCGGATACGACTGGTGCTGGCCACCACCGACATGGGGTTCGCCTCTCCGTCCAAGCCGGCCGTGTACCAGGTGTCGGTGACGTCGGTGCTGACCGTCCCCTTGGACCTGGGCCTGCGCACCCCGTCGGCGCCGCTGCCGTGGTGGACCTGGGGACTCCCGCTGTTGGCACTCGGCGCGGCGGTCGTGGTGCTGGCCACCGGCCGCCGCGGCGGGCAGCGCGACTCCGGCGGGCCGGCCGCCGGCGATCGCCCGCCGCTGGAGATCACCGGGCTGACCAAGCGGTACAAGAACGGGCAGCTCGCCGTGGACAACCTGTCGCTGCGGGTGGAGCGGGGCCAGGTGTGCGGCCTGCTCGGGCCCAATGGAGCCGGCAAGACGACCACGCTCCGCATGCTCATGGGCCTCATCCATCCCGACGCCGGCGAAATCCGGATCTTCGGGCACCGGGTGACGCCGGGTGCCCCGGCGCTGTCCCGGCTGGGCTCCTTCGTCGAAGGGCCGGGCTTCCTGCCGCACCTGTCCGGGCGAGACAACCTCGAGCTGTACTGGCGGGCCACCGGACGCCCCGCGCGGGACGCCCACCTGAACGAGACGCTCGAGATCGCCGCGCTCGGCGAGGCCCTGAGCCGGCCGGTCCGCACCTATTCGCACGGGATGCGGCAGCGGCTTGCCATCGCCCAGGCGATGCTGGGCCTGCCTGAGCTGCTGGTCCTGGACGAGCCGACCAACGGCCTGGACCCGCCGCAGATCGCCGCCATGCGAGAGGTCCTGGTGCGTTACGCGGCCGAGGGCCGAACCGTGATCGTTTCCAGCCACATGCTGGCCGAGGTGGAGCAGACGTGCACGGACGTGGTGGTCATGCATCGGGGCCTGCGGATCGCCGCCGGGCCGGTCACTGAGATCGCCGGTCATGACGGAGCCATTGTCGTCGGCACGCCGGACACCGGGCGGGCGCTGACCGTGCTGCACTCGCTCGACGGGATCGCGGGCGCCGAGCCCTACGACCCCGGCGTGCTGGTGCGGCTGAACGGCTCCACACCCGCACGGGTGGTGGCCGCGCTGGTGACCGGCGGAGTGGAGGTCGACCGGGTGCACCCGCACCGGCGGCTGGAGGATGCGTTCCTGACGCTCATCGGACGCGGAGGCGAAAATGAGTGAGACCATGTCCGCGCGGCGCGCGGTCGCGCCGGGCTACCGCCCGGGACGCACGCTGCCGCTGCGGGTCGAGGCGGCACGCCAGCTGCGCCGGCGACGCACCCGATGGACGTTCGTCCTGCTGCTGGCCCTGCCGTGGATCCTGGTGGGCGCGTTCGAAATCCGCGGGAACTCCTCCTCGGGGGGGAGCGCGCCCACCATCATCCAGCTCGGCAACGCCGGCGGGCTTAACTTCGCCGCCTTCACGCTGTTCGTGTCGGCCGGCTTCCTGATGGTCGTCGCGGTGGCACTGTTCTGCGGGGACACGGTCGCCAGCGAGGCCGGCTGGGCGTCGCTGCGCTACCTGCTCGCCGCGCCGGTGCCGCGCGCCCGGCTGTTGCACCAGAAGATGATCGTGGCACTCGGGTACGCGGCGCTGTCCGTGATCGTGCTGCCGCTGATGGCACTGCTCGCCGGCACGGTGGCGTTCGGCTGGCACGGCATCCGGCTGCCAGGTGACGGCGAGACGCTCAGCGCCGGCACGGCGCTCCAGCGAATGGCGATCGTCGTGGCGTACGCCGTGCTCAGCCAGCTGGTCGTCGCCGCGCTGGCCTTCCTGCTCTCGGTCACCACCGACTCGCCTCTGGGCGCTGTGGGTGGCGCGGTCGGGCTGATCATCGTCAGCACCATCCTGGACGCGGTCACCACCCTTGGCGGCTGGCGGGACTTCCTGCCGACCCACTGGACGTTCGCCTGGACCGACGCCCTGCAGCCCCACCTCGAACTGTCCGGGATGATCAAAGGAACGGCGCTTTCGATCGCGTACGCGGTCGTGCTGTACGCCCTGGCGATCCGCTGGTTTCGCGGCAAGGACATCCTGTCCTGAACGCTCGCACCAGGCCGGCCGTGACGGTGCGGGCCGGCGGCCGCGTTGACCACCTAGGCTCAGCGCCATGACCCGATGGCCGGCAGGCCGGGTGCGGCCGGCCGATGCGGCACTGGCCGCGGCCGTCGGCCTGCTCGCGTGCGGCGGGATGTGGCAGACGTCGGCGTGGCAGCTCCCACCGGCACGGCATGCGGACGCCATCGGCTACATACTCGCCTCAACCGGGGCGGTGGCGCTGGTCCTGCACCGCCGCCGGCCGCTCCACGTACTGGCGGTGGCCACGGCGGCCGCGGCCGGGTCACTGGCGTTGCGCTATCCCTACGGGCCGCCGTTCCTCGCGATGGGCGTGGCCATGTACTTCGTGGCGGCCCGGCTGCCCTGGCAGCGTTCGGCCGTCGGCTGCTCGGTCGCCTACCTGGCCGTCTGCGCCGGCATCGGCGTCGCGGCCGGCGGGCACCTGCCGTCGGGCCTTCCGGTGATGCTGGCCGGCCCGGCGGGCTGGCTGATCCTGCCGTGCGCGGTCGGCACCGTGCTCCGGGTGCGCCGTGACGACCTGGCCCAGTCCCGCGAGGAGGAGGCGCGGCGACGCGCGTACGAGGAGCGGCTGCGGATCGCCCGGGAGATCCACGACGTGGCGGGGCAGCGCCTTGCCGCGATCAACATGCAGGCGGCCGTGGCGCGGTACGTCGCGGACAAGCGGCCCGAGCAGGCCGAGCAGGCGCTGAAGGCGATCAAGGCGGACAGCAAGAAGGCGCTGCAGGGGCTGCGCGAGACTCTCGCGATGCTCGCCGAACAGAGCGCCGACGTGGCGCCGCGGCGGCCGATGCCAGGACTGGGCGGGATCGGCGCACTGATCTCCACGATGAACGACAGCGGCCTGCGGACGGATGTGGTCGTGCGTGGCGTCCGCGGTGACCTCGCCGCCGCCGTGGACCTGGCGGCCTATCGCATCGTTGCGCAGTCACTCGCGAACGTGCTCCGGCACGCGTCGTCGACCGCCGCGACAGTGCTGATCGACTACACCGCTGACGGCGTGCGGCTGGAGATCACCGACGACCGGAACGAACCGGCCGAGGCCGGTGCGGATCCCGCGGAGGCGGCCGGCATGCGGGAACGTGCCGCCGCGGTCGGCGGCGTGCTCGTGAGCGGACCGTGCGTGGGAGGCGGCTTCCAGGTGCGGGTCAGCCTCCCTCCACACGCCCACGGGGCGCAGCGGGGACCTCGACCTTGAGCAGCGTGGCCGTCAGCCGCTCTGGCCGCGCGCCAGATCGGACTGAAAGGCGAAGACGACGAGCTGTGCACGGTCCCGGGCGTGCAGTTTGACCATTGCGCGGCTGACGTGGGTGCGGGCGGTCGCCGGGCTGATGACCAGCCGATCGGCGATCTCCTCGTTGGACAGCCCTTCAGCCACGAGTGCGACGATCTGCCGTTCGCGTTCGGTGAGCCGGGCGAGGCCGGGGTGAGGGACCCGGCCGAGGGCCGTGCGGGCCACGAACGCGCTGATCAGGCGTCTGGTGACGGTCGGCGACAGCAGCGACTCGCCACGGGCGACCACCCGTACGGCGCGAACGAGCTCGTCGGGTTCGGTGTCCTTGACCAGAAATCCGCTGGCGCCACCGCGCAGCGCCTCGAAGACGTACTCGTCCAGGTCGAAGGTGGTCAGCATCACGACCCTCGTGCCGGACAGCCCTGGATCTTCGGTGATCCCCCGGAGCGCGGCGAGCCCATCGGTGTCTGGCATGCGGACATCGAGCAGTGCCACATCCGGGCGAGTGCGGCGCGCCATCTCGACCGCTGCCCGGCCATCGCCGGCCTCGCCGACGAGTTCCATGTCGCCCTCCGACTCCAGCAGCACGCGGAGGCCCATCCGGAACAGGCTCTGATCGTCGGCCACCAATACACGGATCATGCGCGGCAATCTTTCAGAGGGAGCCGTGCGGCCACCAGGAATCCGCCATCCGTATCCGGACCCGCCCGGAGCGTGCCGCCCAGGGCGGTCGCCCGCTCACGCATACCCGGGATCCCGTTGCCCCCGGCACCGGTCGCGTCCGGCGAGGCGGGCACCGGCCCCTCCTCGTTGCTGATCCGAAGCGACAGCGAGTCAGGCTCGTACAGCAGGTCGACGGCCGCACGGACCGCGCCAGCATGGTGCAGAACGTTCGTCAGAGATTCCTGGGTGATCCGATATGCGGCCCGTTCGATCTCGGGTGAGAGCCGGGCGCGCGGGCCTGCCACTGTCAGAGCCACCTCCAGTCCGGCGCGGCGCATCACGGCCAGCAGCGTGTCCAGCTGGTCGAGCCCCAGATCCGGCCGGTCGGCCACCGGATCCTGAGTCTCGCGGAACACCCCGAACGTGGCGTCGAGTTCGGTCAGCGCCTCCCGGCTCGCCTGGCCGACCGCCTCCAAGGCCTCCTTCACCTGGCCCGGACGCCTGGCCCGGACGTGCAGGGCGACCCCCGCCTGCATGTAGATCACCGCCAGCGCGTGGCCGAGCACGTCATGGACCTCCCGCGCGATCTCCAGCCGCTCCTCCTCCACGCGGCCGCGGATCTCCTCCGCACCGGCCCGTGCCACCGACTCCCGCCGAACCCGTGCGGCCACGGCCAGCGCGGCCGGCAGCAGCAGAGCCATGGCGATCAGTGAAGTGGCGCCCCACACCTGCTGAGTCTGCTCGGCCCGGACGAGGTACGGGGGCAGGATCGCGCAGAGCGTCAGAGCGCCGGCTGCCAGCGCTCGCCACCACGAGGTCCGGTGCGCGACCGCGTATATCGCGACGCTGACCATGCCGATGATCGCCTCGGAGGGATGCCCGGCCGCCAGATAGCCGGTCGTCACCGCGGTGACCACCACGAGCGCCGGCCATGGCCATACGCGCCGGACCAGCAGCGCCGTGCCGCACAGAACGACGGCACCGACCAGCACGGGCGAGTCGGTGAAGCCCGCAGCCAGCGCCGACCAGACGAGGACCACTGCGCACACGGTGGCCGAGAGCGCGCCGTCGAACACCAAGCCGCCGACCGTCAGGCCGCCGAACCTTCCGGACAGGGCCCGCTCCATGGGCATGCTGCGACGATAGAAGGCGGCCCCCGGTCGTCTCAATGCCTCAGCCGCTGATTCGCCGGACGCTCTCGGCGTTCTTGCGCTTGCCGTAGGAGGTCCTCCCCCACGGTTTGAAGATCGACAGCACGACGTTCCCGGTGTAGAGGAGGAGCGCGACCGACGGCGCGATCACCAAGGTGGTTCCCACGAAACCGATGTCCGTCGACGCACCTGGCCTGCTCACCAGTGATGCGGCGTCGTGCAACTGGACCCGCAGCGCGAACACCACGAGCGTCAACGCTCCCAGGCCCAGGAGCAGTTTGACCGTCACCCAGTAGTGCCGGAGCAGGCCCCAGGGTGTGCCGAGACCGAGCAGCAGTCCGGTGAGCACCGCGCAGAAGCCCGCTGGAATGACCAGCAAATCACCGAAGCGCTCCATTGTTATGTAGCTTTCCCGCATCGTTTCAATGGTGGATCCGGTGAAACCGGTGATGCCCAGAGTGAGCATGGCAACGTCGATCCCGAGCCATCCCACCGAGAAAATCACGTGGAGAGTAAGCACGATCTTGCGGACCCGCGGCGGCATGAGGGGTATGGCCCGGCGGGTGGATCCGGTCCTGCCCGGCGACGTTCGGGTTGAGGTCATGACTTCCCTTTCCCTATAGCAGGTCCGGCGCTCCGGGGGGAGTAGCACGAGGCTGTGTCAGGCTAACGAACCGGATCAGGGATGGCTTGGCACCAGGAGCGGATCTCGCTTTACGCGTCAGTGCGTACAGCGCTACGACGAGGGGCGTAGGCGACGCTGCATCGGCGACGAGGTGATCGGCATGCTACGCGCGGACCCCGGCACGCCCGGCCCGGAACGCCCGCAGCGGACGTTGTCCGATCTCCCGGAGCTCATCGAGCAGTCGCGGCGGGCCGGCGCGCAGGTCACCCTGGACAACCGGGCGCGGAATGCCGTTCCGCCACACAGGCGAACCGGCCGAAGGCCGGTTCGCCCATACCAAGTCGATGTCGCCGTAGACCCATGGCCACCGCTGACCAACGGCGGGGCGTCAGGACGGCTGCGGAATGCTCTGCGGCACGTTGTGGAGCACGAGCCAGTTCAGCAGCAGACGGGTGCCGAATCCGGTGGCTCCCTTGGTGATCTCGGCCTCGTCCGAGGTGGCCCTGGCCGGGCCGGCCACGTCCAGATGCGCCCAGCGCCGCTTGCCCGCGAACTCGCGCAGGAAGAGCGCGGCCATGATCGAACCGCCGCCGAAGCCGCGCCGCTCGATGTTGGCCACGTCCGCGACGTCGGAATCGATGGCCTCGCGATATTCCTCGATGATGGGCATCCGCCACAGCCGCTCGCCGCTGCCGGCGCCCGCGTCCGTGAGAGCGCCGGCTAGATCATCATCGGTGGCGAACAACGCGCCGTGCCGGAGACCCAAGGCCACCTTGGCCGCTCCGGTGAGCGTCGCCACGTCGACGACCATGTCCGGATCCAGCCGCGTGTCCGCGTAGGCCAGGGCGTCGGCGAGGACCAGCCTGCCCTCGGCGTCGGTGTTGAGGACTTCGGAGGTCCGGCCCCCATAGTGGGTGATCACATCGCTGGGTCGCATGGCCGACCCGGACGGCATGTTCTCGGCCGCGGGGATCAACCCGGTCACGCGTACTCCCACGCCGAGCGAGCGCAGCGCGCTCATGACCGCCATCACCACGGCCCCGCCGGCCATGTCGGTCTTCATGGTCTTCATGTTCTCGTTGGGCTTCAGTGAGAGCCCCCCGGTGTCGAACGTGATCCCCTTACCCACCAGGACGATGTGCTCGGAGAACGAGTCCGGTTCGTAGGACAGCTCGATCAGGCGTGGCGGGCGGGCCGAGCCGGCGCCGACTGCGAGGATCCCGCCGAAGCCCTCATCGCGCAGCTCGACCTCGTCACGAATCCGTACGGTCAGCCCGGACGCGGCGGCGATCTCTTCGGCGCGGTCGGCCAGCCACGCCGGGCACTTCTGCGTGGACGGCATGTTGGTCAGGTCCCGGGCCAGGGCGGTGGCCTGAGCCGTGGCGAGACCACGCGCCACTCCGGTCGCCGGGGCCGGCTCGGGTCCTGCCGTTGCGGTCCCGGCCTCAGCGGCTGCGGCCTCGGCCGACGGGCTCGATGCGCCGGAACCGCACAGGAGGATCGCGGCGACCGGCCTCTTCTTGCCGGGCTCGCCCAGGCGGAACTCGTAGGAGGCCAGGAAGGCCCCCTCCGTGAACGCCGACAGGTCCCCGTCCGGCGCCGCCACGACCACTGTCGTACGGCCCTTGCAACGGCGGGCCAGTGCGGCACCGGCGCGGCGCAGGGCCCCGGGGGAGGCGTCTCCCACCCCGTACAGCATCAGTTGGCCAAGGTGATGGACCTCGCCGTCGCCAGAGACCTCCGCCGTGTCCTCCACCGGGAGGCGGATGGGTGTGACGATGATCTCCCCGGAATCTCCGGAGGCGTCCTCATAGGCGAGCAGCCGCGCGGGGTCGACCGAAAGGAGATCGGCGAGATCCGCGATGGCCGCGTCGGCCTCAGGCCCCGGACGTACCGGGACGGCCAGCACCTCCGCGCCGGCGTCGCGCGCCGCCTGTCGTAGAGATCCCGCCACGGACCGGATCCGGGTCTCGACCGGCACTTTAATCTCCCCTTTTACAACACGATCAGAACGGCGAGGGTCCCGGCGTTATCCACCGGGACCGTCACCGACATTTCTGGGCTGTGGGCCTGTTAACCCACCACGTTCTTGAGCGCGTCGCCCAGCTCGCCGGCCTCGTCAGCCGATAGCTCGACGACGAGGCGCCCGCCACCTTCGAGCGGGACACGCATGACGATTCCGCGTCCCTCCTTGGTCACTTCAAGCGGACCGTCGCCTGTCCGCGGCTTCATCGCCGCCATGCGTGCATCCCCTTCCTGCCTAGGGCCGCGTGGCCGCCTCTCGCATCCACGTCATCTGTAATGGTTCATTATCTCGTCTTCTAGCCGCGAAGTGGTAACGATCAGCGTCCAGATCGGCAGACTGCCTACCTATGAATGCCCGTTCGGCCCTCTTCGACCTCTACGGTGACCATCTGCGCGCTCGCGGCGGCACGGCCCCGATCGCCTCTCTCGTCAGGCTGCTGTCGGCTCTCGACATCGCTGCTCCGGCCGTGCGGACGGCCGTCTCCCGCATGGTGCGGCAAGGCTGGCTGACCCCCGTACGGTTGCCCGCCGGCCCGGCCTACACCCTGACGCCACGGGCGGTACGGCGGCTCGACGAGGCCGCACACCGCATCTATCGCCACCTCGGCGCCTGGGACGGGCACTGGCAGCTGCTGGTGATCGAGCGGGTACGGGAACGAGCCCGCAGGGACCGGCTCGCGGCGGGACTGGCCTACCTCGGCTACGCGCGGCTGGACGAGACCACCTGGATCGGGCCGCGCCCCTCCCCCGAGCTGGATCCGTTGCTCGACGCGGAGCAGGTGCGGGCGGAGCGGTTCCGCTCGACCTATGACGGCGACGCCCGCGGGCTCGTGGCCCGGAGCTGGGACCTGGACGGGCTGGGCGGCGCCTACGAAAGGTGGCTCACCGAGGCACACGCCCTGGTCTGCGACGGGGCGGGCTCCGGAGCGGACCCGGCAGGCGGCGGCGACCCCGCTGACGAGCGTGCCTTCGCCGTCCGCAGCCGGCTCGTCCACGAGTGGCGCAAGTTCCTGTTCCGGGACCCGGGCCTGCCGGCGAGCCTGCTGCCGCCGGAGTGGCCGGGCACGGACGCGGCGCGCTTCTTCGACGCGGAGGCGGCACGCCTCTTGCCGGGGGCGTCCCGGTTCGTCGATCGTTGCCTGCGGGCCGCTTCCCCCTCATGATCGAACCCCGGATCCGTTCGGACCCGGGGACCACGGCAGAAGCTGGAGGACGACGATGTCGGAGACCGTGCTGTACGACCTGACCGGCGGCGTTGCGACGATCACGCTCAACCGCCCGGACGCGATGAACTCGTTGACCGTGGAGGTCAAGGAGGCGCTCAGGGCCGCCGTGGAGCGGGCCGCTGGTGACGATGCCGTACGGGCGGTGATCCTGACCGGATCGGGACGCGCGTTCTGCGCCGGCCAGGACCTGCGCGAGCACGCCGGCAACCTGGCGGCGGGCCGCGGCCTGAACAACACCGTCCGTGACCATTACAACCCGATCGCCCGGGCCATCGCGGAGATGCCCAAACCCGTGGTGGCCGCCGTCAACGGGGTCGCGGCCGGCGCCGGGGCGTCTCTGGCGTTCGCCTGTGACCTCCGGATCGCGGCCGAGAAGGCCTCCTTCGCGACCGCGTTCACAAAGATCGGGCTCGGACCGGACAGTGGCATGTCCTGGACGCTGCAACGGCTGGTAGGTCACGCCAAGGCCACCGAGTTGCTGCTGCTGGCCGAGCCGGTCAGGGCGGACGAGGCACGTCAGCTCGGCATGGTCAACCAGGTGGTGCCGGCGGACCGGCTGATGCCGGAGGCGCGCGCCCTCGCCGGCCGGCTCGCGGCCGGCCCGACGATCGCCTACCGCGCGGTCAAGCAGGCGCTCCAGCACGCGGCGACCCACGACCTGGCCGCGGCCCTGGACAAGGAGGCCGAGCTCCAGGACCTCTGCGCGAAAACCGAGGACCACCAGAAAGCCACGACGGCCTTCCTGCAGAAGGAGCAGCCCGCTTTCGAGGGCCGCTGAGCGCGCCAGGATGGCCGGCGCCGGGCTGCGGATGCCCGGCGCGGCACCCGCAACGGTCCTGGGGCGCGGGCCCTTCCTAGCCGCTGTAGGCGCCGCGCCGGAAGCAGCCCACAAGGTGATCATCCACGAGCCCGCAGGCCTGCATTAGCGCGTAGGCGGTCGTCGGCCCGACGAAACGGAAGCCGCACCGCTTCAGCTCCTTGGCCAGCGACTTGGAGCCGGGCGTCGACGCGGGCACGTCCCCCGAGGTCTCGGGCGCCGGGGCATGCGGGTCGGCGTGCCGCCAGGTGAGTGCGGCCAGGCCCTCGGGCAGCTCCAGCGCCGCCCGGGCGTTCGCGATCGCCGCCTCGATCTTCGCCCGGTTACGGACGATCGCCGCGTCGGACATCAGACGTTCGACGTCCTCGGAGCCGAACTCGGCCACCTTGACCGGATCGAACTCGGCGAAAGCGGCCCGGAAGCCCGCGCGCTTGCGCAGGATCGTCAGCCAGGACAGCCCGGACTGGAAGGCCTCCAGGCAGAGCCGCTCGTACACGCCCTGGTCGTCGCGGACCGGACGTCCCCACTCATCGTCGTGATAGGCGACATAGTCCGGCGCGGACAGTCCCCAGGGGCAGCGCGCGAGCCCGTCGGCTCCGAGGACCGCGCTCATGACGCCAGCCGTGCCAGGCGGCGCAGCCCCAGCCCCATGAACCAGCGGGCCACCGGGCCGACGACCACCCACCCCACCCGGCCGAGTGGTCCCAGCGGCAGGTCCAGCCGCTCGGCCCAGAGGATCGTGCACCGGCCGCCCGGCCGCGGCGTGAGCTCGAAACAGGCCTCGCCCCGGACGAGGCGGCCGGTATGGCGCACGGCGACGCGCCGGCCGGCCTGCCAATCAGTGATCACCATCGTGTCGAGGAAGCCGAGTGGGCCGATGCCGGTCCGGCCCACGAGAGCCGCTCCGACCTCATGGCCCCCGGCCGCCTGCGTGAACGGCATCCACTCACCGTGGCGCTCCCAGTCCGTGAGCAGGGCGAACGTCCGCTCGGCAGAGGCGTCCACGCCGGCGTCGGCCGAGGCCAGCACCCGGCTCACCAGTACCGCTCCCGTTCTTGGGCCCCGGGATCCCAGGCGGCACTGCCGTCTGCCGGTCCACGGCGACTTTCGGAGCCTCGGGGATCGCCTGCTTCATAGGGATCGAACACGGGCGCCAGCTCATGCGCCGAGCCAGACAGCCGGCCGGGCGGGGTCGCCCAGGGCTGCTGCCGTCCTCGTTCGGCTTCAGGCGCAGCCCGCCCGTCCGCGCCACGCTGGGTGGTACGGAGCTGAGCGAGCTGCTGCTCCAGGACCGCGATCCGCGTGTCCCGCTGGGTGAGCGCCAGGGCGAGCTGCTCCAGCGCCTCATCGGTGATGCGGACGTGATATCCCCACAGGCCCGTCGGCAGCCGCAGCAGCGCGGCGTCCGTACCGGACAGCAGATGTGTGCCGGGCAGCGGAAGCGGGGGATGGTCGGGATGCGTCTCGGCCAGCTCGCCGCCCCGCCCGGTGGCCAGGACGACGACCGCGGCCAGGACGGCCACGCCCGCCAGCGCGATGGCGAAAACCACGATCAGACTCCTAACTGATCAGCCGCTGCGGGCCGGTGCCGGGGCCGGCACGCCCCGGCACGGCGATCGTGCCACGATCAGGCGGATGGAGTTGCGGCTGGCAGCCCATCTGCCCAGTATCGGGGATTTCGTCATCTATGTCGCCGAGGCCCTGGCCCTCCCACAGTGACCATCAGGGACTAGCCGGGCTCGGCCTCCGCGTAGTCCTCCGCCGTGGCCTGAATCCGCACGGGCGCCTTTTCGAGCAGGTCGAAGGCCTCCGGGATCGAGGCCGTCCAGCCCACGGCGTCGAACACCTTCGGCCGAGCGAAACCCTGCTCCAGCAGGTGCTGCATCAATTCCCGCAAAGGGTCGTAAAGCCGGTAGGGATCGAGGATGACGAGTGGCTTTTCGTGCATGCCGAGCACTCGCGAGGTCCAGATCTCGAAGAGCTCTTCCAGCGTGCCGAGGCCCCCCGGGAGCACGAGGAACGCGTCCGAGCGGCGGTCCATCTCCGCCTTGCGTGACCGCATGTCCGGAGTCACCACGAGTTCGTGGTTGTCCTGGTCGGCGATCTCGTCCTTGATCAGGCCCTCGGGGATGACCCCCAGGGTCCGGGCTCCACCGGCCCGGGCGGCGCGGGCCACCGCGCCCATGCAGGACACCTGTGCTCCACCGGTGACCAGGGAGTGGCCCCGGCGGGCCAGCTCCGTGCCGGCCTCGGCGGCGAGGTCGACATAACGCTGTTCGATCCGGCTGCTGGAGGCACAGAAGACGCAAACGGTCAGGCTCATCAGCTGCCGTTCCCGCCCGCCTCGGCCGTCTGCCGCACGGCGCGCTCCTCGGCCTCCAGCTGCTGTTCGCGGGCCTCGGAGATGATCCGCACGACCTCGGCGGGATCGTCGGTGACGTGCAGGAGATCGGGGTCCGCAGACGAGATCTTGCCGCTGGACAGCAGGGTGTTGTTGATCCAGTCCACCAGCCCACCCCAGAACTCCGTGCCGAGCAGCACGATGGGGAACTGGGTGATCTTCTTGGTCTGGACCAGCGTGATCGCTTCGAACAGCTCGTCCAGGGTCCCGAAGCCACCGGGCAGGACCACGAAGGCCTCGGAGTACTTCACGAACATCGTCTTACGGACGAAGAAGTAGCGGAACTCGATGCCGATGTCGACGTACTCGTTCATCGACTGCTCGAAGGGAAGCTCGATCCCGAGCCCCACGGAGACCCCGCCGTTCTCGATGGCCCCCTTGTTGCCGGCTTCCATGGCCCCCGGTCCGCCACCAGTGATCACGGCGAAGCCGGCGTCCACGAGCCGGGCGCCGACGTCCACGGCCAGCTCGTACTCTTCCGAGCCCGGCTTGGTGCGGGCGGAGCCGAAGATGCTCACCGCCGGACCGAGCTCGGCCAGTAGGCCGAAGCCCTCGACGAACTCCGACTGGATCCGCATCACCCGCCACGGGTCGGTGTGCAGCCAATCGGGACGGCCCTGGCTGTCCAGCAGACGCTGGTCCGTCGTGGTCTTGGGCACAGCACTGCCGCGCAAGGTCGCGGGACCCTGACGGCGAGTGCCCGGGTTCACATCCGATTCCATGCCCCTCACCGTAACGTCCGTCTCCACCTCCCATCACGCCGCTTGGGCCGGTTGAGGACAGGAGCCGATCACGAAAGCCAGGCGCGTATCCGCTCCTCGCAGGCGAAGATCCGCGGGATCTCGACGTACTCGCCCTTCGTGTGGGCCAGGGTCGGCTCCCCCGGCCCGTAGTTGACCGCCGGAATCCCGAGCTGGGCGAAGCGGGCCACGTCCGTCCAGCCGAGCTTGGCCCTGGGGACGCCACCGACGGCCTCGAGGAAGGCCGCGGCCGCCGGGTGGTCGAGCCCCGGGCGGGCGGCCGGGGCCGAGTCCGTCACCGTCACCTCGAAACCGTCGAACACCTCACGCACGTGGGCCTCGGCCTGCTCCGCCGACTTGTCGGGGGCGTAGCGGTAGTTGACGGTGACGACGCACTCGTCCGGGATCACGTTGCCGGCCACACCGCCGCGGACGAAGACGGCGTTGAGGCCCTCGTGGTACTCGAGGCCGTCCACGACGGGCAGCGCCGGCTCGTAGGCCCGGAGGACGTCCAGGATCACACCGGCGTTGTGGATGGCGTTGGAGCCCATCCAGGCCCGCGCACTGTGCGCCCGCTCCCCGGTCGCGCGCACCTCGACCCGCATGGTGCCCTGGCAGCCACCTTCCACGGCGGCGTACGTCGGCTCCATGAGGACCGCGAAGTCACCTCGCAGCAACTCCGGGCGGGTGCGGGCGAGGCGCAGGAGCCCGTTGCGCTCTGCCTCGACCTCTTCGCACTCGTACACCACGTACGTGACGTCCCGGCTCGGCTCGGGGACCGTCGCGGCCATCCTCAGCAGCACGGCCAGACCGCTCTTCATGTCCCCGGTGCCGCACCCGTACATCCGGTCGCCGTCCACCCGGGAGGGCAGGTTGCCGTTGATCGGCACGGTGTCGGCGTGCCCGGCCAGTACGACCCGCTGGTCCCGACCGCATGAGGTCCGCGCGACCAGCGAGTCGCCGTCCCGGACCACTGTCAGGTGCGGCAGCGCGGTAAGCGCCTCCTCGATCGCGTCGACGAGGGTCTTCTCGGCGCCGCTCACCGACTCGATGTCCACGATCGCCCTGGTCAGCGCTGCCACGTCGGAGAAAAGATCAAGCCGCATGGCCCTCAAGCCTACTCGGGCCCGCCCAGACCGGACTCTGGTCCCCAGCCGCGCCTGCGGACACGCTGACTACCAACAAGTAACAAAGTCGCCATACCAGGGGCGGTGGTTTCGTAATCCGCACACCTATAAACCTCACCGGCGGTGATTAATCATCCCCTTCAAAGGTTGATCGCCAACGCCGATCAACGACCCGAGAACCCCTCTGAAGGAGGTAGGCCGTGCGCCTGTCACCCCGCCAACAGGAGCCCGCCCCCAGCCACCCCTCCCGGCCGACCGGCCGGGCCCGCCGAAACCTGCGCCGTCTCACCTCCGCGGCGGTGGTGGCCGCCCTCACCGGCGGCGCCCTCATGGCCGGTCCCGCGGCCGGCGCCGCCCCCTACCCCTCGGACCCCAGCGGCCCGACCCGGGTCAGCGGCCCGGTGACACATCCGGAGATGGACTACGCCGGGTCCACGATCGCAGGACACGAAGGTGCCAAGCCCGGCGTCATGCTCGCTCCCGGGGGCCTCCCGGGCCTGGACGTCTCCGGCTACCAGGGCAACGTGGACTGGAACGCCGTCAGGGCCAACGGCGCGACATTCGCCTACGTCAAGGCCACCGAGGGAACCGGCTACACGAATCCGTACTTCAGCCAGCAGTACGTCGGGTCCTACAACGTGGGCCTGGTCCGCGGGGCGTACCACTTCGCCCTCCCGGACCGGTCCAGCGGCGCGGCACAGGCCAACTACCTGGCCGGCCACGGCGGCGGATGGTCGGCCGACAACCGCACCCTGCCGGCCGCGCTCGACATCGAGTACAACCCGTACGGCGCCACCTGCTACGGCCTGAGCCAGAGCGCGATGAGGTCGTGGATCGCCGACTTCATCAACACCTACCGCGCGCGCACCGGCCGCTGGGCGACGATCTACACCACGACCGACTGGTGGAAGTCCTGCACCGGCAACTACAGCGGCTTCGCCGCCAACAACCCTTTGTGGATAGCCCGCTATGCCGGCTCGGTCGGGGAGCTTCCGGCCGGCTGGGGCGTCCACACCTTCTGGCAGTGGGCCAGCCAGCCCGGCACCTTCCCGGGTGACCAGGACGTCTTCAACGGCTCGTCCAGCCGCCTGGTGGCCCTCGCCAACAACACCTGACCGAGGTGAACCCGGCCGGGGCGGGTCCCGCCACAACGGAAACGCGGGCCCCGCTCCGGCCGATCACCATCTGGCTGCGGGGGGGGACGCTAGGCGTTGACCCCGTGCTCGCGCAGGATCTCGTTAAGTGTCAGTTTGTCGTGCTGCTGGCCCTCCTGCAGGCGCTTGAGCACGAGGAGACAGGGCATGCCGAACTCTCCGCCGGGGAACTGCTTGGCGCGCGTACCGCCCACGCAGACCGACCAGGCCGGGGCCTCGCCGCGGGTGAGCTCGTCACCGGTCTCGACGTCGAAGACCCGGGTGGTCTTGGTGAGGATCGACCCGGCCCCGAGCTTGGCGCCCTCGCGCACGCGGGCGCCGTCGACGACCATGCTGCGCGAGCCGATGAAGGCGTCGTCCTCCACCACGACCGGGACCGCGTTCGGCGGCTCGAGGACCCCACCGATCCCCACACCTCCGGACAGGTGAACGTTCTTGCCTATCTGGGCGCAGGAGCCGACCGTGGCCCAGGTGTCGACCATCGTGCCGCTGTCGACGTACGCACCGATGTTGGTGAAGGAAGGCATCAAGACCACGCCGGGCGCCAGGTAGGCACCCCAGCGGGCGATGGCCCCGGGCACCACGCGCACGCCTTCCAGGCGTGTCTTCAGCGGGATCCGGTCGTTGTACTGGAAGTCACCGACCTGCGACCGCACCATGCCCAGGACCTTGAAACTCAACAGGATCGCGCGCTTGGCGCGTTCGTCGACGAGGACGTCATCGCTCGCCGGGTCGACGAAGGCCACCCGCGCCTCGCCGGCGTCGATCTGGTCGACGGCGGCCACGATCTCAGAGCGGGCGTCGCTGTCATCCGGGCCGAGCTCGGCCCGCCGGTCCCACAGCTTGTCTATGGTGCTGGATATAGGGCTGGTGAACGTTTCGGTCATGGCTCGAGCCTATCGGGATCCCCGGATCGCCCAGGCGAGGTATCCGTACGCCCTCGAACTCCCGGTACGGTCGTGCCGTGGGTCGATGGGACGGGCGCCGAGTGCGCATGGTTGCAATCACGCTGACCGTGATGGTCACGCTATGCGTGGGATGCTATGCGGTATTTCTCCACTTTCGTCCCTATCTCCATGGGTCCAATTGCGAGGTGAACACACCCCTCGGCAAGGAGCCGTTGGATCTGGAGCAGGCGGCCAACGCCGCGACGATCTCCGCGGTGGCCTACCGCAAGGATCTGCCGGAACGGGCGGTGGTGATCGCGTATGCCACCGCGATGCAGGAGTCGCATCTGCGCAACCTGCCGGGCGGGGACCGGGACTCGGTGGGGATCTTCCAGCAGCGGCCCTCCCAGGGCTGGGGCGCCGTCGATCAGCTCCGCGACCCGGTCTATGCCTCGGGCCGGTTCTTCGACGCGCTCAAGAAGGTCAAGGACTATCTGGACCGGGACCTGTACGACGCGGCGCAGCGGGTCCAGCGCAGCGCGGACGGCACGGCCTACGCCCAGCACGAGGACGAGGGCAAGATCTTGGCCCAGGCCTACACCGGGCACATTCCCGCCGCCGTGCGCTGCTGGTTCTCCCCGGACAAACGTACGGCGCCGCGACGCAGCGAGGCGATGCGTGAGTTGCGCCGGTCCTTCGGCCGGCTGCCGTCGAAGGGCGACGCGGTGCTGGTCGGCGGCCAGCGATCCGGCTGGGCGGTGGCCTCCTGGGCCGTCTCACACGCTCAGCCGTACGGCCTGGTCGAGGTGACCTTCGCCGGGCGGCGCTGGACGGCCGACGACGGCCACTCCGGCTGGTCCGCGGACCCCAAGGCACCGAAGGACCGCGTCCTCATCAGGTGACCCGCCGCGCGGCGCCGCACGCCAGGGGCCGGTGAGTCTCGGCGCTCAGACGCCGAGGGAGCGCCCGATGATCTCTTTCATGATCTCGGTGGTGCCACCGAAGATCGTCTGGATCCGGGCGTCCTGGTAGGCCTTGGCGATCGGATACTCGGTCATGTAGCCGTAGCCGCCGTGCAGCTGCACGCATCGGTCCACCACGGTCTTGAGCAGCTCGGTGTTCCAGTACTTCAGCATCGCGGCCTCTTCGGCGCTGAGCTCGCCGTCGCCCTCGGCCAGGATGCACTGGTCCGTGAAGGATCGCGCCACGGTGATCTCGGTCTTCATCTCGGCGAGCGTGAACCGGTTGTGCTGGAACTTGCCGATCGGGCGGCCGAACGCCTCCCTGGTCTTGCAGTAGTCCAAGGTCTGCTCGAAGGAGGCCTCGGCCGCGGCCAGGGCGGTGGTGCCGATCGACAGCCGCTCGCGGGCGAGGTTCTGCATGAGATAGATGAAGCCCATGCCCTCCTCGCCGAGGAGGTTCTCCTTGGGGACGCGCACGTTGTCGAAGAACAACTCGGCGGTGTCCTGCGCGTGCAGCCCGACCTTGTCGAGGTTGCGGCCCCGGTCGAAGCCCTCCATGCCGCGCTCGACCGCGAGCAGGCTGACGCCCTTGGCTCCGGCGGAGAGGTCGGTCTTGGCGACGACGATGACGAGGTCGGCCAGGATCCCGTTGGAGATAAAGGTCTTGGAGCCGTTGAGGACGTAGTCGTCGCCGTCCTTGACCGCCGTGGTCTTGATGCCCTGCAGGTCGGACCCCGCGGCCGGCTCGGTCATCGCGATGCCGGTGATGATCTCGCCGGAGCAGTAGCCGGGCAGCCAGCGCCGATTCTGCTCCTCGTTGCACAGACGCGCGAGATAGGAGCCGTTGATGTCGTTGTGCACGGCAAACCCGGGTCCGTGCACGCCGGCCCGCGCCAGCTCCTCGTTGAGGACCACGTAGTAGCGGTAGTCGGTGTTGCCACCGCCGCCGTGGCTCTCCTCGATGTCGATGCCCAGCAGACCCTGACGGCCCGCGGCGAGCCAGACCTCGCGCGAGACGATGCCGTCCTTCTCCCACTGCTCGTGATAGGGGGCGATCTCCTTTGCGATGAAGGATCGCACCACGTCACGGAAGGCCTCGTGCTCTTCGTTGAAGATCTCGCGCCGCACCCAGGGTCCCTTCAGGCCGAACTAACCGTTTTGTCGGCAATTTATCAGTTACGCAGCGAAAACCCGAACCCCGTTCGGTCCGACTGTCCAACGATCAGAGGTCGCGCCACTCCTGACGTTCATAGTCGATGATGTGCGGCTTGACCAGCGTGCTCGCCTCGACATCGCGGTGCCGCAGGTCCCTGCCGAAGACCAGGGACGCCGAGAGCACGCTCTGGTCGATGAAGCGCAACGGCGGCACCGCGGCAGAGAGCCGGAGCGCCGGAGCCGCTACCCGGGCGGAGCCGGTGGGCGTGGCCGGCCCGGCCGCGAGGACATAGCCCCAATCACCGAAGCTCGGCACGTCGACGTGGTACGGGGTGGTCGCCAGCCCGGCCTTACGCATGCTCTTCTCGATGCACCAGAAGGACTTCGGCGCGAAGAAGGGCGAGCCGGCCTGGACCGCCAGCCGGGCACCGGGAGCGAGGACCCGCCTGGCCAGGCCGTAGAACTCCACCGAGTAGAGCTTTGCGGTCGGCACGTCATCGGGGTCCGGCATGTCCACGATGACGGTGTCATAGGTCGTGGTCTTCGACCTCGCGGCACCCGGCTGCGCGCGCAGCCACTTGAAGGCGTCGGCGTTGACGACCCGCACCCGGGGGTCGCTGAAGGAGTCGCCGTTGAGCCGCACCAGGTCCCCGTACGTCCGCGCCAGCACGATCATCTCGGGATCGAGCTCGACCAGCGTCACGGACCGTACATCCGGGTAGCGCAGCACCTCGCGGAGCGCCAGGCCATCACCGCCGCCCAGGATCAGCACCCGGCCGTGGCCGCCGGCCATCGCCGGATGGACCAGGGACTCGTGATAGCGGTATTCATCGACGGACGAGAACTGCAGGTCGCCGTTCAAGAACAGGCGAAGGTCCGGGCGTCCGGACAGCTCCACCGACCGGGTGATGACGATCTCCTGATACGGCGTCCGCCGGGTGAGCGTGATCGGATCCCGGAAGAGCGCCTGCCGGGCGTTCGTCTCGAAGCCGTCCGAGAGGACGTACGTCCCGCCGAGGACGGCGATGACCACGGCCATGCCCGCCCACAGCAGCACGCGGGCGCCGCGGCGCACCTGTCCGCGAAACAGCCACAGCACCACGGCTATGCCGGCCACGGCGTTGACCACACCGACCAGGATGGCGCCCTTGATCTGCCCGAACGCCGGCAGCAGGAGGAAGGGGAAGGCGAGCCCGCCGATGAGCCCCCCGACGTAGTCGGCCGCGAACAGGTCGGCGACCGCGCTGCCCGCGTCCTCCCGCCGGATGCGCTGCAGGAGGGTCATCAGCAGTGGAATCTCCGCGCCGATGAGCGCGCCGACCAGGAAGGCGACGAAGACCAGCGCGGGGACATAGAGGTCGAGCCAGGCGAAGGCGGCGTAGAGCCCGAGCACCGACAGCCCGCCCAGGAGCGCCAGCAGCCCCTCCACCACGGCGAAGGCGGCGACCGCGTGACCGCGCAGCGGCTTGGCCGCCAGGGACCCGACGCCCATGGCGAAGACCATGACCGACAGCACGATGGACGCCTGCGTGATCGAGTTGCCGACCAGGTAGCTGCCCAGCGCCACCATGGCAAGCTCGTAGACGATGCCGCAGGCGGCGCAGGCGAAGACCGCCGCGAGCACCAGGGCGCGGGCGGTCCTTGCCGGCGCCCCTACGGCCTCGCTGGAGACGCCGGACTGGGTCATCAGGAGATGGCTGCGGCCACGATGGCCGCCGTGGCGAGGTCGGTCGCCGCCACGACCCAGCACGCCGGGTGGATCCCGCCACCGGCCGCCGCCGCGTCCTCCTCGACCACGATGGACCCGAGCCGCCCAGGAGTGATCAGGTCGAGCACGAGGAAGGCCAGGACGGAGAGCAGGATGCCGACGACCGCGTAGACCACGGTGCTCACGAGCCCGGCGGCCAGGCCGTCCGAACTGGTCAGGATCGCGGTGGTCACGATGGCGCCGATGCCCAGGAGCTTGGCGGCGAGCACCAGCCCGGCGCCCCGGTTGCGGTCGGTCCAGATGAGCCCGCCGAGCTTGCCCGGGGTGAGCAGGTCGACGGCCAGAAAGCCGAGGGCCATGAGCGCGACGCCCACGGCGCCGTAGGCCAGCGCGGCGCCGCCTTCGCGGACGAGGTCTTGGATCATTGAGGCGCACTCCTGTCAGGTCCGGGTCCGGTCCCCTGTGGGACCCCACCGCTTCGGCGGCTTCCTACGGCCGCGGGCTCGCTCACTTACCGGATCCGGGTCCACCGCCGCGGAACACCGAGCCCCGGCTGGTCGGAGCACGCCACCGGCTGCCCACGTGGCTGTACCACCGCCGGTAGCCGCGGTCGGCGTCGTCCACGACGATGCGGCTCCCCGCGCCGCTGCCCAGCACCGCCACGACCACCTTCGGGTAGCGCAGGAAGATCCCCGACCCGTCGATGGCGCGGTCGCTGGGCCTGAACTTACGGCCGATCGCGGAGGCCACCCGCGCCGGCGAGGCGGACGAGCGGTACTCCCCCGCGGCCGTACGCGTGTACTGCTTGCCGATCCAGCCGCGCGGGGAGCCGTGGCCGGCGACCAGCACGCCCGCCAGGACGACGGCGCCGAGCGCGGCCAGCAGGCCACCGCCGATGATGCCTCGCTTCACTGCTCGCTCACCGCTCCTCACTCTGGCCCGCCGATTCCCCGCCGGTGCCGGCGGCCAGGCGGGTACGGGTGGCCACGATCTCTCTCGTCTGCGGATAGGCGTGCCATGTCCGCCAGCCGCCGTCCGGCTCTACGGCCAGGGCCGTCAGGGCGTAGGGAGAGCCGGGGAAGGCTCCGGTCAGCGCGTCGGTACGATCCCCCAGCCGTGCGGCCAGGTCCGCGACCGCCGTCTCGAACGCGCCCCCGGAGGAGTAGGTCTCCACGTCGGCGGTGAAGTCGTAGGACCAGCCGCCGATCTCCTCGTGGACCCGGCCCGGCAATGGACCGGGGCGGCCGGGCAGGCAGGCCACCGTCTCACTGACCGGACCGGCCATGACCTGGTGGGAGGCACCGAGCAGGCGCAACTCCACCCGTACGTCCGCGCGGACCACGGAGAGCACCGCGAGCGCGTCGAGCGGTGGCAGGCCCAGGGCGAAGGACAGCGCGTCGGCCCGTGTATCGGCGTAGACGGTGTCGAGCCTGGCCAGCATCAGCTGCCCGGGTAAATGGTCAGCGTGCCGTTCGGGACCCGCTCGCCCGTGCCGGCCTCCCAGGGGCCGCCGCCGAAGCGCTCGAAGGACAGGTATCGCCCTCCGGGCGCCGCGTAGTCGGCGTACTGCACCTGGCCGGCGTCGCCGAGGCCCGTGGTCCCCTCGGTGCGGTAATCCGCGCTGCCGTGCTCATCGCGCCGGTACTCCACGCCGTCGAGCACGATCTTCGGCTGATCCGGCAGGAGGCCGCCCAGGTCACGCTCGGTCCACCAGACGACCTCGAGGTCGGGATCCTCCTCCACGGAGATCCACACCTTCAGGCCGGCCGTGGTGTCGGCCTGAAGGAGATGCTCGTCCCAGGTGAAGCCGCCCTGACGCAGCCGCAGCGATCCCCGGATGAAGTAGCGGGCCCCGAGGTATTCGACCATGTCCCCGGCCTTGAGCGCGCGCGGGTCTCCGGCGACCTCCGCGGGATCGCCGAAGGGGTCCCTCGGCACCGGAGCGGCGGCCGTCCGCGGAGCCTGCCGGCGACCGCGCAGGACGACCGCGATGAGCACGACCACGGCGATCAGGACCAGGAGCAGGAGCACAGCCAGGAAGACCAACGCGCTCGCACCTCCGCAGGGGATAACGACCCGACCCGATCACATCCGGGCCATACCGGCGGGATCTTATCCACATACGCCCCAGCCGGCACAGCGAAATGGAGGGCACAAGTGAATGGATGGTGCGGTGACCGTCATGTCGATGATCGCCTTCTGCAGAATCCGGCTCAGGGGCTGGGGCTCAGTGCCGGCCCGGACGGCGCGTCAGGCCCCTACGGTCCCGTCTACACCCTCGCGCAGGAAGTCCGCGTGCCCGTTGTGGCGGCCATACTCCAGGAGCACGTGGATCATGACCATCCGCAGTGACACGTCCTCGCCCCATCTTGGTTGATAGCCGGCCAGGTTCAGGGACTCAGCCTCCCGCTCGATGCGGCGCGAGTTCTGGACCTCCGCCTCCCAGGCCGCAAACGCCTCGGTCCTGGTCGACGTGCTCGCGTCGTACGCCGCCTGGAAGTCGATCTCCTCGGACCAGACCATTGGCGCATTGTTATCCTCGAACACCCGGCGGAACCAGGCACGCTCGACCTCAGCCATGTGCCGCACCAGGCCGAGCAGCGAAAGCGTCGACGGCGGCATCGACTGTTGCCGCAGCTCCTCATCCGTCAGCCCGTCGCACTTCGTGGCGAGGGTCGCACGGTGGTAGTCGAGAAAGGCCCGCAGCATGTCGCGTTCACTGCCGAAATTGGGCGGACCCATACGATTGTCGGTGGTCACTGCCATCAGAGGCGGCGGGCTGCGGCCTCGACGCGTTCGTCGGTGGCGGTGAAGGCGACGCGGACGTGGCGGGAGCCGGCCCTACCGTAGAACTCTCCGGGGGCTACGAGGATGCCCAGTTCCGCCAGGTGGGCGACCGTGTCCCAGCAGGGCTCGTCCCGGCTGGCCCACAGGTAGAGCGATGCCTCGGAATGGTCGATCCGGAACCCGTGTCCCTCGAAGGCGGCCTTCAGCGTCTTACGCCGCCGGGCATAGCGGGCCCGCTGCTCGTCGACATGCTCGTCGTCGTCCAGCGCCACGGCCATCGCGGCCTGGACCGGGGCCGGCACGATCATCCCCGCGTGCTTGCGTACGGCCAGCAATCGCCGCACGACCGCGGGGTCGCCGGTCACAAAGCCGGCTCGGTAGCCGGCCAGGTTGGATCGTTTGGAAAGGGAGTGCACGGCCAGCAGGCCCTCGTGCGAGCCCTCGCAGACATCCGGGTGCAGGATCGAGACCGGTTGCCTGCCGGGAGCCTCGTCCCAGCCCAGCTCGATGTAGCACTCGTCGTTGACCACGAGCACGCCGCGCTCTCGCGCCCAGGCGACGACCTTGCGGAGGTGTTCGACGGGCAGCACCGCGCCAGTCGGGTTGGAGGGCGTGTTCACCCAGATCAGCTTCGGGGTCACCGGACCGAGCGACAGCAGCCCGTCGGTGGCGATCGGCTCCGCGCCCGCGAGCCGGGCGCCCACGTCGTAGGTCGGATAGGCCAGCTCCGGGAAGACCACCCGGTCGCCCGGCCCGGCGCCGAGCAGGAGGGGCAGCCAGGCCACCAGTTCCTTGGTGCCGATCACCGGCAGGACGGCGGCCGGATCGGCGTCGACCCCGAGGCGCCGGCGCAGCCAGCCCGCCGCCGCTTCACGGAGCCTGGCGGTGCCGTACGTCAGGGGGTAGCCGGGTGCGTCGGCCGCCTCCTTCAGCGCGTTGCGGACCGCCTCTGGAGTGGGGTCGACCGGTGTGCCGACCGACAGGTCGACGATCCCGTCCGGGTGCCCCACGGCGATCTGCTTGTACGGTTCCAGCCGATCCCACGGAAAGTCCGGTAGCGCTCTGCTCATGGGTTCACAGCCTGGCACAGGGCCGCCACAGACGTCGCCGCGCCCCGGCCTCGAAGGTCCACGGCCGTGATCACGCAGCCCTCCTTCACCCAGGTGGAGGCGTGATCACGGCCGAGACGGCAACGCTCTGGAGCCGAAACCCGTCGCTACTCGGCGCTCTGCGGCGGCAGCGCCGCAACGATCAGGTGGTCCTTGTCTATCTTTCCAACCTTGGACGCACCACCGGGGGAGCCCAGGTCGTCGAAGAACTCCACATTGGCCTTGTAGAAGTCCTTCCACTGCTCGGGTACGTCATCCTCGTAGTAGATCGCCTCTACGGGACAGACCGGCTCGCACGCACCACAGTCGACACACTCGTCCGGGTGGATGTAGAGCATGCGCTTGCCCTCGTAGATGCAGTCGACGGGGCACTCTTCAATGCATGCCTTGTCGAGCAGGTCCACACAGGGCTGCGCGATGACGTAGGTCACGTCGGGACTCCTCTCGGGCCTCGTCTCGGCTCTTCGCAAGCCTATTCACTTAATATTGCCGTGCCCAACCGGTAGATTCGACATGGGGGTTGCCGCATGTCCTCTCGTTTCGCCGCACGGCTCGTGGTGACGGTGACGCGGGCCGATGTGGGTCAGCGGGTCTCGCTACGCCGTCGGCTCTCTAGCGGACAGTACAGCGATGTCGTGGGCGTACTTGAATCATGGTCCGAGGGAATGCTGCAGGTGCGGAGGCGCACCGGTGAGCTGGTCGAGGTGCCCGAGGCCATAGTGGTGGCCGGCAAGGTCGTGCCACCCACCCCACCCCGCCGGCGTCCCCACGACTCCGAGGCGTGATCGCACGGCCTGGCGTGCCGTCAGATCCGAGCGGTCGGGAACAGCAGGATGGTCGCCTCTCTGAACCAGTGGGCGACGGGCCCGTCATGGTCGCGCGGCGGCAGCAGGGTCAGGTGCTCGTCGCCGAACCGGAGCCGCGCCGCGACCTCGTAGGAGTCACGGGCGTCCTGCGAGAGCGCGAGTGCCAGGTCGTACGGCTCGATCGTGAACTCCTCGGAGATCTCCCTCGAGCGCAGGCCCGGATCACGGTCGAGGTCCTGCCACAGATCCTGCAGGAGCCGGAAGGCCACGACGGTCAGCACCCGGGCCCACGCGAGTCCGAGGTAGGGCGGCAGCCCGGTCGTCCGCAGCTCCGGCAGGCCGAGCCGCGACAGACCCCTGGTCGTCATGAGGAGCCCGCTGCGCTCGGCGGACCCCATGACCCTCACCCACTGCGGGACGAAGAAGTCCTCTGGCACGTCCTGCGCACGTTCGGGACCGTCGGTCGAGACGAAGCGCGCCAGCGCAGGGTCGAGCATCAGCCCCTCGGTCATGATCGCCAGCGCCCCCGCCTCGGCCGATGCGTCGAAGAGGTGCTCGGGCGGCCAGCCGGGCGGTCCCGTCATCGACACCAGCAGGTGGGGCTCGCCGGTCAGCCGGCTGAGGATAGGAAAGGAGACACCGCCGTCCACGAGCGTGGAGGGGCGCGGCATCGACGGGTGATCGGCCGGGACCGGCTCGAAGCGCGCTCTCTGCGCGATGTGCGACGGGAGCGCCTTCCTCGGATCCACCACAACGAAGCTCGCGGTCAGCAGGTCCGGGACCGGCAACACCAGGGTCTCTGCCACGACACAACCGTACGGCGGACCACCGACATCAACGGTTGCGGCTGTACGCGCACAGGACGATCCCGCGCCGTCGCCCAGGGGAGCAGGACCCTGCCCTGCTGTGACAAAGATCATCGTGTGCTGACGGCCATCGAAAAGCTGCGGTCGCCTGCATGAATTGTCCGATATCTTTCGGTTATGGACTGGGCCGTCGCGACATATGACTCCGCCTTCGGCTATGTCTCGGCGCAGGGCGCCCCACTCGTCGATCTGCTCGATCCCCAGCCTGGGGAAAAGGTCATCGACCTGGGCTGCGGCACCGGCACCTTCGCCGCGGAGATAGACGCCCGTGGCGCCGAGGTCCTCGGCATCGACGGGTCGGGAAAGATGATCGCCCAGGCGGCATCGCTCCATCCGGGCCTTTCCTTCGCGGTCGGCGACGCCCATGACTTCACCGTGGCCGAGCCGTATGACGCCGTGGCCTCCAATTCCGCCCTGCACTGGATGACCCGCGACCCCGACGCCGTCATCGCGCAGGTGCACGGCGCGCTGCGGCCCGGTGGCCGGTTCATCGCCGAGATGGGCGGCGCGGGCAACTGCGCCGAACTGATCACCGCGATGCAGACCGCCTGGCGCGTGTTCGGACTGTCGGTGCCGGAGCTGCCGTGGTACTTCCCCACCCCTGCGGAATACGCCACCCGGCTCGAGGAGGGCGGCTTCACCGTACGGGTCATGGAGTACTTCGACCGGCCCACCCGCATGACCGAAGGGCCGAACGGTGCCGCCGACTGGGTGCGGCTGTTCGCCCCCGAGGCACTGGCGGCCGTCCCGCCCGAGGTCGCCGAGCCGCTGCTCGAGCGGATCAATGTGCTCGCCGCCCCCGCACTGCGCCGGGAATCCGGCTGGGTGGCCGACTATGTACGGCTCCGATTCGCCGCCGTGCGCAAGCCCAAGGGCACACCCTTCCCGGAGGCACCCGGTCCCGCCACCGAAGCGTCCTGGACCCCTGCACCCTCCGAGCAGGCTTTCGCGAACTGCCGGGGCTGAGGACCCGTGACCGTACGCGGCGCGGGCCGCGTAGGGCCATCACCAGCGAACAACCGCGGATCACGCCGCGGTACGGGCCCCCGGGCAGAGCAGTTCGGTCAGGCCGGCGGGGACGGGGGCGCCGTCCTCGATGATGGGGTCGAGGAGATCGAGCACGTCCACCCGGTCACCCGCGGGCCCGACGAGTACGTGCTGGCGCAGCGGGTGGTCGTAGCGGTAGCCCCGCGCCCGCAGGGCCTCCACGGCGAGGGGCATGAGCACCCGGCCGACTGACGCCAGGTCGGGTGACTCCGCCTCGCCGACACGCAGGATCTCGGCCGCGCGGCCGCTCATCACCACGGCCAGGACGTCCTGACCGTAGGCGCCAGGGCGGTCCAGCAACGTCGCCACCGACCTGCGGACGATCGCACAACGCCGTCGTACCGCCGCGTCCCAGACCTCGTCGGACACGCCATCGAAGGTCGCCGCCCGAAGCGGCGTGCCGCCCGCGAGTCCCTGCGCGATCACCCGCGCGAAGCCGGCCTGCACCGTCTCCCCGAGCGGACGCAGCGGTACGGGCCGTACGCTCGCCGGGGTCCCCGGCATCTCCGGTGAGCCGAGCAGCGCGGTCACGCGGGCCGCGAGGCCGTGCCGGATCCGCCGGCGGTCCTGCCGGCCGCAGTCCCGGCGGAACGTCCAACGCCAGCCCGTCCAGAGGTCGACCGGATACCAGCCGGCGGCGGCGAGCGGGTCCACGTACTGAAGGACGAACCGCTCGAAGGCCAGGGAGATGTGCGCGGCGTGGACCAGTGCGGCGGCGGCGGCCTCCGGCGACACGATCCGCGCCGCGACCGCGTCGGCCGACAGTGCGGCGGGGTCCGCCACCGGCCCAGGAGCCTTCCCCGGCACCCGGCCGAGGACCCAGCCCGCCCGGGCGTGCAGGTAGGCGAGTTCATGCGCGATGACCGCGGCCAGCTCGCCGGCGTCGAGATCCATCACGTACGGCAGACCGAGCAGCAACCGCCCCTCGGACGCCTCCACATCCGGCACCGGATAGAGCTCGACCGCCTGGGGCGCCGGCACGCCGACGCCGACGGCGGTCTCCTGGACAAGGCGCCACAGGTGCGGCTGGGAGCTCTCGGAGACGCGCACGGTCGTGAACGGCGGCGCCGTAAAGGTACGCATCCCTGTGAGACGTCCGCCGTCGGCCTCCCGTTCACCCCGATGACGGACATCACATCCGTCACGTCAACCACCTCACACACCCCTACCCTTGAGGTCATGCTGCGGCTGTACGACCCTCGGACCGGCACTGTCGACGATCTCCCTCGCTCCCGCCTGCTGCGCGTGCACGTGAGCGGGCCGGCCCTGCGGGCTCACGTGCTGGCGGACGTGATCCGCAGGCTCGCGGAGCGTCATCGCCGGCAGGTCATGCTGACGGCCGAGGCCCGGACCGATCTCACCCCGCTCAACATCCCGCCGGCCGACCAGGGATCCGCGGCCGAGTCGGACCTGCACGTGGGCGGGCCCGGTGACGCGGGACGTGCGCTACCGGTCGGCCCTTCGGCAGATGAGCCATCGCTGCCGTGGGTGGCCGCGCAGGGGCTCGACCCGCTGTCCGTGCGGCTGGTGACGCTGGAACGTCCCTACCGGGCACCCTTGGAGCTGGACCTGCCCACGCTGGAGCGGGCCGATGGGCGGCTCCGGCGGCTGCGCGCTGAAGTCGCCACATGGGCGGAGGAGCCGTCGAAGGCACTGCACAGGGACTATCTCCAGGAGGCCGTGGCGGCCCTCGACGAAGACCTGGACACCCCCGGCGCGCTGGAGGTCCTCTGGCGCATGGCCGAGTCCGGCATCCCGGCCGGATCGAAGTTCGAGACCGTCTCCTATCTCGACATGGTGCTCGCGCTCGACCTCGTCCGGGACGTCGGCCGTCCCCGGCCGGCCGCAGACTAAAGGACCCTCCGGTGGTGGCCCCGGGCCGACTCGACGCCGAATGGGACCGGCATCGCCCCGCCGTCTTCGGCGTGGCCTATCGGGTGCTCGGCACCGTCTCCGACGCCGAGGACGTGGTGCAGGACGTGTGGTTGCGCGCCGCGCAGACCTCACTCGCGCAGGTGCGGGACCTGTCGGAGAACGGTGGCCCCGGTGTGGGCGACGCAACACAGGCATCACGGGAATCCCACCGGCACATTGGGAGTTAGCCCCCTTGTGGGAGACTTCCGGCTATCCGTACTTGACCTTGCTCCTGTGAGCAGTGACTCGACGCCGCACGCGGCCCTGCGCGCCAGCATCGACCTGGCCCGGGCCACCGAGGCGCTCGGTTTCCTCCGCTACTGGGTGGCAGAGCACCACAGCATGCCCGGCATCGCGAGCTCCACGCCGGCGTTGCTGCTCGGCTATCTCGGTGAGGCGACCAGCACCATGCGGCTGGGCTCCGGTGGGGTCATGCTGCCCAACCACTCGCCGCTCGTGGTGGCTGAACAGTTCGGCATGCTGGAGACGATGCATCCCGGGCGGATCGACCTCGGCCTCGGGCGGGCCCCCGGCACCGACCAGGTGACGGCACACGCGCTGCGGCGCACAGCGGACATGTCGGCCGACGACTTCCCGCAGGAGCTCGCCGAGCTCATGGCCTTCCTCGACGACTCCTTCCCGGAGGACCATCCGTACCGCCGGATCAAGGTCGTCCCGCCCGGTCGTCCGGACATCTGGCTGCTGGGCTCGAGCGGCTACAGCGCCCAGCTCGCCGGCGTGCTCGGTCTGCCGTTCTCCTTCGCACACCACTTCAGCTCCAAGAACACCGACGCGGCTCTGGAGCTCTACCGGTCCTCCTTCAAGCCGTCGGAGGTGCTGGACCGGCCGTACGCCATGGTCACCGCCGCCGTGGTGTGCGCGGACACCACCCAGGAGGCGGAGCGGCAGGCGGCCCCGATGGGACTGTCCATGCTGCAGCTGCGCAAGGGCAGGCCCGGCCCGCTGCCCACGCCGGAGGAGGCGCTCGCCTACCCCTACACCCCCCAGGATTTGGCGATCGTCGCCGGCATCATCGAGGACCACGTGATCGGCGACCAGGAGACCGTGGGCCGCGGGCTGGCCGAGCTCCGCGAGCGCACCCAGGCCGACGAAATCATGATCTCCACCAACGTCGGCGATCCCAAGGCCCGGCTGCGCTCGTTCGAACTCATCGCCGAGGCTCACCCCGACGCTCTGCGGCCGGTCGGCAGCTGACCCGCGTGCGGTCTTGGGCTCGCACCGGGCGAGCCCAAGACTGATCGTTTCAAGGTCCCGGACCCCTTCGCGCCCGGTCCCAAGGGACGGCAAGGTTCCGTCGACGAATCCCTGGTCTCGCTTCCTTCACATCTGTAGGCTTTCGCCAGTACTCCGCCCGGGCGTCGGCCAACTGATCAGGGGTTTCGATGAGCTCCCGGTTCGCACCCCACGTCGGTGGGCTCGCGCTGGCCTCAGTCATCGCGGGATGCGGCGGCTCGGGCGCCGCCGGCACGTTCCGCCCGTCGGGCGACACCGCCGGCCAGACCCCCGCAGGAACACCGGCCACCGCCCCCGGCGCCGGCACACCGGTCGCCGTCGACACCACCGCGCTGGCGCCGACCATCGTCGCGCGGTACCGCCGTTTCCAGCAGCTGTACGAGGCCGCCTCCGGCTCCAACAACGCCGGTCCGCTCGCCGAGATCGCGACCGACCCGATCCTGACCTCCATCACGCAGGAGATCGAGGACAGCCGCCGCAAAGGCGACATCTGGCGCTTCCACAACTCCATCAATCCCAGGCTCGCCGCCATTACCAGCGACGGCCGGCATGCCATCGTCCTGGATTGCCTGCACACTCTTGGAGCGTTCAAGTACGACGCCAAGACCGGCAAACAAACGGCGGCGTTCCACAAGGGCGGCTACACCAGATACCGAGCGGTTATGACGCTCGACGGGGGCACCTGGAAACTCTCTCAAGCCTCTGACCAGGGGAACCGATGCTGACCAAGGCCCTTTCCATCTTCGCCGTTCTTCCGCTCACCACGGCCGGAGTCGTGGTGCTGACCCAGACGCAGGCCGGCGCGGCTCCGTGCCGCGGCAGAGGTGGTGACACCACCGACTGCAAGGCGGTGGTCCGCATACCCGGCCGGAAGGCCGACCGCAGCACCTCAGGTGGCCGGCCGCCGGGGACCATCGTGGCCGACCCCTGCGCGACCGACCCGGCGTGCGCCGGCGCCAGCATGCAGGGCCCCGCAGCGGCCCCCGTCACCACGGCGGACATGGTCCAGGTCGCCATGGCATCGATGACCATGCCCAAGCCGAAGTTGTTCACCAGTCCCAAAGGACGCACCTACGTCGGCGTGCAGACGTTCTTCTGGGTCGACCCGGCACAGTGGCATACCCAGAGCGCCACTCCCGACCCTGTGCAAGGGCAGGCGATCAAGGCGACGGCGACCCCTACCGCCGTCGAATGGAATCTCGGCGAGACCACCATGACCTGCAATGGACCCGGCAAGCCCTACGACCCCGCCGGTCCGCGGACGCAGACCAGCGACTGCGCCTACGGCTATCAGCGCTCCTCGGCCGGTCAGCCCGGAAACAAATACCAGATCAGTGCGACGATCAGCTGGACGGTGAAGTGGACGTGCGCCGGTGCGGGATGCGCCCAGAACTCAGGCCAACTCCCCGCCATGGCGTCGACGTCCTTCGCCCAACTGCCCGTCGGCGAGATCCAGACGAATGCAAAGCCGGGCTGACCGGCACGCCAGGTAATAGTGGTACCTGCGGAACTCCGTCATGGGACGGATATGACAACGAGAACCGGTACGGCGATCGACGCGGATATCAACACGGACGAGGCGCCCTCTCAGGCGCAGTAGTCGAACTCCATCTCAGTGGGTTCCACGCCCGGTCCGTTGTCGGCCGGCTCTGGGCAGGGTGCGCCGGGCACCAGCTGCGGAGGCGTGTGCGGGTGGCGGATGACAACTTGTGGATGTCCGTGCCGCCGTGCTGGCCGCCATCCGAGCCGAAGTGGCCGGACCGCGCCCACCATGCTTCTTGCGTAATGACCGTGCAGGCGGTTCACGCGCACAGTCGTTCCGGCCCGGGGCGAGTGGATGAACCTACCCCGTCCCACATACATGCCCACGTGGCCGAAGCCGTGGAAGAAAACCAGATCACCCGCGCGCAGCCGTGCGCGACGGATTTTGTTGTGTATACGGCGGTACTGGGTGCTCGCCACGCGCGGAATGCGCACTCCGGCGGATCTCCAAGCCCGCTGTACCAAACCCGAGCAGTCATACCCATACGGCCCTGTCCCTCCCCAGCGGTACGGCTTGCCTCGCTGCCGAAAGGCGAACCGCACGGCCTTGGCGGCCCGATCCTGCGCACTCATGGCGCGTTGCGATCGGTGTTGCCGAACCAAGGCCTCACGAAAGGCGTCGGCTTGTGCCGGCATGTGCATGTGGCGAAGTGGTATGTGCGCTTTGCACTCCTTGGCCCAAGCCAGCGGGCCCGTCGCCATTGCCAGTGCGACGCCGGCCGCACAAGCGACAACCTTTAATGGAATGGTCATACCTAACTTCTTTCTCTATGCGTCGAGCGCGGTTAGCTAATTACCCAAGACGCAAACCACAAACACATAATTTTTGGCCGAGCCCGTTGCGACGGTGGCATTCCAGCGAGGGCAAAGGCGAATTGCGCCGGTTAGGACGCCTGATTCAACACGATTGGTGCTCAGTCGTGCGCAGGCACGAGACGAGGGCCGGGAACGCGATCACCAGATCACGGGATCGGGCCCAATCACCACCATTCCCCCGGCTCAGGCTGACGGAGCATCTGTGGGCCGGCCGATCAGCCGGGACAACACGATCGAGGTCTTGGTCTGCACGATGTTCTGCTCCCGCCGCAGCCGTTCCAGTGCCTGCTCGAGGTGCTGGATGTCATGCGCCCGCAGATGCACGAGAGCGCTGGCCTCGCCGGTGACCGTATAGGCCGCCACCACCTCGGGATGCTTGCGGACGCTGGCGTAGATCTCCTCGGGAGCGGTCGCGCCGGTGCAGAAGATCTCGATGAAGGCCTCGGTGGTCCAGCCGAGGGCCGCGGGGTCGACCACCGCCGCATAGCCCGTGATGACGCCGTCCTGCCGCAACCGGTCGACCCGGCGCTTCACCGCGGGCGCGGACAGCCCGACGGCATCGCCGACCTGAGCGTACGAGGCGCGGGCGTTCTGCAGCAGCTGCGCAACAATATGGCGGTCGATATCGTCGAGACGCAACGATCATCCCTTTCAGAGCACACGTTCGTCCTTGGATCTCCGTCGGTGCCGAACCTACGCTGGGAGATGCACCCACACATTCCGCGGGGTGCGATCACGCCCGCCGGACGTCCCCGGCCGGCCGGCCCGCCCCGCACCAAAAGGAGCTCCGTGACGCAGTCGGCTCAGCTTCGTGCTCTCTCCGAGGAACACAGCGCACACAACTACCACCCCCTCCCGATCGTGGTCGCCGAGGCCGACGGGGCGTGGGTGACGGACGTGGAGGGCCGCCGCTACCTGGACATGCTGGCGGCCTACTCGGCGGTGAATTTCGGACACCGCAACCCGCGGCTGACGGCGGCGGTCAAGCGGCAGCTCGACAAGGTCACCCTGGTGAGCCGGGCGTTCGACCACGACCAGTTCGGCCCCTTCTGTACCGAACTCGCGGAGCTTGCCGGCAAGGACATGGTGCTACCGATGAACTCCGGCGCCGAAGCCGTGGAGACGGCGCTGAAGACGGCCCGCAAATGGGGCTACGAGGTCAAGTGCGTGCCGGCCGACCAGGCGAACATCATCACCTTCGAGGGCAACTTCCACGGCCGTACGACGACGATCGTCGGCTTCTCCACCGACCCGGACGCGCGTGGGTCCTACGGCCCCTTCACCCCGGGTTTCCGTACCGTCCCCTACGGCGACGCCGACGCACTGCGCGACGCCATCGACGAGGACACCGTCGGCGTCCTCATCGAACCGATTCAGGGCGAGGCGGGGGTCAACGTCCCCCCGAGCGGCTTCCTCACCGCCGTGCGCCGGCTGTGCACCGAGGCCGACGCGCTGATGATGGCGGATGAGATCCAGTCGGGCCTCGGCCGTACGGGCACCACGTTCGCGGTCGAGCACGAGAACGTGATCCCCGACGTCTACATCCTCGGCAAGGCTCTCGGCGGCGGCATCGTCCCGGTCTCGGCCGTCGTCGCGGACCGCGACATCCTGGGCGTCTTCAAGCCGGGGCAGCACGGCTCCACCTTCGGCGGGAACCCGCTGGCCTGCGCGGTCGGCCGCGAGGTCATCGCGATCCTCAGGACCGGGGAGTTCCAGGAGCGCTCCGCCCGGCTGGGCGCGCACATGCACGAGCGCCTCGGCCACCTGCCCCCCGATCTCGTACGGGAGGTGCGTGGCCGGGGTCTCTGGGCAGGAATCGAGCTCGGCGGCAGAGCGCGTACGGTCAGCGAGAAGCTGATGGAGCTCGGGGTCCTGGTCAAGGAGACCCACGAGACCACCATCCGGCTCGCACCGCCACTCGTCATCAGCGACGAGGACCTCGACTGGGCACTGGATCAGCTCGAGATCGCCCTCAAGGCCTGAACGGCCGGGCCCGCGGATCAGGCGAGGCCGCGGTAGCCGCCCTCGTAGTACAGCAGCGGTTTCCCGGCCGGATCCGGCCGGGAGACGCTCAGCACCTCACCGACGACGATGCTGTGGTCACCGCCGTCGTGCACCGCGTGCGTGCGGCACTCCAGCGCGGCGATGGCGTCGGAGAAGATGGGCGCGCCGGTGCGCGCGCCGGGTACGGTCCGCCAGCCGGACAGCCGGCCCTCCATGGGCCGGCCCCGGGTGGCGAACCACTGGGACGCGTCCCGGCCACCCTCGCCCAGGACAGATACGGCCCATTCGTCGGCGGAGACCACAACGTCGTGGAACCGCGCGACCTTCTCGGCGCAGAACAACACCAGCAGGGGATCGAGCGACAGCGACGTGAAGGCGTTCACGGTCATGGCGTGATCGACGCCGTCGGCCATGGTCGTCACGATGGTGACCCCCGTGGTGAAACGGCCGACGACGCCACGGAACTCGCGGGGGTCGGGGCTCGGCTGGGGGGACGGGAGGGGTTGCCTGTTCACGACGCGGTCAGCCTACCCGCGAGTCCGGGTCGGCCCCGCGGAGCAACCAGCTCCCGCCGGAGCGGGTCAGGGCGGAGACCACCGCCACCAGCGCGGCGATCATCCCACCCACCATGAATACATAGCCCGACAGCGTGCCGGCGATCACCAGGTCACCCTCGGGGCGCTTGGCGGACATCAGAAGGACCACGAGCAACCACGTCGCGGCCGGGATCACCGCGCCGAGCGGCGTGCCCATGGCCCGGCCGGCCATCCACAGACAGATCAGGTTGATGAGGGTCAGCGCCACGGCCGCGACCGGCAGTGCTGCAACCGTGCCGGAGTACAGGAACGAGCCGACCACGCCGAGCGCCAGCCCGAGCACGCCGAGCACGCCGTACGCTCCTCCGGTGACGAAGGCCTCGAAGCGCGCGTCGGCCGCCGGGGGCTCCGCCGTCGCCTTGTCCTCAGCAGCTGGGGATCGGTCGTCCCGGCTGTTCTGGTCCTGTCCCACAACCGCTCAGGTTAATAGATCAGTCGAGCCCGGCGAACAGATCGGTTTCCCGCCCGTTCGGGCCGGCCGGGCCACGCTCTCCGGCGAGGAGCGTGTAGTACTCCACGCCGAACGCCTGCTGGCGCACGTTGTCGGAGAGCGCGAAGAACGGCTCCGCGACGGTGACCTGGGTGCGGTGCGCCCGCAGCGCGGCTAGCTTGGCCGGCAGGTGGGCTCGGGCGTCGACCACCGTCGTGACCTGGTCCTCCGGGGCGCCGTAGGGCAGCTCGTCCACGCTCGACACCGCCTGGAAGGGGCCACCGCTGTCGCGGGTCACCGCGATCGAACGGGCCAGCACCGAGCGCGGCATCGCGGTGGCGTAGAACTTCGACACCTGCCACGGGGATCCCTCGCCGTAGGAGGCGTCGGCCGACTTGGTCAAGGCCAGCGCGGCCACGCGGTGTGCCTGGATGTGGTCGGGATGCCCGTAGTAGCCCCGGTCGTCGTAGGTCACCACCACCTGGGGACGCAGGTCGCGCAGGACCGTGACCAGGTCCCGGCAGGCCACGTCGGGGTCCGCCCGCCAGAAGCAGCGCGGGTCGGCGTTCGTCTCGGCGCCCATCATCCCGGAGTCCCGCCAGCGGCCCGCGCCGCCGAGGAACAACTGGTCCTCCACCCCGAGCGCGGCGCAGGCCCCCGCCAGCTCGGCGATGCGGTAGGGACCGAGGCGGTCCTCGCCGTCGGAGGCCAGGTGGCGAACGTCGTCGGGGATCACCTCGCCCTCTTCGCCCAGCGTGCAGGTGACCAAGCACACGTGAGCGCCCTCGGCGGCGTACTTGGCCATGGTGGCCCCGGTGTTGATGGACTCGTCATCGGGGTGCGCGTGGACGAAGAGGATCCGGCGGCCGGCGTCCGTGGAACTCATGACGAGGAGCCTAAGGCGTCCCTACCGGCCCCGGAGTCTGCGGTGGCGCGGAGGTCTGCGGGCCCGACGGCGTGGTGACCGGGTGACTGGTGTGTGCGGGCCCGGTGTGCGAGGACCGCGTCCGGGACGGCACCACCTGGCCGGGCGGGTGCCGCAGAGGCGTGCGGTTCCCGATCGTCGGATTGGGCACATCGGTGGGGCGCGTTGCCGGAGCACTCGTCGTCGGGTCCGTCACCGTGACGGTCGGCACCGCGCCGCCTCCGCCGGTGCCGCCGCTGTTGTGCTTGAGCGCCCAGGCCCCGAAACCGACCAGGCAGGCCACCACGACCAGGGCAAGGGCCGCGAGGAACATCCCTGCCCCGCCGCCGGACCGGCCGCGCCGATCGTAGGAGCCCGGCGACGCCGCCGGCCGCTCGCTGGGCGGCAGGACCGGGGGCATGCCGTTCGTCCGCGTGCGCGGCATCGCCGTGGTCCGGGCGGCCGACCCGGCGCCGGGCATGGCGGCCGTCTG
>JAOPYH010000395.1 GCA_025964715.1 Streptosporangiaceae bacterium | reverse complement strand
CGCTCGCCGAGGAGAGCTGGTCCGGCAAGGACCGGGACGCCTTCGACAAGCAGATGTCGGACTACCAGAATCAGATCTGGCTGTCGGCGACCTTCGCCCTGATCGTGCACACGGTGCTGAAGCTGATGGCCATGCTCATCGCGATCTTCATCATGATGATGTCGATCTGCGCGATGGTGCTGTTCTTCTTCATGTGCTGGATCATCGTCGCCTGGGCGTCGTCGTGGGTCCCGATCGGCGGTCAGATGAACCTGGCGGCGGCCCAGTCCGCGGCGACCAGCGCGGCCCTGCAGGTCCGGATGGTGCTCAGAATGGGCGAGGAGGCGCTGGAGACGGCCGGCAAGGCGTGCGCCGCCCTGATCGGGGCGCTGATGGGCGGCAATGTCGTCGGCCAGATGCTCACCGGCAACACCCAGGCGTACGCCGACTTCGTCGAGGCGACCGTCAAGAGCGCCGACGACGTCGTGCTGGGCCGTCTGTCGCTGCTGGAGCAGCGGCTCACCGGTCAGCTGATGCGGGGACGCGCGGTCGGCGGCATCGGCTACGGCAAGTGGAAGACGCCCATGATGGGGATCCCGCCCAGCGCACGGAACTGGGCGTCCCGTATCGGCGGCCTCAAGGGGTCCCTGGAAACCGGCGTACCGTTCGTGAACGACGGATTCCTCGCCGGCGGGTCGCCGCTCGGCTCGCTGGGACTGAACAAGCTCGTCGGCCCGGAGGAGTACGGCAACGACTATGTCAAGCGCACCAACCCGATATCGGTCGCGCCCGGCGGGCTTCCCGACGAGGAGAAGTAGGCACCGATGTCGAATGAGGTCGTGCTGGTCGACATGAATAAAGAGGGGCGCACCGTTCTGGGAGGCTGCCTCCTGCTGGCGGTCATGCTGTTCGGCATCGGTTTCGCGGTGGACGGTGGATTCCGGATCGCGTTGTTCGTCGGAGGATGCCTGGCGACCGCCTTCGTCGCCTTCTTCACCATCGTCATCCTTTGGGGCCCCAAGGTGCGGTTGCTGCTGGGGCCGAAAGGGCTGGTGAAGTCACGGGGACAGCGGGAGGATGTCCTGCCTGCCGAGGCGATCCGCTCGGTGGGCCTGCTCGTCGACGGTGGCCAGACCACGTTCCTGGTGGTCTCTTACGATCTCGCGGTGCGGGAAGGGCTGTCGAAGGTGCTGCGGGGGTATGAGATCAAACCCGGGCTGCTACGCCTGAGCATGGTCGGCGACGAGGGCTTTGGCTACCTCCCCATAGCCAAGATCGCCGAAGTCCGCGCGGTGGTGCAGGCGTGCGGGCTCGGCGAATGGCGGGACCATTCCTCTAAGGGATAGGGCGTTCAGGCGAAGTTCTTCGGTGCCATCGCCTGGATCTCCTCGGCCGCGACGACGACCGCCAGGAACACCGCCTGCCAGGTGTCCGGCAGCTCCCGGTGCAGCCGCATGGTCCAGGTTTGGCCACCGAGCATCGCGGCGGCCACTTCCTCGCCCTGCGGATCCCGTGCGGTGAACGACTGATAGGCGCTGTCGGTGGCGATCGTCCCCATGGCCTGCCCGGTCGCGTCGCTGACGTTAAGGGTGCCGCCGGTGAGGCCCATCCTGCCGCGGCGTTCGACGAGGCCCACCCGAGCGCCGTCCGCGTTCCTCATCCACAGGCTGCGGATGCCCGAGTCGGTCTGCTCGGGCAGGCTCAACAGAACCGTTCCATCCGGCCGCACGAGCCGGATCTCCTCTTGCGTTCGGGAGAACAGCTTCTTCAGCGACCACCGCGGACGCACGATCCGGGCCAGCTCCTCTCCCGCGGAGTCGACGATACGGTCCCCTGACAGCATCAACAGCCGGGTCAGGTCCGCGTCGCTCACTTCTCGAACGCCTTCCGCAGGGTGTCCATGAGAGCCGTCGTCTCCTGAACCGTACCTTGGAACAGCGACTGCATATCCGCGAGAGTCTCCTGGAGTTCCTCGGCATCGGGCTTCACCGCGAGGGGGTCGCCCTCGGCGCCGAAAACGTCCCTGCGCACCTCTTCGGCACGGCGTTCCAGGTCCTTCTGTGCCTCGCGGGCGGTCGCCGTAATAGTCTCGGCGAGTTCCGAGGCACCCATGCGCAAGGCGCGCGGGTCGAGTTCGATCTTGGCCAGTCCGTCCTGATTCCATTCGACCTCGACTCGCCCGTCCGAGGACTCCGCGTGGCCGACCAGGTCCCCGAGCTTCTCGCTCAATTCCGCCGACCTGGCCGCATACAACTCCGAGCTGTGCATGAGGTCCTCGAAACCAAAAGCAGGCATACCGGCTCCAACGATCGAACGAATTAGGTGGCTCCAGGCTAGCCGGTTCTGAATTGGCCGAGGGGAACGAGATCTACGGCATATTGCGCGGCTTCGCCTCCGAGTTCGGCTTCTCCGGACCCCCCGGGCTGGACCTTCCCGGGCTGGACATGGCGCGGATCGCGGAGGGGTACGGCGTGCCGGGACGACGGGTGGACACCGGGGAGGAGCTGGCCGCCGAGCTCGCCGAAGTGTCGGCGGACCGCGGCCCCCGGCTCATCGAGGTCCCCATCACCACCGAGACCCGCCCCCTGGGATGACGGTGCGAAACTCAACAAGACCGGCGGAGTCGTCGGCATGCTCCACAGGGTGACGGTTCTCGGCAGTGATCAGGCCGGCTGGACCACATCAGTAATTCCGGTCAACGGGGCCGTAAGGCCGTCCGGTCAGTAGACGTTGACGCCGAGGCGTTGAGCGCGGGGACGACCGGCTGGAAGTAGGTGACCCCGCCGCTGCTGCAGTTGCCGCTGCCGCCGACGGTCAAGCCGAGCGCCGTCGTACCGGAGAAGAACGGCCCCCCGCTGTCCCCAGGCTCCGAACACACATTGGTCCGCACCAGCCCGGTGAGGGTGCCCTCCGGGAAGTTCACCGTCTGGTTCAACGCCGTGACGGTGCCGCACCGAACACCGGTGGTGAGACCGCTGCGGCACACCCGCTGGCCGACGAAGGCGTTGCCCGCGGAGACGATGTCCTGCGAGCCCGGGTAGAGATGAATGCTTCCGGGTTTGGCCACCCCGGCGTTGGTGTAGCGGACGATCGAGGTGTTTCCGTTCGTGCTCGCCATGGTGCCGAGCAGGACCGTATGCGCCGGATCCGCGAACCAGGTGCTGCCGACGGTCCCGCAGTGCGCCACCACGAGGAAGTAGTAGGTGCTGCCGCTGCGGACGTTGAACCCCAGCGAGCACCGGTTGCCTCCCGAGTAGACGGCCTGCCCGCCTTCGGCGTGCAGGCGGAGGCGGCCGGGAAGGCGCTCAATCCGGGTCGCGCCGCCGAAGCGCTGTGCGACCGAGCGCACCCGGGCGAAGGCCGCGCGGCCGACGGTGTCGTCCACGGAGATGACGACCTGGCCCGTGGCCGGATCGACTCCCCAAGCCGTGCCGGCGGTCCGCACGGATTGGCTGAGGGCATCGGTGACCTCGCGCAGGTCCGCGCCACCGCGGGCCGGCCGTTCGATCGCGGTCGCGGGTGTGGCCGAATCGGATCCGGCAGCGCGCACGGCCGTTGCGGCCGGTCCGGCCTGCGCGCCGGGCGAGGTGAGCAGCGCGCTGATCACAACTGCGGCGACGCCCAGTGCGGGAGTACGGAATCTCACGGAAGCCTCCAGCCGTGGTTCGCACATCCGAGGAGATGAACTGATGCGCATTCCCGGATAGTGCGGAAGCCCCCGCGCACCGACAAGGCGCAGAACCTGCCAAGATGACCCGCCGCCGGCTGTCAACTCCGCCCCGAGGAGTGCCGGCGGGCGGACGCGAAAAGGGGCCCCCTTTCGGGGGCCCCTTCCGCTGTGCGGAGGGTGTTACTTGATCACATCGTTGAACTGCGGGGTCGACTGCAGGGTTCTGGCGGAGGCCTGCGGCGGGGTGGGGTCACCGAGCTGCGCAACGTGCACGGTGTCCTGGGCCGGCAGGGTGCCGTTCAGGAAGTAGGCGTCGAAGTAGGAGTCGACGCCACCCGGACGAAGGTCGCCGCGGTGCACGATGCAGTGCGTACGGTCACCGTCCTGAACCACCAGGTGCGAGCCCTTGAGGATCTTGTGCAGCTCCAGCGCGCCCGCGTACGGCGTGGCCGCGTCGTCGGTCGACTGGAACATCAGGATGTTCTTGGGCAGGTCCTTGGTCTGGCCCACCTTGACCGGCGTGCCGGCCTTGCCGCCCCAGAACAAGCAGGGAGCGTTGAACCAGACGTTGCCCCACGTCTCGAACGGCGCCTGCTTGTTCACGCGGACCGCGTCGTTGTGCCACTTGGCCCAGCTCGTAGGCCACTGGACGTCGGAGCACTGGACGCCGAGGTAGACGGCGTTACCGTTGTCATCACTACCACCCGTCGTCGGGCTCCCGAAGGTGCCGGCGAAGGTCTCGATGTCGCCGGCCTTGTAGGCCGACAGCGCGCTCGCGTACCCGTGCCATACGGCCTGGCTGCGCCGGTAGCCGGCGTTCAGCATGGTGTCGATGAGCTCGTCCTGGCCGACCGCGACGGTCGTGCCCGACTCCGGGTCCTTGAAGGTGAGCGGCTGCTTGGTGAGCTTGGCCTGCAGGTCGTAGTAGAACTTGCGGACCTTCGCCTGGGTGTTACCGAGGTGGTAGACGCCGTCGTACTTGGCGACCCAGCCGAAGTAGTACTCCATGTTCTTGTCGAACGCGATGTCCTGGTTCAGCTGCGCGTCGTACCAGACGCTCTTGGGGCCGACGTTGCCGTCGAGCACCATACGGCCCACGCGCTTGGGGAACACCGTGGCGTAGACCTGGCCGAGGTAGGTGCCGTAGGAGGCGCCGTAGAAGTCCAGCTTCTCGTTGCCCAGCGCCGCCCGGATCGTGTTGATGTCACGGACCGACTCGATGGTCTTGATGTGGTCGAGCAGGTCCAGCTTGGACCCGGCGCCGAACTTCTTGGCGCACGCGTCGGCGTAGTCCTTGGACCTCTTCAGCCAGATGGCCTCGTCCCGCTTGCCGCCGGTGCCGTACGCCGGCCGCGGGGCGTTGCTGACGTTGGTGTCGCAGCTCAGGCTGGGCGTGCTGAAGCCGACGCCGCGCGGGTCGAAGCCGATGACGTTGTAGGTGGCCTGCATCGGCGCCGAGTTCTGGGCGTAGACGCGCGGGCCGAACAGGGCCCCGCCGCCGCCCGGGCCTCCCGGGTTGACCACGATGTCACCCTTGGCCGCGCCCGAGCCCGTGTGCGGGGTCCGGGTCAGCTGCAGGGTGATCTTCTGGCCGTTCGGCTTGGCGTAGTCCAGCGGGACCTGGAGCTCGGCACACTGGATGATCTTCGACACCTCGACCGGGCCCAGACGGTCGTACGCCTTCGCTGCCGCGACGATATCCGGCGAGCAGGCTTGCCAGGCGACGCTCGCCCGGTGGAAGGCATCCGACACGTCCGCGGCTGCTGAGGCGTTTGGAGCGCCGAGAAGACCGAGCCCGGTAACCAGGCCGGTCGTCGCGGCGACGACGATCTTTTTCACGAAACCCCCTTACAGTCGGGCCGATTTGTCCCGACTGATGGCGAACAAGGGGAGATTTTCGTTAAGGGCGATATGACAAAGAAGTCCCAAAGCTGAAAAGTTGCAAAGACGTGACAAAATACGCTTAAGGGAACTTTCGCGGAATGCCCGACGCCCGCGCCGACGTGGAGCCTCGGCGGCTGCCCGCTGCGCTCAGAGGATCGCCCGCGATGCTCCGAGGCCGACGATCAGGGTTCCCGATTGTCAGGCGGGAGACGCGCACGCGTGACGCCTGACCGGCGTCCCTGGATGGTCCCTGCCAGACCCGGCCGTCACCCCTGACCTGCCTGCCGACGGGCTCGTCGCAGCGTCAGGTGTCCCCGATGCGGTGTCCACCATGGCGTACGGCGGCCCCGAGCAGGTCGGTGAGATCGTCTTCCACCTGGGCCAGGAATTCGGTACCGAAGACGCACAGGGTGTGTTCCCAGGGGTGGCCGAAGGTTCCGATGCGGAGATCAGAGGTGAGATAGAGGTAGTAGTCGCCGTCGGGAAAGGCGCCGCCAGGCCAGGGCGGTTGACCGGCGTGGCCCACTCTCCTGGGGTCGAAGCAGTAGCCGACGTGTTGCCAGTCGAGCCAGTAGAGCGGTTCCCCGACCGTGGCACAGGTGCGTAGGCCGTGCTGAATGATGGACTGGAGTCGGTCGACGGCATTGTCGTCAGGGCCGTCAAGAGCTCCAAGGTGCCAGGTGACCGATGCGGCCGGCTCGGTGATACCCGGCAGCTCCAACGTGCTGGGCCGGAAGTCGAATTCCGCCGTGTAGCGGTCCCATAGCTCCTCGTAATCGGCGAGCGGGCTGTCGCTGCGTCGCCAGTCCCATCCGGGCAGGTGCGGGTGAGGCTGAGATCCGGATCCACGATTCCCCCGATGACCACGAAGTCCGTGCCGGGGACGTTCTCGGCCCACGCTGCGGCGTCG
>JAOPYH010000209.1 GCA_025964715.1 Streptosporangiaceae bacterium | reverse complement strand
CGACCAGTGAGGTGAAGACCGGATGAAGACCATCGTCAACAACCCGATCGTGGCCGCCCTGATCGGCCTGGTCATCGGAAGCGGAATCAAGCTCGCGCTGCCGTGGCCGGCCGTCAAGTTCATCGTTGGCCTCGCGGTCATCACGGTCGTCGTGTGCGGGGCCCTGGCCTACATGCGCCACGAGAGCCGCAAGGCCGCCGCGGCGAAGGCCAAGGCGGGGGCGAAGCACGCGTCATGAGTGAACGATCCGAGGCTCGAGCGCAGCGCCAGGTGGCGTTCGAGGACAAGAAGGAACGTCGGGCGAAGAAGCCCGTCGATCGAGTGTCGGTGCGGTTCGACCGATGGCGACGGATCGTGGCGAACCTGCCGGCCGGGCTCGCTGGTGCCGAGGTGCAGCAGATGCTCGCGCTCGTCAACACACGTATCCAGCACCTGGAAGGAGGTGACGGGCAGTGATAGGGCAAAGCGCAAAGGGCAACGGGTCGTTGCTCAATGAGGAGAGGTCCTACGCGACGGAGGCGCGCGACGCGGGCGCGCGCGAGGCCAGTGTAACCGAAGGTGACGATACCGAGGTATCGGACGACTCCGATGACGAGGACTTCAGCGCTGTAGATGAGGTCGTTGAGCTGTGGGTACAGCAGGCCAAGGACACGTTCCGGAAGCTCGGGAACTGGCCCGGACGTAACTCCGGTTTCAAAGCCGAACACCCCGCCTCGACCTACGACCTCCTCGCCTACGCGAAGCGCGCCCCGATGGCCGGCGGAGTCCCGGCCCTGCGTGGCCTGCAGCGCGTCCACTGCTTCCTCGTCGCGATCCCCGCGTCGTGGTCCCTGTACGCGCTCGCGTGGATCCTGCAGCGGCCCCTGCGGTCGGTCTGCTTCCTGATCTTCGTCGTCATCATGTGGCGACTCCACTAACTAAGCCCGAACATCGAAGGAGGACCCTTTGCATCCCGTAGCTGCGAGGCAGGCCGCCAGCATGGCGGCTGTCCCGCACCACTTCACCGCCATCTCCTTGGCCGCGGCCGGCGCGTGTCTCGTGTTCGCGCTGATGCAGAACTGGAAGCCGATCGGCAAGATCGAGTTCTTGAAGCCGTGGCTGTACCTGATCGCCGGCATCGGTATCGCTGCCGCGTTCTTTACCGCGTGGGCACACACGATCATGCGTTGGGTGGTCGCCACCGTCCCCGTTGTCGGCTCGGCGATTCCGTTCGTCATCGCGTTCGTGCTGGCCTACATCGTCATCTACGACCTGTGGCCGAAGCATCCCACGAACCGGACCACCGAGTATTCGGCGCTTCTGCTGCCCGCATTCGGGCCGGAGATCGGCGGCGTTGTCGGCACGTGGCTCACCACCTTCCTTTCCTGGGTGGCCGTCGCGGGCGCCACCATCCTCGGCAAACTGTTCGGAGTGTGAGGTCATGGGTTTCCTTATCCTCATCGGAATCGGCTGGGCTGTCGGTTACATGTTCGAAGGCAAAGCCGCCGAATACCGCGCCGCCCAAGGCCAATACCGGAAACAGCTCAACCGGAGACTGAGGCAGCAGCACCCGAGTTGGGACAAGTCGCGGCGGGCCCGCTCCCTTTGGTGGGGTGCACGCCGTAACGCGGCCGGGCATTTCGCCTACCAGTTGCGGCACGGGTGGTCGCCGGCCGTCGCTGATATCCGCGACGGGTTTAGTGCGGCACGGAACCAGCACCAGGAATGGCTGCAGCGTCGCCAGGACAGCGGCGAGCCGATACCGGGGCTGAGGAACGCCATCCGGGCCGGCTGGCTCCGCGCGAAAGCGAAGTTCCAGCAGATCAGAGGTGGCGGCGAACAAAGCGACAGCGCGCCAATTCCCGAGACCGTGGCTGAGCCGACGTCGCAGGGAAACGGCGCGAGCGTCCGCAGACTGCACCGCGTAGGTGCCGGAGGTACCGGCACCACATCAACCACAGGAGAACCAATGGGAACGATGACCGGCGAAACCCCCAACATCGACACCTACCGGCAGCACCTCAGTGCGACGGAGGCGGCAGCGCAGCAGCGCATCGAGGAGGCGCAGGCGGAGATCGCCGCGGCGAACCAGGAGATCTCCGCGCACGAGAACACCAACAACAGCCTCCTGTCCGCTGGCCTGGGGCAGGAGACCGCGGGCGGGATGACGGACCTGATGGACGCTGCGATGCAGCGCAGGAGCGCCGCGCAGACGCGGTTGCAGGCTGCGGAGCAGTCCAAGGCGAACGCGGGAGCCGCGCGTTCCAACCTGCGGACGCAGGGCCACGAGGGTGTCGAGCACGCCGTCCAGGGCGCCACCGCGAAGGTCGGCGACACCAGCTTCTACGGAGGGTGACCCGCGGGGGCCCGGGATCACCATCCCGGGCCCCTCGCTCCACCACCACACAGGGATGGGACACATGGGAACCGAAGTACTCGAGCAGACGCTCCAGCCGCAGACACCACCCGCGGCTACCGGCGGCCAGCCGCCGGCGAAGCCCGAGCGGAAGGCGCTAAAGGCGACCAGCAAGGTCGGCTGGCGGTTCCGCCGCCAGCTAGCGCCGCTCGCCGTCATGGGCAGTACCTTCACGGCCGGTTCCGTCCTGAACGTTTTCAGCACCCCCTGGTGGGCTGTCCTCGCCACCGGCGCCGTCGCGTTGGGCGGCGCATGGTGGACCGCTTACGTGAAGGCCGTCAGCTTCTGGCGGCACATTCAGGCGGCTGCCGCCATCATGGCGGGGACGCTTTGGCTGATGGAAGCCGTGATGCACGGTGTGGCTCAGCCGATGCCAGCGTGGCTTGTCGGTGTCGGTGGCGTGCTCGCCATGCCGTGGTGGTGGCGGCACCGCATCCGGAACCATGCCGCACCTGCGCCGGTCATCGATTCGGATCCTGAACTCATCGAGCTGTGGCGTACCAAAGTGTCCTGCGCCGGCGGGCCGCTTGAGCACTCCCGGATCCTTGAGGTTGAGGAGATCCGCGGCGGCTGGTCCGGTCTCGGCGAGGTGACCAAAGGGAACTACGACCGGGCGGTCATGGCGACCAAGGACATCGGGGGTGCGCTCAAGCTGAAGACCGGTTCCATCACGATCGAGCCATCGCCCGACGGGTCCCTGCACCTTTTCCAGGTGCTGGTGCAGAGCGACAACCCGTTGCAGGAGGTTCACCACTGGCCGGGCCCGACACTGGATGTCGCCACAGGGGTCTCTCGCATCGGGCTGTACACCGACGCCAACCCCGTCAAATACCGGCACTACCGTCCCAAGTCCGGCCCCGTCCATGACCTCATCGCCGGTTCCACTGACGCCGGCAAGTCCGTCCTCGTGAAGCTTCTCCTCGCTGAGGAGCGGCACTCCGGGGTCATCGCGTCGGTCCTCCTGGACCCGCAGCGCGGCCAGTCCTACTCCGAATCGGGCTGGAAAAAAGCTGTCGCCCAGTTCGCGGGCGGGATCGTGGAGATCCGCGCCCGGCTCCAAGAACTCCGGGACCGCATGTACGCCCGGAACGAGCTCATGTCCACGATCCGATGGGTCGACGAGGACGGCTATGAGGTTGAAGGGATCGAGGAGTTCACGCCGGGCGACCCTCGCCACGGCCTGTGCATGATCAGTGTCACCGTGGATGAGGCTCAGACGGTCCTCGCCGACCCGGTCTGCTGTGCGCTCATCGAAGAGATGATCGGCATGTCGCGGAAGTGTGGGATCAAGTTCCGTCTGATCACACAGGTCCCGCTGCTAGGCAGCCTCGGCAACTCCATGGCGATCCGGGACGCGGTCGCCGCGGGGAACGTCATCGTGTTCCGCACCGCTAACCGCCTGTCCGGTCAGGTCGCGTTCAACGGGTCGATGCCAGTTGACCCGTGCACTCTGCCGAAGGAATGGCCGAACGGGGACACCACGAGCGGCCTCGGCTACATCTTCGGGCCGGGCGCGGACCGGCCTGCCACGATACGGACTTACCTGATCGTGAAGCCACGCCAGTGGGCAACATCCGGAACCCCCGCGGCACTCGAGCCGTACTCCGGTCCTCCTGTTGCCGGCGGCGACGGCGCAAGCCAGGCCGCACCGGTCGGCACTAAGACCGAGACGGACGACGACTCCGATCAGAAGCGGACCGGAGAGCATGCCGTCCTCGTCTACCTCGCTGAGCATGACGGCTCCGAGGTGAACCGGGGTGAGATGGTCGGCCACATCCAAGCCAACACCACCCCGCCGCCCGCGCTCCGCACGATCACCAAAGCCCTCACCGACTTGGTCGCGACCGGCGAGATCGAGAAGACCGGACACGGCCTGTACCGCATCACCGAGAGGGGCAAGCGCCGCCTACCCGAGGTAGCCGCGTAGCCCCGCGTTCTTCGCTTAAACCCTCCCTCCCTGAAAGGACACCCGCCATGGGTTCTACCGACGCATGGGCCGAGCTGGACGCCAAGGTCCTCGCTGCCCTCGACAGTCAGCAGCCCCGGAACGCCGGCGAGCTCGGCCTGGATCTCCCGCCTCAGCATGTCCGCGCGGCCCTGAAGCAGCAAGCCAAGGCTGGTCTGATTGCGGTCCACCATGACGCGTCCCGGACTTCGTACACGATCACCGAGGCCGGCAAGCGCCACCTCGCCGACACGAAAGCACTGGTCTGAGCCATGAAGGACACCACATTCACCGCGCCGTTGCAGCGCTACTACCGCGCATGTCTCCTGGAGTTCGCCAGCAACCTCGCTGTCGTCCGGACCAGCCCAGCGGCGGTCGCAACCCAAGCGGCGGCCCTGCAGGACTGGATGGACGAAGGCGACAGCCTCGACGACAAGAAGAATCGCTTTGAGGCGCTCCACCGCGCGGACATGAACCGCGACTCCAAGCGCATACCGGACGGCAAGCCCGAGCTGCTGATCGCTGAGGC
>JAOPYH010000314.1 GCA_025964715.1 Streptosporangiaceae bacterium | reverse complement strand
AACCGCGGGTGGACGGCCTCGGAGGTTGCGCAGGCCCTGCGCCTGTTGGACCATCTCACAGGCGCGCCGGGCCTACCGGAGTGGAACTTGCGTGCCACGGTGATCGCCGACGGCGAGGGCCGGTTCGTCATTTACACCATCCAGCCCGCGCCGTACCAAATCCCCGACGGCGCCTGCGGCCAAGCTGATCACCGGTGACGAGCGCGTGGCCGACGACATCGCCTCGGCGATGAAGCCGGAGCTCATCCTCGACCCGGCCCCGGCGGCTGGGGGGAATGGCCGGGAGGTGACCTACGACTTTGCCCTGGACCCGGCCTGACAACAGGATCACCACGCCGCCGAAGCGAGGAGAAGGACCTGCCCCATGCTCTACTCCGTGAAGATGGACGTGCAACTGCCGCCGGCGACGAGGAGCACGAGCGCAGCACCTGGCTTACCGAGGACGAGGACGTCTGGGGCGGCAATGACGGTGACACGGCGCCACCCGTGATCGGCTGACGTAAAGCGCCGGTCAGGAGACAATGACTGCGACAGCGCGGGGAGCCTTGGACCTTTCCGGGCTGTCCGCGTCGACTTCGGTTTAGTGAGGTTCGTTGTGCGACGGATGACACGAGTCCTGGCGGCTGCCGGGGTGAGCTCGGTCCTGGCACTGATCACCGCGATGCCCGCCGCGGCGACCGCGGTGCCGCGCGGGCGTGATGAGCAGTGGTGGTTCACCACCTGGGACATCGAGAACAAGGTATGGCCGATCACCAAGGGCGCAGGGGTCACCGTCGCAGTCATCGACACCGGTGTGAATTCTCAGCTGCCGGACCTCAATGGGGTCGTGATCCCCGGAGCGGACCTTGAGAACGGCGGCGGGGATGGCCGGATGGACACCGATACGAAGGACGGTGGCCACGGCACGGGTATGGCCGCCCTCATCGCGAGCCAGGGCACAACCACTGGCTTCGTTGGTGTGGCACCAGAAGCCAAAATCATGCCGATCGTCGCCACCGGTGGCGATACCGTCAAGATCGCCAAAGGGGTTCGGTATGCCACCGACCACGGTGCGAAGGTCGTCAATATCTCGCAGGGCTCAGCCGCTCCGTCTGGACAGTGCCTACCTCAGATACAGGAGGCGGTTGGCTACGCGATCCAGCACGACGTCGTCGTCGTCTCGTCGGCAGGTAACGAGGGAGACACGCTGAACAGCGCGCATGCGCCATCTGTATGTGCGGGGGTGCTTTCGGTAGGGGCCATCGACTATAAGAACCGGGCCTGGGTGAAGACTCAGCGGCAGCCCTACGTCACGGTGGCGGCCCCTGGTGTGTCGGTAGGATCCATCGGCAGGGACGGTAAGTTCATTCCCCGTTTGGAGGGGACCAGTCAGGCCTCGGCCTTGACGTCCGCCACCGCAGCATTGCTGCGCTCCAAGTTCCCTCAGATGTCGGCGCGGGAAGTCGTGCAGCGCATCACCAACACCACCGTGGACGCCGGGCCCCAGGGCAAGGACAACATGACGGGCTACGGCACCGTCGTTCCGATCTTTGCTCTCACCCGCAACGTGCCCAAGAGCGCGCCCAACCCGGTCTTCGAGAAGTTCGACCAGTGGCAGGCCACCCAGCCGAAGCAGGCACAGACCCCAGGAGCTCAGCCGCAGGGAGCCGAGCAGAAAGAAGACTCCGGCCCCAGCAGCACGTTGATCGTTCTTGGCTTTTTCGGCGGGCTCACCGTCCTCATCGTAGTCGGAGCCATCCTCATGGCCAGGCGGTCCGGCGGCCGCAACCGAGGAGCGGGTCCGCAGCAGTTCGGCCCGGGCGGGCCGCAGCCGGGCACCCCGCCGTCGTTCGGCGCGCCGCCCGCTCAGGGCGCGCCGCCCGAGGGCGCCAGGCCTGACTTCAGGCCTCCGGCGGGCCAGGTATGGCCTGGGCCGACGGACCAAGGGCCGTCCAACGAGCCGAGGAACTGACGCTCCGGCCGTCCCGTTCGTAGTGTTGCCGTCGTGGAGGTGTGGCCTCATTGTCCGGTTTCTCCGGCGCCGAGTTCGATCGGATATTGCAGGAGACCCGGCGGGTTCTCGAGTCGATAGTTGGCGCCTGGGCGGCCCTGGCCTCGGAGCTGCGGGCCTCTTCGTAGTCCGGCTCCGGTATCGGACCCTTCTTCTTTCCGACAGCAGGCAAGGTAATCAGCAGCACAGCTGCTCCGAGGAGTGCGATGACCGCGATCCAGCCCGCGCCGACGTGCATAGCATGGATAAACGCATTATCAGCAGCCTGAGCAAGAGTGGGCCGGTGGATAGTGGTGGCGACGTGGCGGGCCTGTTCGGCGGAAACTCGCGCCTGATCCTGCACCGGACCGGGTGCACCCTCCAGCGAAGGTTCGATCGCACGTCGGTACATGATCGACATGATCGTGCCGCCTACTGCGATTCCGATCACACTGCCGGTTTGTCGCACGGTGTTGGTGACGGCCGATCCTGCACCGGCCTGTTCCAACGGCAGGTCGCTGATCAATGCGGCCGTAACGGGGCCGATCACCATGCCGATCGAGAGACCCTGTATCAACAACAGGATCTCGATCCAGACGAGTGGAGTTTGGAGTCCGAGGAACCCGTACCCGCCCATGGTCAGCGCAGCCACGGTTAGCGCCGGCACGGTGACAAGGCGTAGCGGCAGGCGGCGAGCCAGGCGCGAGGCAAGGGGCGCCCCCGCGAGCGCGCCGAATGCGGTGGGGATATTGGCCAAACCCGCCTCCATCGGCGAAAATCCGAGCGCGCCTTGCAGGTAGAACGCGTTATAGAAGGTGATGGCGGCCACACCGAAGAGCAGCAATCCGAGCGCCACATTGCCGCCACCGAATGTGCGTTGCGCGAACAGT
>JAOPYH010000308.1 GCA_025964715.1 Streptosporangiaceae bacterium | reverse complement strand
GCTGTTCGGCGGCTAGTACCTCGGCTACCGCATCCACCACGGCGCCCCACCGGTCAGACTGTGGCCCAGGAGCGACGCGCACGTACGCCTGGTACGCGGCGGTCTCGGCGCGGTCCCGGACGTCCGGCTCCATCACTTACCGCCCTTGCTGCTCGAGCTGAACGAGCCACCAGAGCTACGGGCCCCCGAGCTGTAGGTACCGAATGGGCGCGGCGTGCTGGCCGCCCGGGGGGCGCTGGGGGCCCCGAAACCGCCCCGCTGGATGGAGGGGCTCGCCGCCGGCGCCGGCTTGGTGTCGCCCACCGGGGACGTCGCCGGGGCGGCGGTGCGCGCGGCCCGGCCGATGCCGCCGTTGATCACGACCGTCTTGTTGTTGATGATCGTGGTCTGCCGTGGTGGCAGGCCGCGCTGGATCTGCAGCGTGGAGTACCCGTAGGGGCGGCCGACGCCGTAGTACACCGGCACCGGGTAGCCGACCATCGGGTAGTCGAAGTCGCCGTTGTCCAGGGTCGAGTTGTAGACCCAGTGGAACGGGTAGCCGGGCACGTCCCCGTCCCCGATCGGGCACGAGCTGTCGTCCACCCGTAGGTGCGGCGCGGTGGCGGTGGTGCAGATCGCCGCCACCGAGTACTGCTGCGGCGGGGGCGCGACGTAGTGGGCGTGGTCGGAGCAGCCCGCCAGCCCGAGGACCAGCCCGGCGGCCAGTGAGCAGACGATCAGCTTGGACATCAGGCTCCCGTCGACAACTCGAGCAGGGCCAGCTGGTACTCGTCGGCGTACGCCCACGGCTTCTCCACCGCGCGCGCCACCTCGGAAGCGTCATAGCCGGACTCCGCCATGTGGGCGGTCAGCAGGACCAGGTTGGCGTGGTCGGCGTACCACGGCTGCGGGTCGGTCATCGGTCCTCCAGGGCCTCGTAGTAGGCGTTGAGAATCGCCTGCACGTTCGTGTCGTCGGTCAGGTTGTCGATCAGGTCCAGGCACATGCTGGCGTCCGGCTTGCGCTTCATCTCCGCGATGGCCTCGGCGAGAATCCGCGGGTTGAGATCGCTCACTTCTCCTCCTCGGTGAGTTCATCCAGCAGCGCATCGCACGGCTGATCGGCGGCCGGACTGTCGGATCGGGTCAGGCATCGGACACAGATGGACAGAGGCTTGTCGTCGGCGAGCGGGGGAAACCACTCGTGCTCGCGCGTCACAGGACTGCCCACTGACACAGCGCAGCCCCGGTTTGAACGTAGGCAGGGACCGGGGCGCCGGTGGCGATCGCGTTGCCGTCGTAGTCGGCCTGCTGCGCCGACACGGTCTGCTCCAGATAGCCGAGCATGCACGAGCAGTAGGCGACCCGGGCGCGGAGCTCACACGAGTAGAGGAAGGCGTTCTCGTAGTACACGCCGTACGAGCCGTTGGGTCGGTAGGCCGCGCACCCGGTGAGGGACGCCGCCGCGGCGAGGGCGGTGAGGAGGGCGGCGAACTTCATGGCGAGTCCTTGTCAGATTCCCCCGGAGCCACAGTGAGCAGGAAGCCCTGCACGCCCGACTCTCGGGTGTCAGCGTCGCGGGTCTGCACCACCAGGGAGACCACCCCCGGCTCTCCGGCCACATCCCACGCGTCGAACGCGACATCGAGGAACGGGCCGTCGTCTGGCTCGATCTCATGGTTGGAGTTCGACAGAAGCCAGCGCAGGTGGCTAGCGATCTGCGCCGCGCTCAACTGGTACGCCATCAGTCCTCCTTGTGCAGGTCGGTGCGGCGCCCCTGCTGGCGTTCGAGGCTCTTGACCTCTGAGCGCAGGTAGCCGCGTCGCGGTTTGATGCCGTGCCGGCGCAGCAACCTAGAGGCCGACTCCGGCTTGATGCCGAGGAACTCGGCCACCTCGGCGAGGGACATGACGGGATCGGCCATCAGTCGAGCTCGGGCAGCGCTTCGAGCGCGGCGACGATCATGTCGTTGAGCACGATCGACTGGCCGCCGAACTCGAGGTAGTACTCGGTGAAGCCGGGCTCGTCGTAGCGCTGCACCTGCCAGCGCAGGCCGTGAACGTCGTTGCCGGTGGCGATTGTGGTCTCGCTCATGCCCTAACTTTATCACCTCTAGCCGGACGAAGTCAACTCAGTAGACAGGTCAGGAAGGCTTCGTCTTCGGCCTTGACCGGCCGCCCAGCAACTCCTCAGTCGCCCCGCACACCGCATCCAACACGTCGTCGTGCTCGCCCTTCGGATACGCCAACATCTGCTCCCGCAGCTGCGGATGGTCCTCCGCCCAGGCCACCCAACCCATCTGGCAGTAGTCCAGGTGCTCCTCGATGCGCTTCGGCTTGGACTTCGTCGGCCGCCGCTCCACCAGGTCCACCCCCCGAGGCAGCACCGACTCCAGCTCCGCCCGGTAGGAATCCCCGCCGTTCGTGACCTCCACATACACCGTGTCGATCATCGGGTTGTCGTGCACCAGCTGCCCGACCATGTTCTTCCGCTCACCCGGCTTCAGCTTGTGCCCCTCCGCGTAGAGCACCGTCGCCCGCGCGCCGGCGGCACCCACCACGGCCAGCCCGGTCGGGTCGGACTTGGCGTTGGTGGTCACCCCCGGGTCAATCCAGAGCACCGCTCGGGACGGGCGCAGCGCCGGCAGGATCGGCGGCAGGTCACCCGGGGTCCACAACCCGTCGGCGTGGCTGCGCGGCCGGTTGTCGAAATGCAACGCGTACAGCCGGGTATGACGCTGCGACTGCAGGTACTCCAGCGGCCACTTCGCCGGCCAGATGCTCGCCTCCGAGCCGTCCGGGGCGGTGATGATCGCCGGATAATGCCGGGGCCGGAACTGGTAATCGGTCACCCACTCGAAGCGATCCCCGTACAGCGACCTGACCAGGTCGTGAGTCGCCGAGCCGTACATGGTGGTGGTGCCGGCCCACTGCACCACCGCCCGGTCGTTCATCGGCAGAATGGCGCCCACCGTGGACAACCGGCTGGCCTTCTGGTGCAGGCTGTAGTTGCCCTCGTCGTCCTCGATGTCGTCCAGCAGGATCAGGTCCGGGCGCATCCCGTGCACGTTCGCGCCGAGCTGGTTCGAGTCGATGCCGTAGGCCATCACCACCGCGCCGGACTTCGCCACGAACATGTTCTTGGCGTCCGACACGGTCTTGCCGGACACCTTCGCCGGGGTCACCAGGTCCGGGAAGTCGGTGCGCAGCAGCTCGTAGTTGTCCAGGCAGAACCGCAGGTTGCCCATGATCCGGCTCGCCGCGGCCTGGTTCGCGCCGAACGCCATCACCATCCGCCGGTGCCCGTGCGCCAACGCCCACAACGTCAGGATCGTCTGCCAGGTGCTCTTCGCCGCGCCGCGCGGGGCGATCCACGCCTCCCGGATCTGCCCCGGCGCCAGGTTGCGCTCCAACCACAACTCCGCCGCATACGCCATGTCCACGTGGAACTGGGACAGGTGAATGTCCGGGGAGATCGTCGGATCAATCAGCCGGTGCTGGCAGTACAGCAACGCGAACAGCAACGGGTAGGTCTCCGTCACCTTCCGCCGGTACGCCGGATGCGCCATCGCCGCGGCGTTCAGCTTCCCCAGGTGCCAGTCCAGGTCGAACGACTCCGGCCCGTAGATGGCCGGCACATACTCAGGAGCCGTTGGCGCGCGCACGGATCTCCGACTCCCGCTTCGCCGCGTCCACCTCGGCACGCTCCATCGCCGCCCGCAACGACGGCGGAATGTCCACCACAGTCGCCCCGGACACCTGGAACTTCTCCGGCGCGTTGTAGCCCAGGATCTTCGCCCGCCGATCCCAGATCGCCGCCTGCGACATCGTCAACTTGGCGATCATGTCGGGCTTGTCGCCCACCTCGATGGCGTCCTTCTCGGCCATCAGTCGCTGCTCGGCGTCTTCCATCCGGCCCAGGTCCCGCTCCCGCAACGCGTCCGACAGCGGCCCGATGCGTCGGATCCACTCGTCGTCCAGGCGGTTCTGCACGGTCCCGCGGGACATGTTCAGCTTCCGGGCGATCTCCCGGATGGAGTCGCCCTCCTGGCGCAGCTCGTACACCCGGGCCTGCTGCTCGATGACCTTGGCCTGGTTGCCTGCGAGATGCGGCACGGCGCCAGCATGATCGCTCACCAGTCCACCTTCCTACGTCCAGTTGGTCTAATCACGGCGCGGCCCGTCCGGCTTGCGGAAGCGTTCCGGCTCGGGCTCGCGCAGCGGGTCGGCCAGGTGCATTTCGTGGGTGTGGCTGGCACCGCCGCAGGCGATGGCGAAGGCCACCGCGAACGCGACGATGGTCAGCCAGCCCGCCCGGTACAGCATCAGCAGCACCACGGTGGCGCCCAGCGACCAGGCCAACCCGTAGGTGGCCCACATCAGCTGGTGCTTGGTCTTGGCGCTGGAGCTGGCCATCACTTCCTCTTGTGGGCCTTGATCGGCTTGTCGTTCTTGCCGCTGTGTCGGATGACCGTGTTGTTGGAGTTGGTGCGCAGGTTCTTGCCGGTCTCCCCGGTGGGGATCCGCTCGCTGACCTTGTTGCCGTGGCGGGTGGTCATGTTGTGGGTGGAGCGGACGGTCTTGAAGAAGCCCATCACCGACCACACCCTCGGCCGTCGCACAACGGGCAGATGGTCCACTCGCCCCAGGCGTCGCGGTACACCCCGCTGGCGCACATCAGGAACCGTCCAGGCCGTGGAAGGCGATGAGCTCGTTGACGAACAGCTCGATCTTCCAGGCGCGGTTGAGGATGATCCGCTGGCCGGCGCCGGTGTGCTCCTTGGCCTCGAGGTGCAGGGCTTCGACGTGGTCCTGTAGTTCGGCGATGAGGTCGGGCCCGTGCACCGGGTCGAGGTGCATCTTGGGGGCGGTCTTGCGCGCCGGCTTGGCCGGGCGGGGTGGTTCGTAGTCGGCGTGACCGTTCATGGACGGCGCATCTTCGTACGTGGTGGTCATGGGTGGGGGCTCTTTTCCGATCGGCTCAATCCGCTCAATCCGCTCACGTGAGACTATACGCAGATGAGGGGTTCGCACCAAAGGAGTGCGGGCTCGGAGGTGCTGCGAATGTCAACTCCGCGGCCACCTGTGGGAAGCTGACCTAGTGACGGAGCGTTACTTGACTACTGGCGAGGCGGCTGACGCCTTGAAGGTCAGTCGGCCAACGCTCCGGCGTTGGGTGAAGAGGTACCAGCTGCGGCCGGCGTTCGTGACGGCCGGCGGGCACTACCGCTGGGAGCTGGAGGATCTGCTCCGGCAGTTGGAGGTGCTGCGCGGTGGCTGACCGGCTGCTCCCTCGTTGCTCCTTCGCCCCTTCAGTCTACCCGCCGCGACACCCTCTCGGAAGCCGTTCGCGCAGGTCAGCGCGATGAGGTGCCGAGGGAGCAGGGTGCGTAAACGGGCTACCATACGTAATAGGAAATTAGATTCCCGCCTGTGCCGGACGCTGCCGGGCTGTGTCAGTCTTCCCCGTTTTGGCTGGTCGGCCTAGGTTTCTCCGCATGCGGTTGTGCCGGGCCGTATCGAGCTGTGTCAGGGAGTTTGCTCCCTCGTTTGCCCCCTCGGGGCGCATCGCCAGGGCCGCGCGCACCGCGTCGTGGTTGTCGGTGAGCAGATGCGCGTACCGCTGGGTCGTGGTGATCGAGGAGTGGCCGAGCAGTGACTGCAGCACCGTGAGGCTGACACCGGCGGTCACAATGCGTGACGCGTAGGTGTGACGGAGGTCGTGTAATCGAGCGTGGCCGATCTCGGCCATCTCCAGCGCGGTCCCCCAGATCCGGGTGGAGAAGTCCTGTTGGTCGATGACGCCACCTCGGGGCGCGACGTGCACGAGGGCCGAGCGGCACACCGAACCGCGGTCGTGGGCGTGCCCGCAGTCGCGCGCGTCGCTGGGGTGCATCTCGAACCAGGTGCCCATCAGCGCGGCGAGACTGTCTGTCAGCGGGACGGTGCGCCGGCGCTTGCCCTTGGTGTAGGGCTTGATGAGCTTGGCGTGTCGATCCCAGCGCTCCACCACGTCGATGGTGCGCTGGGTGAAGTCGACCCGGTGCCGGTGCAGCGCCACGGCCTCGCCGATGCGCATGCCCGACTCGAGCAGGGTTTCGACCAGGAGCCGGTGCACGCCGTCGAAGTATTTGAACAGCACGTCGATCTCGTCGTAGGTGAGGTACCGCTCTGGGGCTGAGGGCAGCGTGGGGAGCCGGATGCCGTAGCAGGGCGTGTAGTCCAAGACCTTCGGTACGGCGGCCTTCATGGAGGCCGACAGCTGGTAGTAGCACAGCCGGACGGAGGAGGCGGAGAGTTTCGAGCTGAGCCCGTTGACCCAGATCTGGATCTTGTCGTGCTCGATCCGGTTCATGGGGACGTCGCCCCACCGCGGTAAGACGTGGTTGTCCCGCAGGGTCACTTGCGATGATGCGGTGCCGGACTCCATCCGGCGGGTGGGCCACCACTGCTCGCACCAGGTTCCCCAGTGCATTCGTCCTCTCGCCGGGTCTCGGCGAGAGCCTTCGACGACTTTCTGCTCTTGTGCGTATGCCCAGCGTTCGGCCGCCTTCTTGTGGTCGAACGTCTGGCGGCGGATCTTGCCCTCAGCGTTGCGATAGCACCCGCGATAGCGGACGACGCCGGCCTTGTTGGGGAGTGCTTGCTCGGTCCACGCCACGGGGCTGTCCTCAGCTACTTAGGGAGAGTCCGAACTGGCCATGCCGTCGGGGGGCCGGGGGGAACGGGATGACGCCGGAGGGTAGCTCTCGGGGGACGTTGCGGAACTCGGGGGCCGCCGCCTCGTCGAACAGGGTGAACAGGATGGATCTCCCGATGGCGATGTGGAATCGAGGCAGGCTCAGCCCCGCGCGGACTTCGATGCGTCCTTCGATGCGGTCGACTGCCGCATCCGCGGTGAGCTCGTTGCTGATCTCCACCTCGAAGCCGGTGTGGTAGGTGGCTGCTTCGGTGAGCCATTGGATTGCTGCTGCCTCGTGGAACGCAAGTGGGGCCACCGTTGGCCACTCCTTACCGTTGATTGGTTGATACGGAGCGTTACCTTCACACTTGTGAGAGAGCCGCAGCTATACGCCGAACGAGTGGCGACCAAAGTGGTCTAGTTTCTTAGAACTTCCTTGGAGTGTTGCTCCTGATTCAATTGGGGGACGAGTCCCCATAGGCCTCGCCACCAGGGCCTTCAGGGTCGAGCTCGACGTCTTCAAGAACCATTTCGAAGCGGCCGTCCGTCGCTCGCTCTGGGTGATTGCGCTGTCTTGCGCCTGCCTGCTCGTCAGTGTCGAACCCGTCGAGCTGTTGCAGTCGGTGACCGACCTCGGCGGCGAGCGAGTTCAGCTGGGAGACCAGGACGTTCATCCGTGCCACTAATTCCCGGTGGTCCATGTATCGGAAGTCTTGCGTATCAGCGGTCCCGAGCGGTTTCAGGTGCTCGTCTAGGCCGAGGACTTGACGAAGCTTGCCCAGTCTGTTCCGGGGTGGGGTGCCCTTTTCCCAGTTGACGACCGAGGCGCGGTGAACGCCGACGAGGTCGGCCAGCTCCCCCTGAGTCAGCTGCGCTCGTTCCCGAGCAGCACGCAGTAGATCTCCTACCTCGCCCATGGCAAGAACCCTGACCTGCGGCGATGTCGAACGCAAGAGAACTGAGTCGAACTAGTTAAAGATCAAAGTCGCGTGGTGGTAAGGTCCGTTCACCTCAGTTCGACAGCAAGTCTTGACACTGTTCGACACTCTTCGGTACTGTTCGACACGTCCAAGGCGATCCCAGTTTCGCCTAATTTGGTCCCCCAAGGGCAGGCGCGATGACTGACAGTAACCGGTCCGTTCTCGAGCGGATGTGGTTCACGCCCGCCGAGGTCATGACGATCACGGGCGTCAGCCGAACCGAGGTGTACGAGGCACTCCAGACCGGAGAGCTCGAAGGCCACCAGCGCGGCAAGGCTCGCCGCTGGCGCGTTCACCGGAATGCAGTAGAGGCCTGGATGCGCGGCGCCGCCGCCGCATCGGCAGATCTGGTGAGAGGCGCCTAACGCCTCAGACATGGAAGAACCCCCGCATCCGCCTGGCAGCTGCGCGGGGGTCCTTTATCCGGTAACGAACCTACATCCAGGAAGGAATTGGGCCCGCTGTGGCCCAGGTTAACGTGGAAACTGAAGAACTACCACTTTCCGTAACGCAAACCACCCCCAAAGCGATACGCAATACCCACAAGCGCACTTTCGGGCGCGGCAGCCTCAGGAGTCTGTTCCTGGCCCCCCGCTCGGGTGCCGGCCGCATGAGTGCACCCGGTAAGCACCGCCTTGAACGGGTCGTCCGATGACCGCCCGGGACAAGTCCGGGAAGTTCATCGCCGCCGCAGCGGAGCCGGTCTCGGCCGAGGCGGTGTGGGTCGAGCCGGAGCCGAAGCTCACCGCGGACCAGAGCATCTGGGTCAACTCGGTGATCGACCACATCGTCGCCGGCATGGAGCCGCTGCCGGTGCTCGAGGTGGTCACCGGACTCTGCGAGAAGCCCATCGAGATCGACCTCGAGGGCACGTCGCTGGACTTCATCTGCACCCGCCCGGCCGGTCACTCTGACGGCTGCGCGCCGCTGGACACCAACGGCAACGACGTGCTGGCCGCGCTGGAGACCGCCGAGCAGGTGAGCTCGAAGTGACCGCCGCCGAGGTCGCCGCCGCACTGTTCTTCGTGGCGGTGCAGCTGGAAAAGCAACCCGGCTACGTGGCCCAACGGCTGTGTCGGGACTGCTGGTCGACCTTCGCCGACCTGGAGAACCACTGCCACTGCGAGGAGGTCGGCGTGGCCCTGGTGGCCGCCGCCTGGCATCACCTGGCGCTGGTGGCGTGAGCGGGATGAGCGAGGCGCAGTGGGTCGCGGAGGCGCGCGAGGGCCTGCCGGCGCCGCCGCACTCGACCTTCCTTGGTCGCACCGTGGACAACGTCGCGGTGTACGCGGTGGAGGGCTTGCACCCGGGCACCGGTGAGCAGCTCGCCGCCCTCGAGGTGGGCTCCTTGGTGATCAACCTGCGCAACATGTCGCCGGCCCTGATCAGGGCGCTCAAGTGCGCGCTGGTCGGTGACGTCCAGTGAAGACGTCGCTGCGGTTCCTGCTCGTCATGGTCTTCACCGTGGCCCTGACGTGCCTGGTGAACCTCGTGATGGACCGGGTCACCCACAACGCCTGGCTCAGCGGCGCCGGCCTGCTGATCAGCATGCCGGTGAGCTTGGCCATCGGCTGGTGGGCCCCGGACTACTTCGAGAAGTGGATCGAGAAGTGACGGGCCTGTTGAACGTGATCGAGATGTTGACCGTCGTGGTCGGGATCGTGCTGGCCATGTGGTGGTCGATGGGCGTGTTCGACCGCCGGGACGCCAAGCGTGACGCCGAGGCCGAGAAGAGGGCCGACAGGTGAGTGTCCGCGGCAAGTGCACGGTCGGACTGAGCGTCCTGGTGGCCATCGCCCTGGGTGTGCGTGGTGGCCGACTGCTCGGCGAGCTCATCGCCGAGCGCCGGCGGGCCCGACGGTTCCTGGGGGTGGCCCGATGATCGGGAATGTCATCGCGGTCGACATGCACCCCGGTTGCGCGGCCGAGAAAGAGCGACTGACTGAGGAGTGTCAGGAGCTGTTCGACGAGGTCAAGGCGCTCGAAGCGACAGTTGAGTCCCTCGTCGGGCTGAACAAGATGCTCGTCAAAACCCTGGGCGGGCTCTGCACCGAGCTCGCCACTGAGCGGGCCCGTTACACCCTCGGCGGCGCCCCGCCCGGCTATCACCAGCCCGGCGCGTGGTCCAACGAGTCGATCGCACCACCCCCCTCGGCGAGCGATGAGTCCGCGCCGCCACTTCACAGGAGACTGACATGAGCCAGCATCGTTCCCCCGCGCGTCGCCGGAAGGTGGCCCGCAGGAAGTACGCACCCCGCCACCAGGAGGCCACTCGGGTCGTCTCGCTGGGCGCGACCGTCGGCGCCACCACGGTGGGACTGTTCTACCTGGCCAACTACGGAGTCCCGGCCGTGACCACCCTGGCGCTGCCTTCTTCGCCGCCGGCGGCGACCGCGCCTGTGCTGTCCGCGACTCCGCCGCCGCTGTTCCAGGCCCCGGCCCAGCCGGTGCGCTCGCTGTGGCATCCGCGTCTGGTGGTCGTGGATGCCGGCTTCTCCGTGCCGGCATATCGCGCGCAGGACCGGGAAGTAAATGCGCAGCGCGAATATCACCATGGGTCGGATCGGTCCGGTGTGGACCACGTTTGGGGGGGTTCACACCGGGCCGATGAGGGTGAGCGCCGTGGCGGGCGCCACCGGGCGGACGACCGCGGCGACCACTCCTGGCGTCACTCTCACGACGGCCACGACGGCGCCGAGCACGGCGAGCACCACGGTCCCGGCGATGGTCACGGCGAGCACCACGGCCCCGGTGACCACGGGCATGGCCACGACGGCGGTGGCCACCACGACGGCGGGGACTCCGGCCACGGAGACCACCACGGCGGTCACGAGCACGACGGTGGGCATGACGGATCGCACGACGGTTCGCATGACGGTGGGCACGGCGGATCTCACGACGGCGGATCTCACGACGGTGGCGGGCACGACGGCGGCCACGGCGGCGGTGACCACCATGGCCACTGACATCGAGCCGGGCTCGGCCGTGATGTTCGAGGACTCCTACGGCTTCCCGCACTGGGGCGTCGCGCTGTCCGGGGTGATCACCTCCGAGGGCAGGTGGCCCGAGGTGCTGGTGCGCGTCGGCCGGACCAGGGATCCGGTCAAGATCCCGGCCCGCGACGTCGAGCTGTGGGGCCGCCAGCCGGTGCAGGCGGTGATCGCGGCATGAAGCCCGAGGACATCCAGCACGGCAGCTACGCGGGTTGGAACCAGTGCCGGAAGAACCCAGAGGGCGCCTGCGGGCCGTGCCGGAAGGCGTCGGCCGAGTACATGGCGCAGTGGCGCAAGGACCGACCCCGCGCCTACAGCCGGGAGCGGGGTAGGAGCAGTGCGCGCAGCCGGGCGGCGTGGCGGCTGGCCCGCATGCAGCCGACGTTGTTCCGCGCCCTGGTCCAGGAGGAGCTGCAGAAGGCCGAGGCGTCGTGATCCTTGACCTGTTCGCCGGTCCCGGGGGGTGGGACGAGGGCCTCCGGCTGGCCGGCTACAAGGGGGCGCTGGCCGGAATTGAACACGACCGCGCGGCGTGCCTCACCGCGGTCCGCGCAGGGCACGGGCGCATCCAGGCTGACGTGGCCACCTATCCGACAGAGCAGTTGGTCGGCAAGGTCTCGGGGTTGATCGCCTCGCCGCCGTGCCCGACGTTCTCCAGCGCCGGGGCCGGAGCCGGCAAGGATGACGTCCCGAACGTGCTGCGCCTGATCGCCGACTACGCCTCCGGCCGCGAGCCAGGCGACTACGCCTGGCAGGACGAGCGGTCCGCGCTCACCGCGCAGCCGATGCGCTTCGCGGTGGCCCTGCGCCCGCGCTGGGTGGCGTTGGAACAGGTGCCTCCGGTGCTGCCGATCTGGAAGTACGCCGCCGAGCGCCTGCGCGGGATGGGCTACTGGACGTGGTGCGGGGTGTTGTCCGCAGAGCAGTACGGGGTGCCGCAGACCAGGAAGCGGGCCATCCTGCTCGCTTCTCTGGACGTCTCGATGGGAGCGCCGACCCCGACGCATCAGGCCTACCGGTCGGGGCGTGAGCCGCAGGTTGAGGGCGACCTGTTCGGATCGCCGCTGCCGCTACCGGTGTCCATGGCCGAAGCCCTCGGTTGGGATCGGCCGGGATGGGCGCTACGCAACGGCACACAGACCAACGCTTGCATCCGGACACTCGACGAACCTGCGGGGACGCTGTTCTTCGCGCAGCGCGCCAACGCGGTCGACTGGGTGTTCGAGCGGCCGGCGACTGTGCTGACGGACCCTCGGATCTGGCCGCCCGGCCACAAGATCAACCAGAGTGACCGGGATCGCCTCGGTGAGGGCGAAGCCTCCGACCGGTACGGCGACCGGGCCGGCACTGAGGCCGTCCGTGTCACGGTCCAGGAAGCCGGGCTCCTGCAGTCGTTCCCGGCTGACTACCCGTGGTCCGGCACCCGGACCCAGCAGTACCAGCAGGTTGGCAACGCGGTGCCGCCGGTCCTGGCCTCCGCTGTCCTATCTCGCCTCGTCCACGTCGGGGCGCACCTCGAATCTCTCAAGGAGGCGTCATGAGCGCGGCCATGAAGGCGGTAGTGGGGCGGTGCCGCGACTGCAATCAGCTGATGGCGACCCGGGGCCCGCACAAGGAGCTGGGTCTGGCCGAGCACAGCGGCAAGGGCATCTGCTCGATGTGCCGGACCCGCCGCCGGCGCGACGCCAGCCTGGGCGAGCAGCCGGTGCCGCCGGCGCGGCCGTACTGGATGGAGTCCAGCAACCGGGCGTGCTCGGGCGCTGACCCGGAGACGTTCTATCCGGTCAGCGACAAGCCGCAGTTCGTGACGCCGGCCAAGACGGTGTGCGGTGGGTGTCGGTACCGGGCGGCGTGCCTGACCTGGGCGGTGGAGAACCAGGAGAAGTGGGGGGTCTGGGGTGGGCTGTCCGCGGGGGAGCGGCAGGGGCTGACGCTGGAGTCGCTCGGGGCTGATGTGGCGTGATCCGGCTACGGACGCTTGGGGAGTTTCGCGCCCGGTACACGCAGATACCAGTCAATGAAGTCGTTGAGGACTTTCGACCGGTCGGTGTCCTGGTCTTCAGCGAGCTCGCCGAAGCGGTCCCACTTGGGCTTAGGGACGCGGGCGCGCGCGACGAAGGTATGTCCGGTGGGGGGGCGCGGCACAGCGCAGACGGTAGTGGACCTGTCGATCAGTCCGCTAGCCGTAGCCACATTCGGGGATGTCGTCATGGGCAAAGTGTAGCCACACAAACCCTTGCGCTCAAGGCTGTCGCCGGGTTAATGTGTAGCCACACGAACGACGAAGACCTGCACAGCACCAACCCCCGCCGAGCTTGGCGGCAGACGGGGATTGGTGGCAACCGAACCCTCGAAAAGGTGGTCGCTCCGATGAGTGTAACAACGGCTGTCGTCTCTTCCGAGACCGTTGAGGACCCCGACCCGAGCATCTCCCGCTGCGGCGAGTGCCCGGAGGGTTCCCTGATCAACGTGGCGCGCTGGGCAGTCACCTGGACCGGCGCCTACATCGACGGCGAGCCGGCCGAGCGCCGCGAGTACTGCTGCGACGGGTGCCTGGGCGCGCTGGTGCGTTACGCCCGCCAGATCAACGAGCAGTACGGCGGGTTCACTCCGCCGGAGGTCGCCGAGCTCGAACTGCCCGCATGGGTATGTGCGGCGTGAACGCCAAGTACTGCAACAGCGTCATGGAGCCACTGGCGCTGGCCGCGGCCCTCGAGAAGTTCGAGCCGGTGGTCGTGTTCAAGCCGGTGCCGTTCCGCTCGCTGCCGCCGTGTGAGGGCTGCCCGGACCACGAGGCGTGCGTGCCGCTGGACACCGTCGCGGTGATCACCTACCGGTACTGGATCGAGTCCAAGCAGATCCACAGCCACGTCTACGAGATGCGGGTCTGCGGATCTTGCCTGGCTTGGGAATTGCACCTGCTGACCAGGCCGGATGCACCCCGGGTCACTGAAATTTTAACCGTCGAGGTTCTCATGATCGACAACGAGGGGGGGCACTGACATGTCCAGTCAGAACGACCGAGAGATGGCCGGGCGCGCCGTGTTCGGCAAGATCCTGTTCGAGGAGATCGGCAAGCTCACCTCGGCCATCCGGAAGAACGTCGAGCCGAACCTGGAGCCCGGCGAGCACGTGGTCGGCGTGCTGGGCGACGGCACCCGCATCGGCAAGGTGATGCTGACCGAGGCGCCGAAGACGGCCGACGTCACCGACCAGGACGCCCTCGTCCAGTGGGTCCTGGACAACCGCCCGGACGAGATCGTGCCCGCGATCCGGCCCTCCTACATGGAGTTCCTGCGCGAGCAGGTCAAGAAGCACGGGCACGCGTTCGACCCGGTCTCCCGCGAGGTCATCCCCGGTATCGAGCTCGGTCAGGGCACGCCGGCGTACAAGCCGGTGCCCACCGACGAGGGCCGCGAACTGGTCCGCTCGAAGCTGTCCGAGCTGATCGCCGGCGGCCTGCTCGAGCTGCCCGCGGCGGAGGCGGAGGCGTCGTGAACCCGCTTGATCACGGCCCCTGGGGCTACGGCGACGTCGAGACCCCGGAGAACGAGGCGGCGTACCTGGCGGACAACCCGGGCGAGGAGTTGGAGCCCTGGGAGGTCCAGGACCGCAACCGTCGCCTCGGACTTGTCGACTGCGACGACCACTGCGGCGCCAAGTTGGCGCCGGAGACGCTGGAGGAGGCCCTCGCGGCCGTCGCGCACTGGAAGAGCCACGGCTACCTATCGGGGTGCTCCCATGCCTGCTAGCGACCGGCGCGCCATCGTCCTGGCTTCCCTCAAGGACGTCTGTGAGGTCTGCCAGGGCCGGCCGCTGGAGCTCCGCGCGGTACCGACCGGCTCGGCGGTGGTGCTGTCCCGTTGCCCGCACTGCGCGTACCGCCGCGGCATCCCGCACTTCCCGCTCCCCCCGTATCAAGATCGGAAGAGGTCATGACTGACAAGCCGACGATCGTCGAGGCCCTGGCCGCGGTGATGGAAGAGGTCCGCGCGGTCGGCAAGGGCGACCGCAACTCCTCGCAGAACTACAACTTCCGCGGCATCGACGCGGTGGTCAACGCGGTGGGCCCGGTCCTCCGCCGGCACAACGTGGTGGTGATGCCGATGCTGGAGTCCGCCAACTGGCGCGACGTGCAGACCACCAATGGCAAGCCGTCCCGGGAGTGCACGGTCACGGTGCGCTACCGCTTCCACGGCCCGGCCGGCGACTTCATCGACGCCGTGGTGCCCGGGGAGAGCATGGACTTCGGCGACAAGGGCGCCCCGAAGGCGATGAGCGTGGCGTACCGCATCGCACTGATCCAGGCACTGTGCCTGCCGACCACCGACACCGACCCGGACCAGGACCACTACGAACGTGGCGCCCAGTCCAGCACCCGGCCGGCCACCAACGGCGCGGCCAGCAACGGCCACCCGGCCGGCAACGGTCACCCGGTCGGTGCGGACACCCCGACCGCGGCGCGGGTGGCCCTGGCGGCGGCGTGCGAGGCCCTGGGGTTGCCGCTGAAGGAGATCTCCGCCGAGTACCTCACCGAGCACGGGGTGAAGCTGCTGGAGGATGAGAACACCGTCCGCATCCGGGAGTTCACCACCGCGCTGCGCGCGAAGGTCACCGCCGCTCGGGCGGCGGCATGACCGAGCAGCGCAGGGGGACCGCGGCCGACTACCTGCGTCAGATCAACGAGGAGTACCGCAAGCTGGCCAGCGGCTTCTACCGGGTGGCCCGCGACGCCGCCGAGGCTGAGGCGGAGCACAAAGCCCAGCGGGCGATCTTCATCATCGGGCTCAAGGACGAGAAGCCGGGTATGAGCCACGCGGAGGCGGTGACCCGCGCCGAGGCCGACGTGCGGATCCGGGGTCTGTACCGGGACCGGTTGCTCAAGGCCGGCGTGGCCGACTCCTACAAGGAGAAGCTGCGCCAGCTCAAGGAGGAGGTGCCCTCCGCCCGCACCGACGTAGTGAACGAGCGTGGCGCGGACGAGTTCCACGCCCGCGGTTACTCGGGTGTGGCGTGAGGCGCGGCCCCGGGCCCAAGCGGGCCGCGGCGATCACGCGCGGGAAGGCCATGGTCAAGCGCCGCCGGGCGATGAGCCCGGAGGAGAAGGCCGGCAAGAAGGGCGCGCACGAGCGCTCAGGACTTGTGTGCGAGCGCTGCGGGCGCGCACATGCCACCGAGGTGCACCACCGCAAGAACCGCTCTCAGGGTGGCACCTGGGCGCTGTCGAACCTGATGGACCTGTGCTCCCCCTGTCACCTCGAGGTGACCGCGTTCAAGACGATCGCCTTGGAGCAGGGCTGGTCGGTGTTGCGCGAACAAGACCCGGCGCACGAACCCGTGTGGCTGGCCGGCCGGGGCTACTGCTTCCTGGCCGACACAGGCGAGATCCACGAACCGGAGGACCAGGACGATGCTGCCTAAAATTGCCGAGGTCGGGAAGCTCTGGAAGGACCCCGAGCTCCGCTTCACCCCGGGCGGCAAGGCCGTCTGCACGCTGTCGCTGGTCTTCACCAAGAAGAAGAAGACCGAGGCCGGCGGCTGGGTGGACGACAAAACGTTCTGGCTGCGCGCCACCGTGTGGGACCAGCAGGCGGAGAACTGCGCGGAGACCCTAGTCAAGGGCGACCAGATCCTCATCTCCGGCGAGCTCTACCAGCGGGAATACGAACAGAATGGCGAAAAGAAGCAGTCGCTGGAATTGCAGGTGTACGACGTCGGACCAATTTTGAAGTGGAACTCAGCCAAGATCAACAGGGCTGAGCGGGAGTCCCGGACCGCCCCGGCCGACGACCCGTGGGCGAGCGTGCCGCCGCCGCCGCTCGACACCGTCGAAGAACCCCCGTTCTGATCATGGTTGGAGTAGCCATCACCGAGAACGGGGTCGAGTTCGACCCACTTTCGCACGTGCGCGTGCACCCTGCGGCGGAGCTGTTTCCTCTGCTGCAGGGTGCGGCGTTCACCGAACTGGTCAACGACATCCGCGAGCAGGGGTTGCGCGATCCGATCGTGTTCACCCCGGACGGGCAGTTGCTCGACGGGCGCAACCGGTACCGGGCGTGCCGCAAGATCCGCGACGAGGAGCCGATGCGGCGCACCGAGCACTCCGAGCCGTGGGCATATGTGATCTCCACGAACATGCACCGGCGGCACCTGAGCGAGTCGCAGCGGGCGATGATCGCGGCGAAGATCGCGGACCGGCACGAGGGCCAGCGTGGTCCGGCGAAAAATGGACCAGCTGGTCGCGCTTCCGCGCAGAAGGATCTGCCGCCTACGCGGCAGCAGGCGCAGGAGATGCTCAACGTCAGTCACGGCTCGCTCGGCCGCGCCAGGCGCGTACTGGAGAACGGGACCAGCGCCCTGAAAGACGCGGTGGAGTCGGGCAAGGTCAAGGTGGCCACCGCCGATCGGATTGCCCGGGACTGCAACACCGACGAGCAGAACGAGTTCGTGCGGAAGGTCAACGGGGGCGCCAACCCGCGCAACATCGCCCCGCCGGACATGGAGGCGAGCCGCCGACACGCGGCCGAGCGGGAGGCCCGGGTCGCTCCGTTGCCCCGCGCCAGTGGCGTCTCCGCCAAGCACCGGCTGGTGTACGCGTCCGCCGTCACGAACCTGGTCAACACGTTCGAGGCGCTGGACATCGTGCTGAGCACGGCCACGGACGGGCTGGACCCGTCCCTCACAAGCGAAGAGGCCGCCGGGCTTCTCGACGGCCTCTCGAAGAGTAGCGGCGCCTACCGCCGCCTGCTCGCACTGCTCAAACAACGCAAGGAGAAATCTACCAGTGATCACCACTGATCCCGAGGTTCAGCTCATCCCCGTCGACCGCCTGCTCATCGACGGGACCGTGCAGCGGGCCCTGGACAAGCCGCGTGTCGACCGGATGGCCGCGGACTACAAGTCCGAGGCGCTGGGCGTCATCGTGGTGTCCTCCCGCAGCGACGGCACCATTCACGTGATCGACGGCCAGCACCGGTTGGCCGCCACCCGCGCGGCCGGGTTCGGCGAAGCCAAGCTGAACTGCCTCGTCTACACCGGGCTGACCCGCCCGGAAGAGGCCGCGCTGTTCCGCCGGCTCAATGCCACCAAGGCGATTCAGCCGGTCGACAAGTTCCGGGTGCGGGTGGTGGAGGGCGACCCGGCCGCGGTGCGCATCAACATGGTTCTGGAGCGTCACGGCTGGACTGTGGCCATGTCCAAGTCGGCCGGGGCGTTCGCCGCTGTCAGCGCCATCGAGGGTGTGTATACGGCGAACCGCAACGGCGCCTCGGAGAACATCGGGATCATCGAAACCCTCGTTTCGATCATCACCGCGGCGTGGGGACACGACTCCGACGGGATGCGCGCGGAGATCGTCACCGGGCTCGGCGCGATGCTGCTGCGCCACGACGGCCAGGTGGATGTGGCGAAGCTGGTTGCGGGGCTCTCCAGCTTCCCTGGGGGCCCGCGCGCGCTGGTCGGGAAGGCCAAGGGCCTGCGGGATCTGCTCGGCGGCAAGGTCGGCGACTCGATGGCCGAAATCCTGGTGAACCTGCTCAACAAGAACCGGCGCACCAACCTGCTCCCTGAATGGCGCTCGGCCGCTTAATCAACCCACCGAAGACGAGAGAGAGGGGAGTGCGGTGACCCAGCCAGCTAACCCATGGTTCGGCGGTCGCCGCACTCCGCCTCGACCGCGACAGCGCGGAATGGAACGTCTCTACGAACTGTGCATGTCTGGTCTGGAACCGGCGGAATCGCTCCCCCAGTACCTCCGCTGGCAATTGTGGATCGACCTGCATTCATCTGGGTGGACTGACGACGAAATCGCCGAGCACACCAGCACGTCCTTGTATACGACGGCACGTATCCGGGTTCGCCTCGGGCTGCGTCCGAACCCGCCCCGATCGGAAGAGTTGAGCGCCTGATGGCCCGCATCAGAACGATCAAACCGGACTTCTGGGAGGACGAGTTGATCGCCTCCTTGTCCCGTGACGCCCGCCTGTTGTTCATCGCAACGTGGAACCTCGCTGATGATGAGGGCAGGCTTCGCTGGTCTGCGGCGTACATCAAGTCGAAGGTGTTCCCGTACGACGAAGACCTGGACGTCAAGGACGTCAACGCGCTCATGGTGGAGCTGGAGTCGAGCGGCCGAGTGCTGGCGTACACCGTCTCCGAGCACATCACCCAGACCTTCGCCTTCGTGGTCAACTTCCCCCGCCACCAGCGGATTAACCGTGCGCAGGACAGCTCGCTGCCACCACCGCCTGACGATGGTGGGAGTGCTCCCATGCCGTTCACTGAGCGATCAGTGAACGCTCACGGAGCGACCATTGATCCCGCATTGGTCGATCAATCTGGGATCACTGAGGGATCAACGCTGGAAGGGAAAGGAAAGGAAGGGAATGGAAGGGAAGGGAGAAGTACTCCGTCACTCGCTGCGCTCGCGCTGAGCGACCCCTTCCCCGCCTTCTGGGCCGCCTACCCCCGTAAGGTCGACAAGCGCACCGCCGAGAAGGCCTACCGCGCCGCACTGAAGCGCGGCGCCGACGCGGACCGGCTCCTCGCCGCCGCCCAGGCCTACGCCGCATCGCAGCGCGGTAACGAACTCCGATTCGTCAAACACCCGTCCACGTGGCTAAATGCCGAGGCGTACGACAACCAGCCTGAAATGGAATCTCCGCGCCGGATCTCGACGGGCGATCAGCGGGTGATGGACGCGCAGTCCCTCAAGGCCCGTTTTGCGAATACCAATGTCCGCGAACTGCCGAGAGGGAGCGCGTCATGACACCCGATGAAATCATCAATCTGCTCTCCATTGCGGTGAGCTATGACCGGCGCACCGTCGGCGAGGCGGATGTGCACGCCTGGGGCGACGCCGCAGAGCGCGCCCGGTGGACGTTCGACGACGCCGCCGAAGCGATCAAGGACTACTACGCGACCACCCCGGACGAGAAGCCGTGGGTGATGCCGAACCACATCACCCTGCGCGTCAAGGCCGCCCGTCGGGACCGGCTGGACAAGGAGGCCGCGCAGGAGCTGATCTCCGGGCCGCCGCACTGGAAGGTCGCCCGGGCCATCGCCGGCTTCGCCGCCCGCCTGGTGATCCCTGAGCCGCGCGAGCCGCGCAACCCGGCGCTGGCGGTGCCGTGCCCGCACTGCGGCGCCTCGGTCGGCGCGTCCTGCACCCGACCCGGCCGTGGCCTCCGGGAGATCCCGATGGACCCACACCCGTCCCGCCGCGAGGCGGCCGAGAACCCGAGGACCACCCGATGACGACCATGATCCTGTCCGAGCAGCAGATGACGATCTTGCGGTTCCTGCGCTCCGAGCTGGAGTTCGACGGTTTCCGCGTCTGGTTCGACTGGGCGGAGGCGCAGTTCGACGGCTACCCGCTGTTCGTCGGGATCGCCGAGCGGGTGGGGATCTCCGCGCCGCTGGTGGTCCGCGACGAGATGCAGGAGCTGATCAACGCGGGGCTGCTGTACCGGACCTGCTGCGGGGACAACCCGGGCGTCCACGTGCGGCTGCCTGGCGAGGAGGACTCCCGTGGTCACGACCATCACTGAGATCGACTGGCTGCTGGACGTGTTCGTGCCCGGCACCGCGCGCCCCCAGGGCTCGAAGAAGTCCTACGGCAAAGGCCGGATGGTCGAGGTGTCCGAGCATGTGGGGCCGTGGCGCGAGCGGGTGGCGCTGTTCGCGCACAACGCCTGGGTCGGCGAGCCGCCGATCGAGCGGCTGACCCCGGTCGAGACGGTGATTCAGTTCGTGATGCCGCGGCCGAGCTCGGCGCCCAAGCGCTCCACGCCGCCGGCGATCCGCCAGCCCGACCTGGACAAGTGCCTGCGGGCCATCAACGACGCGCTGACCGGCATCGTGTGGATGGACGACGCGCAGGTGGTCGACACGCACACCTCCAAGCGCATCGCCGAGATCGGCGAGACGGCCGGTGTCCGGATCATGGTGCGTGCGGCATGAGCGCGCCGAACGTGACCGAGGAGCAGATGCGGGCCGCCGCGCGCACCGCCGCGCAGCTGTCCCGGACCGCCGGCGCCAGCCTCGAGGAGCTCCGCGACGTGCTCGGCGCGCTGGGCTTCTACGAATCGCCGCTGAGAGCCGATCTAGCGCCGCCGGAGTGGTCGGCCGGTACTCGCTCCCCAGGAACCGGTTTGGAGCCCGTGGGGACTCAGCCAGAGGCCGGCTTGCCGGTACCTCCGGGCACCTGCCGCTCCCCCGAGGAGAAGCACCTGATGACGCCGGAGAACACCGGCCACTCGGCCAACGGCCGGAAGTTCTGCAAGGCCTGCAACCTCAAACGCCGCCGCGCCGACCGGGCCCGCAAGCGCGAACTCAACCAAGGGAACCCCGATGTCTGACTACGGGTACGGCACGCTCGCCAGCAACGGCAGCACGATCACCCTGACGCCGACCATCAGCAGCGGCACGCCCAAGACTCCGCCCGGCCTGATCGTGACGGCCGCGGCGCAGACCAAGCGGGGCTGGCTCGGCCAGGTCATCGTGGACAAGCAGATCGTGTTCGAGACCCCTCCGTTCAGCAACGCCGACCAGGCGATCGACGCGGCGAACAAGCGCGTCGTGGATGCGATCAGCAGCCTGTTCCTGGCCTTAGAGCAGTGACCTTCCGGATCCTGCTGACCGGCTCGCGGCGCTGGAGCGACCGGGTGGCGCTCATCCGTGGCCTGTCCGACGCGAGCGCGCTGGCCGCGGATGACGAGCCCTGCGTGCTCGTGCACGGCGACTGCCGGACCGGCGCGGACGCGATGGGCGAGGAGGTCTGGACCGACTGGGCGATGGTGTGGCCGAAGCTATACCTGAGGCCCGAGCCGCACCCGGCGAATTGGTACAAGTACGGCAAGTCGGCCGGCCCGATCCGCAATTCCGAAATGGTGCACGCCGGCGCCGATGTGTGCCTCGGATTCCCCCTTCCCGGATCGGACGGGACGTTGGACTGCATGCGCAAGGCCGTCGCCGCCGGCATCAAGGTGCTTGATTACGGCGCGGCGTGACCGACAACCGAACCCGCTGGTCACCGCATATGCAGCAGGTGCTTGACCTGCTCGCCGACGGCCAGGAAAGACACGGCTACGAGATCATGACGCGCACCGGGCTGAAGTCAGGAGCCGTGTATCCGATCCTGACTCGTCTAATGGAGCGCGGCGCATTAGTGGCGCGCTGGGAAGAGGTGGACCCCCGCGAATTAGGCAGGCCCCGGCGGCGCTATTACCGGCGGCCCACAACTCATGACAGGCGAACAGAGGAATGGACATGATCAGAGACACGGCGGCGGTTATCGCCACGGCAATCGGCGGCATCCTGCTGCTCGGCGCGATCGTGCTGGGCGGCTGGGCGGCCGGCTGGTGGTTCCGCGCCCAGGACGCCCAGATCGGCGGGCAGGTCAGCCGCGGCAGCTATGAGTTCCAGCAGTCCCGGATGGATGCGCTGTCCGGCCAGATCGCCGACCTGACCCGGATCACCGGCCAGATCAACGGCGCCGACCCGGAGCAGGCCGCCCAACTCAAGGCGCAGCGCCTGGCCGAGGCGCAGCAGGCCTGCCGCACCGCCCGCGACATCACCCAGCCGGATCCGAGCGAGGCCAGCTGGCGCGACGCCAACTGCACCGCCGGCGCCGTGTCCGCCGCTTCGACCTACAACAACTGAGGACAGCGACATGCTCAAGCCCGTAGCCCTTGCCTCGCTCGCCCTCGGCGTCCTCCTTCTCGCCGGCTGCGACGTGTCCCCGACCGGTCAGGACATCGAGAACCGGGCGCAGGCCGCCTCACAGATGACCATGGAGCAGGCCCAGCCGATCCCGCGGTTCGCCTACAGCCAGATCCGGCAGAACATGATCGAGTTGGAGACCGTCGAGGCGAACGGCATCCAGACCACCTCGTTCATGTTCGGCCCGGCGAACAGCCCGGACCCGGTGCAGAGCTGCCCGTCCATCGGAGTGCCGATCCCGAACACGATGAGCCTGTCCAACCCTCAGCAGGTCGTCCCGACCGGCAACTACAACGCGGTCACCACTGGTCAGATGGACCCCAACGGGCTGTACGCGCCGGCGGCGAGCTCGGGCACGTTCGTGATGTGCGTGCAGGCCGACGGCAAGATCATGCCGGTCTACGTCGAGGGCAACGTGCACACCGTGTTCGGCCCGGCCGTCTGGGATAAGGGCACCCACTCCGTGGAGATGACCGGCCCGGCCAGCTTCCACTTCAGCGCGGCCAAAGGCCACTAGAGCTCGGGCTGGTCCTGATCGCCTACGTCATCCAAGAAGGAACCGATCATCACTGACAGCCAGGGGAGGACGAGTGACCCACCAATACCGGCCACCGCCGAACTGGGCGACGTGGTGGAAACGATGGGAGAGATGTCCAGACTGCGGCAAGCGCGGGTACCGGACCCGCGACCAGGCCAGGAGGGTGCGCCGGGAGCAGATCCAGACCTTCGGCGAGAAGCTCTCCCAGCTCAACGTCTACAAGTGCCGCGACGGCAACACTGGGCTGTTTCACCTTGGCCACCCCTCAATCCGCAGTCAGCAGGCGTCATGAACAGCTCCGAGCTGCTGGTGCGGCTGACCGATCACATCCACGGCGTCGTGACATCGCGCCTGCCGGACTGCCCCGACACGGACGGCAGTTCGCTGTGCTTCGACATCGCCGAATCCCTGCTCGAAGTGGCATGGAGAGAGGAGACATCGTGACCGCCCCGGAGCAGCACCGCGAGCTCGTGCACAGCGCCATCGACGCCCGGGCGTGCGACGTGTGGTCCGCGGTGGACGCCGTGCTGGCCGTGCACACCCCGCGCCAGGTTCGAGTCATCGACTGCACCAAATGCGACGTGCACTCGTTCAAGGCCAACCCGTCCGCGACGCTCCGCCGGTCCGTTGACCTGGACGCCTGCCCGGGCTGCGTCAAGACGATGGAGTGGTCCTGTGGTGCGCGTGACTGCCACGACTGGCCGTGCGTCACCACCAAGGCCATCGCCGGCGCGCTGGGGGTGCTGCTGCCATGAGCCAGGTGACGCTCACCGCCATCCAGAACGTGATCAGCGTGCTGGTGCTGGTGTTCGTGTGGCGCGGCCACCGACCGCTGGCCATCACGATCAGCAACTACCGCAAGAACCTCGACGCCTACGTCGCCCAGACCGACCGCGAGCTCAAGGTGATGTCCGCGCGGATGATCGAGCTGGGCCAGCGCGCGGACCGCAACACCGAGGCGATGGAGCACGCGGTCGTCGCGGTGGCGCAGCTGACCGCCCGACTCGAGCGGGTGGAGCGCGCGGCGCATCACCACGACGAGATGGAACGAATGAGGAGCCCGCGCCGATGAACGGGCCGACGTGAGTAACTCCTACCACCACGCGCAGTCCTCGGCGCGCAAGTGGGGCGGTACCCCCGAGGACTACCTGCCGATCCACGAGTTCATCGACGGCAGCAAGCGAGCCTTCGGCGACGTCCGGCACCGGGCGCTGCTGCACAACACCTTCGGCGTGTGGGTCTGCCAGGAAGTGTTCGGTCGCGTCTTGACCGTGCGACGCGACGGCATCGCCGGGACCACCGGCACGGTCACCGACCGAACCAAAGTCGTGCCGGTCCGCGAGATCGCGGAACGGCACATCGAGGAAGACCTGGGCTTCATCCCGTCGCCCGGGGACTGGCTCGAGCACATGAACATCGTCACGTGGATGGGCGGCAAGCGTCATCGCTTCGTCGGCCGCGAAGAAGTCCTGAACAGCATCGTCAAGGAAGGCAAGAAATGATCGAGGTTATGGGCCGGCCGGTCACCGGTGAGGTTGCACAGACTGGCCGCACCAGGCACGAGCAGTGGCCGGGGGACAAGTTCATCGAGCTGCTCGATGCGGTGCTCACCGCGCCGGGCGTCGAGGCGGTCAAGTGGCACCAGTACACCCCGTCCTTCAACGACGGCGACCCGTGCGAGTTCGGGGTCCACGAGTTCTACGTGCGGGTGGCCGGCACGGACGAGGAGGCTGGCGACTACGAGGACGGGTTCCTCGGAGGGTACGACTCCGAGCTCAATGACGCCGTAAAGACACCGCTGCGGAACCTGGGCTCGGCCGGCGGTCACTGCGAGGACTTCCTGCGCGAGTCATTCGGCGACCACGCTCAAGTCACGGCCACCGCTAAGGGATTCGAGATCGAGTACTACGACCACGACTAGTCCCCGGACTCGTCTCCGCTCCGCCGCTAGGGGAGCCGGAGCGGAGACGAGCACCGACCACAACACGAAGACCCCACCCATGGGATCACCTCAAAGCGTAGCTTGCGCGAAAGGCGACCCCGTTGTCTCAGACCTGCAGCTCCCCGGCTTGCGGAAATCCTCCCCACAATGGCTACCTATGCAGGACATGCGCGGGCCGTCTGCGTAGAGACCTCTCAGCTGTTCCCTGGCTACTGCGGGACCTGGAGATAACCATTTCCCGCCAGGACCGGATCGGGGACCCCAACGGCCCATCTGGGGCCGAGAAGCCACTACCGCTGCGCATCCACCCGATGGAGGCGCGCCGGGACCTGCACGCCACCCTGGCCGCCTGGGCCCAGCACATCGCCGGACGTTTCGACGGGCTGCCCGAGGGTGTGGTGTGGACGGAACTGCGGCTGGCCGCGTACCTGTACGGGCACCTCGGCGCGATCCTCACCGACCCCAACGCCGGGCAGCTGGCCGACGAGATCGGCAACGCCGCGTTCACCGCGCAGCGCGCCATCGACAAGCCGGTGCAGCGCGTCTACGCCGGCCCGTGCGACGACTGCGGCCAGGACTTGTACGCCCACCCGTCCAAGGCCGAGGTGGAGTGCCGTAACCCCGACTGTGGGCGGATCTACGACATCACCGCGCGGCGGGTGTGGTTGCTGGGCAAAGCCGAGGACCAGCTGCTGACCGCGACCGCCCTGTCTAGGGCGCTGGTCGGGTTGATCTCGCAGCGGCTCACCTCGTCGATG
>JAOPYH010000304.1 GCA_025964715.1 Streptosporangiaceae bacterium | reverse complement strand
CGTGTACGTCACCGTCGGCACCGGCCTCGGCCTCGGTCTGGTCCTCGATGGCCAGCTGTACCGAGGGTTGAGCGGCGCAGCCGGCGAAGTCGGTTACCTGCCCATCGGCGACCAGGTCTCCGAGCCGAGTCCTGGCTACCCCAGACGCGGCATGCTGGAAGAAGCCGTCGCGGCCCACGCAGTGGTGCGTTACGCCGTCGAGGAAGGCATGACCGGTCCCCTCACCGCCGAGTCCGTCTTCGCCGCGGCACGCGATGCGGATCCCTGCGCCCAACGTGCCGTCGCCGCGGTCGCCAAGCGCCTGGCCCAGCTCGTCGCCAGCATCCTCGCCTTCATCGATCCCGAACTGATCATCGTGGGAGGTGGGGTCGGGCAGAACCTCGACATCCTCGAACCCGACATGAGAACGGTCCTGGCATCGATCACCCAGATGCGCCCAACACTGGCCGTCAGCGCCCTCGGCAACGAAGCGGTAGTTCGCGGTGCGGTCGCCACGGGCATCACCATCGCCCGAGAGGCTGTATTCAACGCTCTGACCACAAAGGTAAGTTGAATATTGGCGCTGAACGCCTCGGACATGATCACTTCGCCATGTCCGAACTTCCGACCTGAGTGCTGATCGACCACCTCCCAGTCAGTGCCGACCGGGTCGGCCTCATGAGGCTCACTCAACCCGAAGGTGCTACGGCGTCCCTGCTCAAAGAGCTCATCACCGCCCTGCTCAAGGGCTCGCTTTCGGGGTGCTCCTTACGCTCGTAGAACTCCTCGAGTGTGTACTTCCCGCATCACCGAGGCACGGAATCGCGGAGGTCGCATCTTGAGTACGTGGTTCCCTGCTCGATGAGCAGGTGGTGGTCAAGGCCCTCACGCCGTAGTTTGCCCACGAATCTTTTGGCGTAGGAGTTCGCGCGCATGGTGCGGTCGATGGGCCGGGCCGGCTGCGCGCTCCACAATGCCCCGGCCGAGGCGTTGAACTCCACCGCGCCACCGACCGGCTGCCGCCCTTGAGGCTGGGCTCGGCGGTATGCCCCCGCCTTACCCAGCCTCCGGTTGCTTCTTCAAGCCTTGGTTGCTAGGTCGCTTGGCTGCTGTCCCGGAAGCCGCCCCAGCCGTGCCAGCGATCGATCTCGATCCAGGCGCTGACCCGACGGCGGTCCCGCGTCGCGTACGGCTGGCCTAGGTAGTGCCGGGACAGTCGGTCGATGTCGACCAGATTCTCGTCGTCGCGCATCTCGGCGACGTGTCCGATAAGTGTCACGTGTGTGTACCAGTCGTCTTTGTCGAGCACCGTCAGCGAGACCCGGGGGTCGTTGCGGATGTGGTCGAGCCGCTTGCGGCCCTCGTCCATGTTGACCAGCACCCGGCCGTCTTCCCAGAGATACCAGGTGGCCGCGGACACCGGGTGTCCGTCGGACCGCACGGTGGCGATGACGGCCGGGTTGGGCCTGCTCAGCATGGCAACAGCGGCCTCGGGAAGCGGCGGCTTGGACATGAGTTCTCCTCCTTCGTAGGCTGCGCGATCCTATGGCGACGGACCACGCCTGGGGATGAACAGGACGGGTATCTACGCTGCCATCCCCTGGGACGGCGTCCCGCACCGCCCCTCTGGCTCCCACGTGGCGGTGCACTCCAAGTGGACTTCCACCAGTCCTCGGCTGGGACGAGCGTCTGGACCTCACGGAGCGTTGGTGTAGCCGGCCGGAATCCACCGTAGGTGCCGCTCACCATAGATCAGCAGGCGGTCGAGGCCCTCGCGCCGCGAGGGTCCCTACGAATCGTTGGGCGTAGGAGTGCGCACGAGGTGATCGCGGCGGTGTCCTGATGACCCGTATGCCATTGCTCGTGAACACCTCGCCGGAACACCCTGATCCTCCACATTGGCAAGCCGGGTGAAGGTCTCAAAGGATCACCCCGGACCGCGGAGGCCTTGGCCGCCGATGCCCGGGGTGATCCTGTGTGAGCCGCCGGAGTTAGAGAGAGCTCTTGTTGAGCAGGCGGTTGGGCGTACCGGAGGGGTTACTGATGATCTTTCCGGACGAGGCGTTGGTGGTCAGCCACGAGCGGATCGTGGAGTAGGAGGCGTCACCGTAGGTCGCCTTGTAGAGCGCGCCGACACCGACCACGTGCGGGGTGGCCATCGAGGTTCCGCTAATCGTGTTGGTGCCGCCGTTCAGCCAGTCGGAGGTGATGTTGACGCCGGGGGCGTACAGGTCCACGCAGCCGCCGTAGTTGCTGAACGAAGCCCTGGTATCGGTCGAGTCGCTCGCCGCGACGGTCGTGGTGTTGGCCGCGCTCGACGGCGAGGAGTTGCACGCGTCTGCGTTGCTGTTGCCCGCAGCCACCGCTAGGAACACCCCGGAGCTGGCGAGGTTGTTGGCCGCGCTGTTCACCGAGCTGGAGTAGCCCCCGCCCAGGGACATGTTGGCGACTGCAGGGCTGGAGTGATTGGACGCCACCCAGTTCATGCCTGCGATGACCCCGGAGTTGGTTCCGGATCCATTGCAGTCGAGGACCCGCACGGCCCGGAGCTTGACGCCCTTCGCGACGCCGTACTTCGCGCCGCCGATCGTGCCGGCCACGTGCGTGCCGTGCCCGTTGCAGTCCTGGCCGTTGCCGCCGATGGCGTCGTAGGCGACGGCCGCTCGCCCGCCGAAGTCCGAGTGGCCGGTGGAGATGCCGGTGTCGATCACGTACGCGTACACGTTCGAGGCGGTGGTGTTGTACGTGTAGCTCGACGACAGCGGGAGACTCGCCTGGTCGATCCGGTCGAGTCCCCACGTCGGACCACTCTGGGTGGTGTCGGTGTGCATCACCTGGTCCTGCTCGATCGCGGCGACGTCGGGGTTGCCGCGCACCCTGTCCAGCTGTGCCGCCGTCAGCTTCGCCGTGAATCCGTTGAGCACTTTGCCGTAGCGGTAAAGCGTGGGGACACGAGTCTGCGAGACGGTCTTGCTGACCGACGCATCCTTCTTCAGCGTCACGATGTACTGGCCAGAGACGCCATGGCCGTGAGCTGCCATCGTGACCGGAACGTGTGGCGCTGCAACTGCAGCGTGGGCCGGCAGCGTCGTCGCCAGGGCGACCGGAACTGCAGCGGCGACGACGATCAGGCCTTTTCTCGCCCAGGTCCTCATCACATACCTCCTTGCCAAGCGGGGGGTGGCAGGAGGAATAGTGATCGTCTTGACCGGCGCGAGTCAATATTTTCCAATGTTAATGTTTGTTAACGATGCTTCCGGTCGGCCCCAACTCGTATTCCAGCCCTAGGGATCCCTCCTTGAATGTCACTCGTCGTGATCTGGGTGCCACGTAAAGTACCGACCCGGATCTCAGCGAGGCGGTGCTGTGGCACGTCGACTGTTTCCCGCTCATAGCGATAACAGCGCGTCGGCAATACGTCACTGCAAAGCCAATTGGCGAATTCGCTGGTGCTCGAGCAACGGTTCTGAGCCAGCACCAGGCCAAAGCGGCACGGACACACCCCGGCCGGCTGGCATACTCCTATCCACCTCAGTTAGTTCGTATGTGGTGGTTCAGGAGGCTGGATGTCGTCTCGTCAGGAGCCGCCGAGGGGCGCAACCGCGTCTCCTAAGTCCGGTAAGGCGGCCAGAAATCAGAGCGTCCGAGACCGCGTCGCCGCACAACGGGCCGGCGAACGCCGCCGCGACCGGATGCGCTGGATCGCCATATGGACGGTCACGGCCGCGGCCGTCGCCGTACTGGCCGCAGTGGGCATCTGGGCCGTCGTCGATCAGAGCCGCAAGGCCGACCGGCCGGCCGCACTACCGAAACCCTTTCACCAAGGCGGCGACACCGCGATGCCGCCCTGGCCGCTGCCCGCCGATCCCGTTGCGGGAGCCAAGGCCGCCGGACTCGACGTGCAACCCATGGAAGGCACCGCCAAGCACTTCCACGCACACCTGGATGTGATCGTCAACGGCAAGCCAGTGAAGGTACCCGGCGACATCGGGATCTCACCCGCACAGCAGGCCATGTCGGAGCTCCACACGCACGACGACACCGGAATGATCCATATCGAGGCGCCGACCGCGAACAAGCGTTACACCCTCGGCCAGGTCTTCGACGAGTGGCAGGTCAAACTGTCGGCCGCCGGTATCGGCGGGCTGAAAGCCGACAGCCAGAACACGCTCGTCGCCTATGTCGACGGCAAGCCCCTCCGCAGTGACCCTGCCACGATCGAGCTGCTCCCACACCGCCAGATCGCCCTGGTCTACGGACCCGCGGGCGCCAAGGTCGACGCGCCGAAGTCCTACAACTTCCCGCCCGGCCAGTAACCCGCCCACGGTCATGCTCCGGGACTGGACTCGCCCGATCTGATGAACCGCTGCAAGCAGGCTGGGCAGGTGGTGCGGCAAGACGGCGAACCCGGTGGTGGCCCCGAGATCGGATCGTGGGGCCACCCGGGGGCGTGCGAACTGTCAATTCTTGTGCCATCTCTGGTTGGCGCTGCCGGCGCAGTCCCACAGCTGGAGTTGCGCGCCGTCGTTCGGGTTCCAGTCCTTGATGTCGACGCACTTGTTGGCCTGCGGGTTGACCAGGTCGCCGGCGGAGTTGAGGACGAACTGCTGGGCCGCATTGCCGGAACAGCCGGCGATCTGGATGACCGCGCCGTTCGTGGTGGCGGCCCACGCCACGTCCATGCATTTGTTGTTCTGAGTTCGCACGGTCCCGCCGGTGAACGTCCACGCCTGGGCGTTGGTGGCGTTGCAGCTCCAGACCTGCAGCGGCACGCCGTCGGAGAAGTTGGCCGACGGCACATCGATGCACTTGCCGTTCCAGTTGCTGACGATCGTGCTGGTGCTGCCACCGCCCGTCGGAGGCGGCGTAGTGCCACCGCCGGTGAACGGGTTCAGGGAGATGCCGGCCGAGCGCGGGTCGCCGTCGTTGACCAGGGACTCGAAGTTGGCCACGTCGTCGAACGCGAAGGCGTACGCCTTGCCGTCGGCCATGTTGGCGTGTACGGCCTTGGCGTACTGATTGGTCGGGCTGTTCTGATAGAAGGCAGCCGCGTCGGTGCTGGGCTGGGTATCGATCGTGCCGAGCGTCCCGCGGTTCAGCGCGGCGCACAGCGTACGGGAGATGGGCCCGACGACCTGGTCGTTCGGGGCGGCCAGGTTGCCGGCACAACCCCAGACATCGGCGGAGCTGGGCTTGTTGAACGACGCGGCCTGCTGCCCGGCGCCGTTGGTAAAGGTCATGGTGTTGCCGGACGTGTGCCCGTAGTACTTCGTGGCGGGCTGGTCGGCGAATGGCACGACGGTCAGTGTCTTGCTGGTGTAGGCGTTCCACGCGCCGGTGATGTACGGGTCGAGATAGGTCGCGCCGAGCTGACCGGCGTCGGTGGCCTTGCCCGGGGCGAGCACGCGGAGCACGGTTCCGTCGGAGCGGGTGTAGACCGAACCCGCCCAGCCGGGCTGGGACTTCATGGCGTTGATGACGTTGTCGCGGCCGTTGGTGACCAGGGTGCCGGTGGACTTCGTCGCGCCGGAGCCGTTGGTGACGCTGACGGCGTGCGGGATCGCGAACATGTCGACCTGCGAGCTGTTCAGCCAGAGGCCGGCGTCGTTGTACGTGAACTCGCTCCAGTCGAAAAGGATGTCTCGGTTGGAGTCGCCCGCCGCCCAGGGCGCGGGCTGGACGAGGCCGTCCGGTGTCAGGAAGAAGTTCAGCTTCCGACCGAGGGAGAAGTACACCCGGCCCGACATGCCGCGTGGGACCCGGATGGCGGTGCTGCCGCCGTTGCCCGGGCCGGCGACCGCCACGTCCGGCGCCGGTGAGGGCGGGTTGGCGCCGGCCGGCCAGTTGTTGAACGACCCGCCGGCGGTGGCGTAGCCGAGCTTGCCGGTGCTCAGGTTCACCCCGATGACGTACAGGTACACCGCGTCACCGCGGCCGGTGTTGTTGGCGACCGTGAACGGCAGCAGGTCGGGTCCGACGGCTGCCGCGGCTGGGAGCATGGCGACCGAGACGGACGCGGGCAGCAGCACCGCGAACGCGGCGAGGACGCCCAGCAGCTTCTTGAGATGACGACGGTGACTCATCGGCGATCCCCTCAACTTCACTGGATACCTGAGAGCGCTCTCTAGCGGCGCGGCCCCGGGAACCGCGCAACTGTTAAGAAACTTCACTGTAGACGGGGATGGCCGATCGCGCGACCCTCAGGATCAGCGGGCCCCGGACCCTCAGGGGGCGTCGATCAGGATGCCGCCACCGGAGGGAACGCGGGCCGCGGCTGCGGCGCCTGAGTAGTTGGCCTCCACGGAAGCCCGCTCGGAAGCGTTGGGCGTGGCGATCGTGCACGAGACACCGCCGGTCGAGCCGGACATCAGCGACGAGCAGGGGCCGGGCTTGCGATCCGGTAGGCCAAGGCTGTGACCGAGTTCGTGCGCGGCGATGCGGGTGGTGTTGTACCCCTGGCTCACCGCCTGCCGGCCGTACCACACGGTGACCCGCCCACCGGGACGGACCGGGCCGAGCGTGGCCCGCGGCCATCCGTCGTCAGCGATGATCTGGATCTCGGCGCGCCGGCCGGAGGAGGCCTTGACGATGCGCACGTTCTGAACACTGGAGTTCCAGGACTGGACCCCGCCGGCCACGGCGCTCTTGAACTCAGCGGCCTGGCTGTCGTCGTAGTAGAGGGTGGTGGTCGCCAGGATGCGCTGGGGGACGTTCGGCGCCGCGGCGGGCGAGGCGTTCGCCGGCGGGAGGACGGTGACCGAGAGCGTGATCGCGCCGGCGCCGATGAGGGCGCGCGCGACTGTGCGGTGCAGCATGACGGGGGGGCCTTTCTCTGTCGAGAACAGCGTTGCCGCATGACCCGGGTCAGGTCCGCCTGAGCTTATTTGTGCTGATATCTCCCGACAAATAGCGTTATCCGCCGAAAAACTTCTTGTCGTATGGCAGATTCCGCTTTCTCGGACCAGCCCATGGCGGTGACGTGTGGCCGCCGAACGCTGTGCCACTGCGGAGAGGAAATGGCCATGCCATCAAGGGGGAAGGCCGCCTCCCTACGGATTCCTGTTGTACGGGTCGCTATCGACCTGGACGGCGCAGGCGAGGGCCTGGGGCTTGGCCGTTCAGGTGCAGTGCCCAGGCGAGGGCGTCGGCGACGATCACGCTGTGCCGGCGCGCCTTTCGGCACCCGCGTGGCCCAGCGCCGCCAGGTGCGGATACGTCCCCGCCCCGTGAGCGCCACGGGCGGACGGCGGTCAGCGCCAGGTGTTGTTGCTGGTGTGGTCGCCTTCGAGCCACGCCATGAGTTCGGCGCGGGCGGTCCGCCGGCGCTCGGCGGCGTCGGACTCTTCGATGCCCCGGCTGTCCAAGGTGAACTCGAGCAGCAGGCCGTTGGGGTCGCTGGTGTAGAGCGAGCGGCAGTAGCCGTGCTCGAGGACGTAGGTCTCCTCCGGCTTCCAGCCCACGTCCTTGAGCCTCTGAGCGATGGCGTTCTACACGTCCTCGGTGACCTTGAGGGCGATGTGCTGGAAGGGCGAGTGCGGCATCTTCGGGCCGAACTGCTCCTGGTCGGCCGGATCGGCGAATTGGAAGAACGCCAGCGCACTGCCGTCCCCGAGGCCGTAAAACGTGTGGCAGTAGGTGCGCACCGCCCCGAAGAGTTCGTCCGCTTCCTTCCACGTCGCGATCAGTGGCAGGCCGATGACGTCCTCGTAGAACGCCCGCGTCGCCTCCTGATCCCGCGTCACGTAGGCGTTGTGGTGCAGCCGCGTCGGCCCCGTGGTGCTCTCCGTGCCGGCCGGGGTCTCGGGGAACGCCTGGGTCATCGCTGACTCTCCTTCGTGGTCTCTCACTCGCCTGGCCGAGCACCATCGAGCGGCAGCATGGTCCCGACATCGGTCACGTCACCGCGGTGAGTACCGCTAACGAGAAAACGACCGTTGAACGGACGGATGTCCGTTCAGTCCCCGCTACCTCTGATCAGCCGTACGCTAACGTGTGATCAGTTATTGATCTGTCGTGTGGACGGTCAAGCCGTCCACGCTGTTCCAGGACATCGATGGGTATCGGCGATCTCCTCTTCCACCGCCGGCAAACACCCCCACGGCATCGTCGCCCCCACGCTGCGGAAGGGGAGCGATTGAGCGACCACGCGGTCAGGTTCGGCCTGCTGGGTCCGCTGGAGGCATGGTCCGGTGATGCCCTGCTCGATCTGGGCCCGCCCAAGCGCCGGGTGCTCCTCGCGCGGCTCCTCGTCGAGGGAGGTCACCCGGTCTCGGCGGATCGCCTGTGCGATGACCTGTGGGAAGGACATCCGCCCGCCGGTGCCGTCTCCTCCATCCACGCCCACATCAGCAGGCTGCGCACCGTTCTGGAACCGCAGCGCACGCGGCGCGGGCCGGGAACGGTGCTGGTCAGCGGACCGGCCGGGTACACGCTCAACGCACCTCCCGGCACCCGCGATTCGACTCGCTTCGAGGAGGCGGTCAACCGCGCCCGGGGACTGCTGACCCGGGGACGGCTCGTGGATGCCCGCCGCGAGGTCGAGCACGGCCTGAACCTGTGGCGCGGGGCCGCTCTCGCAGACGCCGCCCACCACGCGTTCGCCGCCCGCGAGATCACCCGGCTCGAGCAGATCCGGATGGCCGCCGGGGAGCTGAACGCCACCGTCCTCCTCCAGCAGGGCGAGCACGAGAAGGCGGCCCTGATCGCCGAGGAGCTCACCACGCGGTCTCCGCTGCGCGAGGCGGCCTGGGCGTTGCTGATGCGCGCCCTGTACCTCGCGGGCAGACCGGCGGAGGGCCTGCGGCGCTACGAGGCGATCCGCGCGTTGCTCGCCGAAGAGCTCGGTGCCGTCCCCGGCCCCGAGCTCAGCGACGTCCACCTGGCCGTCCTCCGTCAAGACATATCCGCTCTGGCACCCTTCCTCCCCCACGCCTCCCCTGTCGTGTCCCCGACACGGCCGGCAGGCGTACCGCCACTCGTCGGCCGGGCGGATGAGCTGGGCAGGTTCGATGAACTCCTGTACGACGCGGCTCAGGGCCATACCCGCTGGGCGGTGCTGTCCGGAGAGTCCGGCATCGGCAAGTCCCGGCTCGCCGAGGAGTTCGCATCCCGCGCCGCGGACGCCGGGTTCAGGGCCGTATGGGGTCACTGCGGCAATGACATCGGATCGGAGGAGGATGCGGGTGAAGACCGGTTTCGCCCGCTCGGTCAGCTGCTGTCGGCCTTGTGCCCGCAGATTCGCATGGAGGGAGGGCCCGAGGCAGTCGCTCGCGAGCTGGCGGAGCGGCTGGCCGGGCAGCCCACCATCTGCCTCATCGAGGACCTGGACCGTGCCGACCGTGGCTTCCGGCGTCTTCTGGGCATGTATGCCACGCTGCTACGCGACGTACCACTGGTGGTGATCTGCACCACGCAGGACACCGACGACGTCGGCCTGCGGGAGCTTCTGGCGCTGCTCGTCCGCCAGAGCCGCGCCGCCCTGCTGCCGCTGCGCCAGCTCACCGTGGCGGACGTCCACGAACTGCTGGTGCGTCGCTCCACCCGCTTCACGCCGGGCCTTCCGGGCAGCGAACTCCACCAGCGTGAGGCGGCGGCGCTGCACCGGCGTGGTGAGGGCAATCCCTTCCTCATCACCGAGATCCTCGAGCTGCCCTGCGACCAGCGCACCGGCCCCGGCGCGCAGATCCCCGCGTCCGTCACCAGGGTCCTGCGCGCGCGGCTGGATCAGCTGGACGATCGGGTTCTCACGATGCTGGAGGCGGTGGCGGTGACCGGCGGGGACCTCGACCCCGAACTGCTGTTGCAGATCCGGACGATTTCCCGCGAGGAACTGCTGTCCCTCATCGACGCGGCCGTCATCGCCCGGGTGCTGAACTGGCAGGAGAGCGCCGTTCCGGGCCGCCCCGGAAAATACCTCATGCCCGATCTCGCCAGGGAGGTGGTGCTGCATGACCTCACCCCCGCGCGCCGGCAGGTCCTGCACGCGGCGGCGGCACGCGCGCTGGCCGAGCTGCCGCGCCGCCACCCCGTGCACATCGCCCGTCACCTGGTGGCGGCCGGCCCGCTGGTCTCCAGGGACGAGCTGGCCGACGCGGCACTACGGGCCGGCAACCGCTGCGCCGAGGACGACCAGCACGCCGAAGCGGCACTGTGGCTCGACCACGCGTCCGCGATGGCGGATGACCCCGGCGTCCGGGCCGAGGCCCTGCACGCGGCGAACGCCGCTCGCCGCCACCTCGACCAGCTCCAGCGACTGGGCGGCCATCCGTACGACCCCGCCGGCGACGATCCGGCGTGGTCGGCGGATCCGGAGCCCCGGGTGAGCTGACCACTGGCCGACGAGGTCGCCGCCCGGCGAATCTTCGGCCCGCGCCGCCGCCGTCATGGCCTCGGCGGCGAGACGCTCCGTCCTCCGGCGCGCAGCGGTCAGGAGAACGACCACACATGGTCGTCCTTGGGGTCGCACTGGACGACGGTCAGCGCGGCGTCTCTGCCCCCGGCGCCATTAATACCCTCCGCGTCCAAGCACCACTTGTGGATGTAGTAGTTACGGATCCAGAAACCGTGGCCCGACCTCTTCTGCAGGTACCACATCTGGTTGTCCTTACGGCCGACAATGCAGAGATTCTCGATCACGTGCGTGCCGCTGTCCACCGCTCCGCTGCCGGGCAGATCGAAGCACTCGTTGTCCTTGCTGTTGCGAATCGTGAAGAGATCAACCCCGTTCGGGCCCGCACCCTTCTCATTGACCACCAGGTCCCACAGCTGGTTGTCGTTGCTCGACCCGTCGCAGCTGAACTGCTGTATCGCGGTGGATCCCCCTCCCTTGCCGTACCCCGGGACATCGGCGCACAGCCCGGTCATCACGTTATTGATCAGGACCTTGGTGACCGTTCCGAACTTCGGGCCGGTGGGCAGCCTGGACCCCCCGGCGTGGCCCAGAGCGTGGACAGCACCGTTGGCGGCCGTGGCGCTTTTCCCGGACGTCGGCTGGCCCTTCTTGCGCTTCGCGCTCGCGGAAGCCGACGGGGTCGGGGTCGGGGTCGGGGTCGGGGTCGGGGTGGCAGATGGTGAGGCGGAGACGAACGCGCCCGGCAGCGGTTGCTGCCCGTCACCGGGCAGGACGGTGTCGGCCGCAGCGGTGGTCCGCTGCTTCTTGTCGTCGTGGGACCCCGTCCCGATCAGCAGGACCGGGATCGAGAGCAGGACGGCTCCGCCGATCGCGACGGCGGCCAGGATCGGCTTCTTCGGCCGGTCCGGCGGTGTCACCTCGGCCTTCGCGGCACCGGCGGCCGATGGCGTCACCCCGGCGATGTCCTCTGCCGAGACGAGGTTCTCCTCGTTACCCGTGGGCGAGGCGTCCTCCGGCCGCGTCCGCGACCCGGATGCGGACCCGTCATCTTCCGTCACCGGCCGGGTGCCGGAGGCCGGTGCCAGGTCATCGGCCGTCTCGGTGTTCACCTCGGGCAGCTCGACCGGTCTGCGGACCCCGAGCGGCTCGGCGCGTCCGCCGGATTCCGCGTGTCCGTCGGATTCCGAGTTGAAAGACAAGATCATTCTCCTTTGACGTCCAGATCAGATTGCGGATGGCGCCGGCGGTTCTCCAGGCGCTGAGACGACGTTGTGCCGCTCTGTACGTTCGCCGAGCGGCTGGGCACAGCGCTCCGGCCAGGTGGCGGGAGACATTCCTGTCGCCGACGGCATCTGCACGCGCAGCGCTTCGTCGAGCCGTTCGAGGGTGGCCCGGTCAGCGCGGTCAAGGACGCCGGGCCGGTCGTCGATCCCCGCCCCCGAGCCGAGCACCTCGCTCAGCAGGACGATCGGCGCCGCGCCCTCGGACCGCACCTCGAGCACGCGAAAGCCTGCGCCGGGCGGGAACACCACCTCATCCGGCGCGGAGCCCGGTCGGGCGCCGAGCAACGGGCGCACCCGGCGGCCGGTGGACGACCAGATGACGTATCCGCCCGCCGCGGCGGAAAGGTCCGCGGCGGCACCGATCGGCAACGCGCTGACCGGCCAGGGCCCACGCAGGAGCCGACCCGGCACGAGCCGCTCCAGCCCGCCGTCGGCCGGAAGCCCGCCGCGCACGGCGACTCCCCGGTACGAGGGAAGCCTGCACAGCCCGGAGACCAGGCAGGCGGTGTAGGAGTCGAGGACGCCGGCACCGTCGCGGGACGCCCGTACTCGCTCCCGGCCATCGAACTTGTCGTGACCACCCGAGAGGTAGATGTGCACCGCGACGAGGTCGGTCCGCGCCGCGTCCACCTGTGAGCCTCGCAGCGCGGGCATCCGTGTCATCGCCCGGGAGACCGCGGCGCTGTGCCGGTCCCAGACCGGCTGGACGAGTGACCGGAACTGCGACCGCTCCGCCTCCGTGCTGCGGCGGACGGACGTCACCGCGGCCAGTGGCCGAGAACCCTCCGCGGCGGCCGGACCGGGCGCGGGCACGGCGGGGCCGGCCGGAGAGGTAGCGGGACCGGCCGGAGGCGTCGCAGCATCGGTCGGAGGTATGGCGAGACCGGGTGGCGCTTCCAGGGGCGGCGCGGCGGCCGGGGTGTCCGGGGGCGTCGCAGACGCCTGGGTCACCGGTCGTTGCGGGGTGAGCGATCGCCCCGCGGCCGTCCCGGCGGATTCCGGGGAGGCCGGAGCGCCGGGGGACGCCCGGGACGCCTGCGTGACCGGGGCCAGCGGAATCCTGCCGAACATCGGCGCGAGCGGTTTCGTGCCGCCGGTTACGAACGGCCGGCTCACGGAGGCCGGGGCGGGAGCCGAGACGGTCCGGACGCGGTCCTCCTCCGCGGAGGCCGGCGGGTCGGCGGAGCGCGGCGCGTACCCCGAGCCGTGCATCGTGGGCGCCGAGGACACGACTCTCTCCGGTCTCTCCGGGGACACCATCCTCGCCGCCGGTCGCGGCTCGGACGGCGCTTTGACGTCCTGCGCCGGGAGGCGCTCGTGACGTGATGCCGTGACGGCCGGTGTCTCCGGCGCCGCCGGCACGGGTGGCGCGTCGGCGGGTGGCGACGGTTCCACGAGTGGCACGCCGTGATCTATCGCCAGCCGGAGCAGGCGAAAGCCGCCGTCGCCGGACGGGCGCGGCGGCTGGAGGGGGTAGAGGGTGACGAGCGGACGGACATCGGTGCCGAGCTCGGACAGCAGCCGGGACAGGTCGGTGAAGACCGAGTCGTCGGCCAACGTGTCCGCAAGGTTCACCTCGACGGCCATCTGCCCGGGCGACGACGGCCGCCCGGGCAGAGGCGGCGTCTCCCCTCGTGGTCCCACCATCAGTCCCGCCCTCGTCACCGAGACCTGCCACCGGTCCGAGAGGTGGACGACGCCCTGCTCCGGGTCACCGGCGCCGGGCATGGGCGGGTGCAAGCGGAGCAGGCGAGGCGCGGCGGCGGTCCCCACGCCGCCGGCATCGGACGGACGGCACGTGACGGCCTCGACGAAGGGCGCCCAGGTCGGTCGGGCGTCACCGTCGACCAGGACGGGCCGGATCACGGGCGCGGCGGCGGCGCCGACGAGCAGCGGGAGCCCGGTGAGTACCTCCACTTCGGCGCCCAGGAGGTCGGCGGTGTCCTGAGCGGCGGGGAGCAGGTCCTGGGGGCCACACGGAGCGAGGCGGATCGCCGAACGGGTCATGGGGGGCAACGCGGCCAGCAGAGCGGCGAGATCTTCCGAGGGGACGTCCGCGCCGCCGGAAGGCTCCGGGGCAGCGACGAGAACGGTCGGGTGGCGAGCGTCGACCGGAACCGCGTAGCAGAGGTCCCCGGCGCGCGCTCTCGGTGCGCGCGCCGGCCGCACCCGTACTCCGGCGGGAATCTGCTCGACCACGCATCCGCCGGCGGTGTGTTCGGGCAGTCGCGCGAGCGCGGGCTGCCAGGGCGGTGCGGGGCTGCGCCGGCCAAGCGGTGTGGGCTCCGCGCCGCGCGTGAAGGACCGCCACCCGCGGTCCGGCGCATGGTCGCCGAGGACGAACAGCGAGCCGCCTGGCACGATCATTACGCCCGCCTCGGGCGCGATCACCTCGATCTCCCAGGCGTCGGCGATCTCCTGCGCCATGGCGGGCCGGTCCGGACGCTCGCCGCCCGCGCCCGACAGCGCCAGCCGTACGGTCGTCGTGCCGCGGTCACGCAGGGAGTCGAGCACGACGCCGAGCCGTTTCCAAAGCTCGGTGCCGACACCGCCCCCACCGACCAGCACGGTGAACACCCCGTGGCCGGCCTCGTCGGTGGCCAGAGATCTGGCGAGTTCGGCTGCGTCGTCCGGTCCCGGTGAGGAGCCCGGAGAGGAGCGGAGCAGGATCAGTCCGTCGTACTCGTCGACCACCGCCGCGGCCCGGCCGGGCGCGTCGGCGGTGCCGCGGCCCCCCGGCCCGGCCGAGACGGTCCCGTTCCGCCGGCCTCGACCCGGCCGACCGAACGACGCCCTGCTCCAGCGGGTCACGATCCACCTCCGGTCACGGCTGCGGCCTCCGCGAAGGCGACGCTCAAGGGTGGCACTCCTTCCCGGGACCGTCCGGCAGTCCGGGGCGACCCTCGGCCCGCAGAGGCTCGGGACGAGAGGAGGCCACAGTCCCGCATACGGAGCCCACGGGGTTCGGTTCACCGCGACCGATGATCAACGTATTCTTCCGCATTCTTGCGTATTTCCGGCCATGACGCGTCAGGGTTTCCGGCATGACACGTCAGGACCACGGACTCGCGGCGCTCAGCCGTTGTCGTCTCCGGCGGGCCGCGTTATCTCTTCGGCGTCCTGGGCCCGGCCGGGCCGCCATTCCGCGGTCGTCGGGGTGACCGGGACGTCGTCACCGACGGTCGACGGACGCCGGGCGACGTCGTCACCACTGGTCTCCTCGACGTCACGACCGGCATTCACCGGGCCGCCGTCCAGAGCCTCCCGGACCAGGTCGGTCTCCACCGTCATGCTCACCGGGGCCGAGGGGTTGAGGTAGAGGAGATGGTCCACGGGCAGCCGGTCGAGCAGTTCCCGAACGCTCATCAGCTCGAACGCCAACCGGCCGGCGGCGTGGAGGTAGACCGGCGAGGTGAAGACCGGGACCACCCGGGTCTTACCGTCCGGGGCGGTGGCGGGCAGCGGGTCGCCCTCGGGGGTGACGAAGACCGCCGCCTCGGGCAGGGCGGCCAGCGCCTCGGTCACGGCCTCGCCGGGACCGTAGCCCGTCGCCGCCAGTTGCATCGCGGCGTCCACGTCGTCGGCGGGCTCGGGCCAGCCGAGAGCCGTCGGCGACGGCCGGTATTCCTCGTTGTCGCGCCACTCCACGATCTCCCCGTCCAGGCTCGAACGCCACTGGCCGACCACCGCCCACGGGGGCGGAGCGTCCTCGCCGGTCCAGGCGGGGTCGACCATGCCGAGCCAATGATCTGGGGCCAGCCGTCCAGCCTCACGGATCGAGTCCGGGATAGGGGGCATGTTGTCGGTCGCCCCCTCGATCCGCTCCTCGATCGCCTGGTCTTCGGCGGCCTCCGCCGCCGGCCGTTCCTGCACATCGCCCCGCTCGGCACTCACTTTTGCCTCGATCCATGCTCGAAGAATTCGAATTTCGTCACTGCGGCGGTCGCCCACCGAAGAATTCATCCCTGAGGCAACTGTTCACCAGCTCCAGTTCATCGTTGACACACCGGAATACCTCGACCCGTTCGATGTATTTCGGCCTGATCCCCTTCCAGAAGATCACCTCCTGCATACTTGGATACGCGTTGACGTTCAGGGTGGCGACCATGTCGATCCCGCCAGGAGCCGTGAGCGTATACCGATAGGTGAATCCGTCCGAATTCAACCGCGGCGACACGACATCGGGTTCACGGCTTCGCGTTGCGCTGACCACACCGCTCCTGTCAAGCCATTTCTGGTACAGCCGGAGACTCTTGGGAAGCGTGTCCGACCGCGGCCGGAAGCCCTCGGAGAAAATCACCTCGGGCGGGCGCGAGTCCCAGCGGTACAAGGGCTCGTCATCCCTCCGGTAGACGGGCCGCCCGCCCTGACTCGACCCCGATCTCGCCGCGATGAATCTCTCCGGCCGAGGCCCGTAGAGGCTGGTTCCGAAGCCGACCGTCGGCTGCGCCGCATAGGTCGTGTCCCGGGGATGCGCGAAGTAGAACTGCTCGAACTCCGCACGAAGTTCATCTGGCGGCGTCTCATCCTCCGAGTCGGACTCCTCGGAGTTGTCGAAGTCGGGATCCGAGTCGGTGGCCGCGTAGTCGGCGTCTGAATATTCCGGTCGCGTCGCGGCGAGGAAACGGCCATCGGGCTCCTGCACCAGCAGCACGGTCGCCGGCCCGTCGGGTCCGTATCGGCGGATCGCGCCATTCGGGCTCGCGACCGCTATCGGCACGCCCAGCCGCCGCGCGGTCACCAGCGCGGCCACCTCGCTGACCCAGCCACCACGGGCACCGCTCGTCAGCGTCGCGCGGAATTGCTCGACCGGCACATGGGGCGGCAACTCGTACGGGGTCACCTGATTCCCCACCCAGTGGTACAGGGCGTCGGCGGTGGCGGGTGGATCGAGGTAGGGCACCCTGTCGCGAAGCGTGTGCGCCAGTGCCTCGCCGAACCCGTCCCCGACGCCGTGCATCTGGTACAGGTTGAACGAGGCGTCCTCGAACTCCGCCGTCCCCGCGCCGGTCCGCTGGTAGTGCCCGGGCGGCGAGTTGCGGGATTCGGGCTCCGGGTAGGCCGGCCGGCCGGCCGGGCCGTCCACTGTCTCGCCGAGGACGACCCTCACGCCCATCCCCCGGGCGACGGCGGCGAGAGCCTCCGCCATCTTCGCCTGCGTGTCGCGGGTGACAGGCGCGATGTCCATCGCCAGCCGGAACCGCTCAACGCGGCCGAGGTCGGGCGCGACCGCAAGCATGCCCTTCTGCAGGACCGCCTGGGTTCGATCCGCGGACGTCAGGACGACCCCGGCGCGTTCGAGATCAGCGACGTGGACGTGCCGGCCGACGTCGATGAGTGGGGCAGAGTCGGGCAGGTTTTCCTCCGTCAGGCCCGCGACGAGCCGGTGGTACGGGGCGTCTGCGGCTTCGGAGGGCTCGCTCTCCGCGCGCGGCTCGCCCCGCGCTCCGGCGAGGCTCGGCAGGATGGACGCGGCGCGGTCCAGTCCCCGCGCGAGGGCACTGCCGAACGACTCTCCCTCCTCGGGCACGACCGGCAGCTCGACCAGGGTTCCGGGGTGCGCCACGGCCACCGGTGCGGGAATCTCGGAGCCGGGGACCAAGGCGGAGTCGCCCTCGGGGGAGACCGACGTCCAGCCGGTCTCGCGGCCGTCGGGAGCCGGGTAGGTGTGGGCCGCGGTGCCGCCCGTCCCGGGGTTGCGGTCGAGGGCCGTCGCCCACTCGGGTACGTGCGCGCGGCGCCGGGTCAACGCGCTGATCCGGGTGGCGAGGGCGAGTGTGGCCTGACGCTCGGGGGCCGGCGCGGTCTGGCAGGACCACACCATGATGTCGGTGAAGTCCGTCAGCCGATTCGCGATCAGGCCGACGAGGTCGTCCGCGCCGAGCGAGCGGGTCCCGCCGCCGTGCGTTGCGGCGGCGACGGAGCCCGCGGTGCCGTGCGAGAACCAGTGGAAGGTACGGGCGCCCGGACCGCTGGGCAGCGGCCGCGCGATCGGCACGGGCTTGTGGTCGGTGCCGATGTGCCAGGCCGAGTAAGAGGTGAGCGACGGCACGTCCGGCAGAGCCGGCCTGCGCCTCTCCAGTTCCTCCGCCGCGTAGGAGGCCAGGCCGTGGAACCGCCCGTTCGCATCGCGGATCTCGTGCAACATGATCCCGGCGTGCCAGCCGGGGCGCTCGGCCTCCCGGCGGCTCGGACGGCCGAACAGACCGGGTAGTGGCCGATACAGGCGGGCGTCATCGGACCGGCCCGGCCAAGCGTACGATGCCCGCCAAGACCCGGCGGCGCGTCCCTGCGAAGCACCGGGATGATCGACGGTCCCGTCGGGAAGGTAGGCACGCACCTGGGTGGCCCGCCCACCGGCGTCAGGCAGAAGATTGATCACGCCGGGCGTGGGCGCGACCGCCCCGGTCGTCTCGATGATCGTCAGACCGAACTCCCGTGCCACCCTCCGCAGGCCCCGTGACTCCGCCGGTGGAGCCCCGGCGGTGTCCGCGGTGTCGGCTGTGTCGGGCGCGCAGCGAACGAGCAGCAGGCTCGTGAAGCCCCACCTGATGATCTCTGGGGCCACGGTTTCGGCGATCCACCGCATATCGCCGAGCTCCGAACCATGTCCGCCGAGGACGTACATGCGGCTGCGATCCCCGAGCGGCACCTGCACCGGCGCGCTGACCCGGTGCCCCGGCCCTCCCGACCACGTCCGGAACTCGGCGGTCTGGAGCTCGCCGTAGAACGGCGACCGCAACCGCCAGTCACTCTCGGGGAAGTACACCCGCCCGACGGTGAGCCCGTCCGGCGAGCGCACCTCATGCCACTGCGGCCCCTCTGACGGCGCGTGCTGCCTGGTCCACCCGGACGCCCGGCTCGCGACCCGGTTGACGTACTCCGTGCTCGGGTACGCCTCGCGCGCGTGGTACGCGTACCTGCGCAGGGTGCTGATCACCCGGTCGGCGCGCCGCCGCAGGTGGGCCAGTTCGCCATGCCCGGACCGCACCGAAGACTCGCCCCGGTACGCGTGCTTGATCGCCTCGATCGCGGCTCTCACCCGCCGGGCGGCGGTCCGATCTCCAGAACGAATCAGGTCCCTCAGCTCGGTGACTGCGTCGGCCTGCAGGTTGGTGGTGACGTTGCCCCGGAAGATCGGGGCCCTCACCGCATCCGGGGCCGTTCGCGCGACCGAGTCCAGGAAGTCGCGAACATCGGTCACGATGTCGCCGCGGCCGGCCGGCCGATAAGCACTGACCGCGTGCACCGCCTCGGTCAACGCCGCGATGTACCCCTGGCCCTCGACCGTGGTGCCGTTGAGCCTCGCCCGCCGGGCCACGTCATACGCCGACCGCGCGAGACCGGCGAAGCGGGAGAACTTGGGCTCGGCCGTTTCGAAACTCTCCTCGACGGCACCCATGTCGCGCGTCTCCACCAGGACCAGCTCGAGCTCGACGGCACCGTGGTTGTCGTCCGTGTCGTCGTAGTCGGTCCGGACGTTGATCGCGTCGTTCTGGGAGACCCGCACCCGCACCCGCTCCTGGGGCAGCAGCATGTTGTCGACGTAGTCGCCGAGGGTCATCTCGTCGTTGCTCAACGGGTACTCGAGCAGCCGGAGCGGGCGCCTTCCTCGCTCGTAGGCGCTGATGTGACGTCCGAGTCGTTCCCGGATGGCGTCCTCCAGCATCTCCCGGATCCGGTCGTACATCCGCTCGAGGAACGCACCGTCGTCGGCCCGCAGCGACTCCCGGATGCCGGCGAACGAGGTGCGCAGGGCGCCCACCAACAGGTTCTTCGCCCGACCGTCGTCGAGCAGAAAGACGCGGGCCGCGGCGTACCCGTGCGTGTAGAGGAGTGTCATCGACGCCCGTATGTCGGCGACCCCGGGCACGTACTCCATCGCGGGACCCGCGAACCGGCCGACGCGACGGCCCACCCGCTCGTCCAGGTAAATCCGCGTCGCGTCGTCGCCGAACCGCAACCCGTGCCGCAGGTACCTGACGACGTCCGGGTGCGTCGAGAACCTCTGGGTGGCCAGCAGGAAGGACGGTACGGCCGGCAGCGGGACTCCGTCGGTGACCTGCACGTTCGTCGTGTTGGGGATTCCGGGCGCGCGGAAGACGGTCAGGTCGTCGGCGTTATCCCCCATCCGGTAGGCGGGATCGTCACCGAACAGCTCATCCACCGTGGTGCCGCGGAAACCGGGCCCGCCGGCGCCGCTCCGCAGCCTCACCGCCCTCTTCAGCCGCCTGACCACATCCCGAACCCCGGCCTCGACCACCTGGGGGTCGTACCGGTTGCTCTCCCCGGGGAGCACCCACTCCGGCTTGGTGACGATCTCGATGATCTTGACCGTTGCGATCGTGACCCGCCCCCGCCTGGACGCCAGTGCCGCCCGTTTCGAGCCGAAGTAACGGCCGCCGGCGACGTACAGTCCCGCGCTGTCGGTTTTCACGGCCACACCGGTCGTACGGTTCTGGACGAGATATTCCTCGCTGCCGCCCACGAAACACGCGTCACTGTGGCCGTGGACCACATACGCGACGAGCTCCAGCTCACGGCCCTGCGCGCCGTATTGCTTCCGATCGCGCCGCGCGAGCAACTGGCCGTCCAGCGTGTTCGCCGCCTGCGTCAGGTCATCCAGCGGCACCGCGCGGCCGGTCGCGTCCACCACGATCACCCGCGCGTCGATCATCGGCGCCGGCGGGTCGTCCGCGACGTCGAACACCCGCGCCCCCGGCCGTTCCTGCGTCTCGACCCAGAACAGGGCCCCGCCCTCGTTGCGCAACGCGAACGCATGGCCCGGACCGGTCGGCGACAAGGCCAGCACGAAGGCCGTCGCGCCGGGCCCCAGCCGGTCCACCTGCGGCAGGATCGCCTCGGGCGAACCATTGAACGGCCGCCAGTCACCGCCCATGATCGCCGCAAGCTCATCCTCCGGCCGCGCGGAACCGACCGTGAAATCGTCGCGGACCACCGCCGGACCGTCGTAGAACTCCCGCCACAGCGCCTCCAGCCGGGGCACGCAGTCCGCCGACGTCCCGTCGTGCGGTGGCAGCGCCTCCCGCGCCAGCCGTGCCTCCAGCGCTTCGGCCAGGGCGCCGGGCTCCTCGCGGATCGTGGGCAACGACGGCGCCCGCGCCACCCGTTCCCGGGGCACCTGGGCGGCCGGCGCCGTACCGGGACCCTTGGGCAACAGCCGCTCGGTCTGCTCGGACGTGGAACCGGCGACCTGGGCCAGCTTGCCGCCATGCTCATCGGCCCACCGGACGTGTTTCTCAGCCGCCGGCGGCTTCGTCGCCGGCGGCTTCGTCGAGGTGGGTGCGGAGGGGCCGGGATCCGGGGGCATGTCCTCCGGCGGCCCGCCGAACTCGCCGGACTCATCCTCTTCGGGAATGGTGGGCAACCGCGGCGCCGGCGCTGCCGGGTCCTGAAACTGCAGGGGACGTGGCTCCTCGCCGGTGCGT
>JAOPYH010000276.1 GCA_025964715.1 Streptosporangiaceae bacterium | reverse complement strand
TCGAGGACGCCATCGGCACGATCGCCGCGGCTGCCTACGCCGCGGTCCTCTACGCCGTGGTGACGGGTGATCAATCCGCACTGTAGCCTTTTCCCCATGCGCAACGCCACCGGTGCCCGCCGGGTCGCCCTGTACGGCAGGGTCAGCATCGAGCGGACCGAACGCTCAAAGAGCGTGGATGACCAGCTTGCCGAGCTGCGCCAGTGGGCCGAGCGCGAGGAGTGGACGATCACCGGCACGTACCGCGACGACGGCCTGTCGGCCAGCCGGTACGCGAATGGCCGTGCCCGTCCCGGCTGGCAGCGCGCGATGGACGCGGTGAACGGCGGCGACGTCGACGCGCTGCTGGTGTGGGAGATCAGCCGGGCCAGTCGTGATCGGCCGGTGTTCGCCGCGCTGTTCGCGGCGTGCGCCGATTCCGACGTGCAGATCGGCACGGGCGGCCGGCTGCACGACCTCACGGACGCGGACGACGGCTTCATCTTGGACCTCGGCGCCGCGCTGGCGGTCCGTGAGTCCGCCGTGATCTCGAAGCGGACCCGCAGGGCAGCCGAGTCCCGAGCGGCGGCTGGCCGTCCGGCCGGGAGCGTGCCCTACGGCTACCGCCGTGTCGTCGACCCCGATACCGGCCACACGATCGGCCGCGCGCTACATCCGGAGCAGGGTCCGATCGTCGCCGAGATCGTGCGTCGCCTCCTCACCCGGGAGCCGGCTAACGCCATCGCCGCCGACCTGAACCGCCGCGGGGTGCCCACCGCCACGGGGAAGCAGTGGCGCCCCGGGAATCTGCGCATCCTCGCGTTGCGCCCCACCTACGCACGCCTGCGGGTGCACCACGGGCAGGTGCTCGAGGGCGTACGGGGGACCTGGCCGGCGATCATCACCGAGGACGAGCACGACCGCCTCGTCGAGATGTTCAAGGACCCGGCGCGGGACAAGTTCCGCAACCCGACCTACGCGCGGCACCTGGGCACGGGGATCTTCCGGTGCGGCCGGGAGGGATGCGACGGCAGGATGCGCGTGGTGGCGCAGTCGGTCAGCGGGAAGGGGCACCACCGTCCGCCGAGCTACTCGTGCCGGGTCTGCCACAAGGTGAGTCGTACGCAGACCCTGGTCGACGATCTCGTCGAGATGCTGATCGTCCGCAGGCTCTCCCGGCCAGACGTGGTCGCCGAGCTCGAGCAGGGAGATGACCCCGGGGTTGCGGAGGCTGCAGCGGAGGCCGCTCGGCTGAAGCTGAAGCTGCGGGCGGCCCGTCAGGCGTGGGACGACGACCAGCTTTCGCTCGAGGAGTACACCGACATGCGCGCCCGGACGGAGCCGAAGATCCGCGCGGCCGAGCAGCGGGCACGGCCGAGGCATGTTCCCCAGGCACTGATCGACGTGGCGTCCGCCGGCGCGGAGGCCGCAGAGAAGTGGGCGGTCCTGCCGATCGGTGATCGACGAGCGATCGTCGCCGCGCTCGCAGACGTGACGATCCTCCCGGCGGGTCGGGGCAAGTGGAAGTTCGACCCGGACGGCGTCACCGTCAAGTGGCGTAGCGGACCAGCGTAGATACTGACCTTACCGACCGTTCGTTCGGTAGCATCAGTTGCGACATAACATGTCGTATGCAACGTCTGTTGGAGGGCCGTCTTGACCGACCCGATCACCGCCGAACTGGTCCCCGCTGACGCCGGCCCGCGTTCCGGCGGCACTCTCGCCGTCCCCGGAGCGGACGCGCGCGACGCTCTCGCCCGCGCGTGGATCGAGTCCCACGAGAACGATTCCCGCCACACCGCCGAGAGGTACGCCCGCGACGTGCCCGGGTGGAGCTGGCGAGACGGCACCGCCGACTTCACCGCCGAGCGCGCCCCGGGCTCGTTCTTCCGATGGGCCGACGAGAACGGCTACGACGTCTTCGTCATGCTGCCCTGGCACGTCGAGCAGTACCGGCGGCACCTGCAGACCGCGGAGCACGTCGGCCGCTACAAGGCTTCCCGGAGGCTCTCCGACTCCACCATCGCCGGGAAGATCGCTGCCGCCTCGAGCTTCTACAGCTACTGCCAGCGCCAGAGCCGCCACCAGGTCATCCCGAACCCGACCCTCGGGTCGAAGCGGCCCAAGGTGAGCACTAGGTCCAAGACGCTCGGCCTGTCCAAGGACGAAGTCGACACCATGCTGCGGGTCGCCCAACAGCGCGGGAGCAGGGAGTACGCCCTTGTGATGCTCCTGGTGACGACCGGGCTCCGCGTGTCGGAGATGTGCGAACTGGACACGGGCGACCTGGTCCGCGACGGCGACGAGTGGATGGTCCGGGCGGTCCGGAAGGGGTCCTCCGACTCCGTGCTCGTCCCGGTGCCCGACCCGACCGCCCGCGCGCTCCGCCGCTACATGCGCGGCCGGCGCGGGCCGATGTTCCAGCGCACGGATGGGCAGCGCATGACGCGGCAGGCCGCGGCCTACACGCTCGGTGCGCTGGCGAAGGACGCGGGGATCACCAAGACGATCACGCCGCACTCCCTCCGACACACCGCGACGACCCTGGCCCTGCAGGCCGGGGTGGCAATCCTGGACGTGCAGGCCCTCATGGGGCACGCCTCGGTGAGCACCACCGCCCGCTACGACCGCGCGCTGCGGATGCGGGACAACCCCGCGGCGGCCGCACTCGGGGCGATGTTCGAGGACGGCCTGCCGGACGCCGAGTAGCTATGACCCGACCGGGCACCCGGCAGGCTCGTTGACGTGCCGTGAAGCGACACGGCTGGTGCTGGGTGACGTTCGGTTTCGTGGTGCTCTCCTACGGTGTCGCGCTCATGGTCGCGGCCCGCGATGGGCGATTCCTCACCGCTGTGCCCGTCGTCGGTCTGGTGGCGCCGGCGGTGGGGTACCTGGTCACGGCGCTGCTGCACCGCAGGATGTTGAAGGGCCCCCTCTCAGGTTCGAGAGGGGGCCCTTCTGACTCTCAGGGGATCAGCTCATCGGCACTCGCACAACGAGGACCAGCGTGACGACCATCATCCAGATGATGGCCCACCGTACGAGCGGTTCCCGGCGGGAGCCGTAGACAGCGGGCATGAGGAGCCGCAGGATGTATGCGAGCATGGAGTTACGTTCTTTCCGACAGGCTGCCAGGCCGTCTTGGTTGAGGACGTAGAGCGGGGCGTCCGGCAAGGGGCGCCTCGCTCACTTATGTGCTGTGCACTTCAACGCTCCAGCGTTGGAGCGTGGCGCGATCCCACGAGTCGGTGACCAGACGCTCGAGCTCGAGCCCCTTGCGCAGGTCACCGTCTAACAGCAGCACGAGATGACTCTAACTACCCGACCAGACACATCCGGGCGCTGGGACATATCCAAGAGCGTCACAGATCGCCGAACGGGCAAGCGGTCGTCTTCCCACGCGATCTGAAATCGCAGGCTCCCCCGGCCGGTCGACACCGTAGGAAATAAGTGACCCAGACCGCGCTTCTACGATATAGCTAGCAGCTATATTCATGTAGCATAGAGAGGTGACCGAGAACAGCGACCTGGACCGGGTGGTCATCCACCCGCGCCTCCCGGGACACCTCCACGCCCGTCTGAAGGCGTACGCGAAGGCCGACAACAGGACCATGAACGCCGTCGTCAACCTGGCGATCACCGAGTACCTGGACCGGCACGAGACCCTCGCCGAGAACATCAACTAGAGGAGAACCCTCCCGATGTCCGAGATCACGTCCATGCGGCCGTGGCGGCCCACGGCCAAGAACCAGGTCGCTGCATTCGCCTGCGTCGCCGTCGTCGTCACCGCCGTGGCGTACCTGACAGGCGGCGCTGACAGCGCCCTGGTCCCGCTCCTGGCCGCGGCGGCCGCCATCCCCGGGATCATCGCCGCTCGCGCGCTGCGCATCCGGCTGGACCACGCCCACGCCCAGCTCGCCGCCGCCCGGCGCGACACCACCCACGACGGCCGGCTGCACGCCGCCTGATCAGGCACTGCCCGGCCGGGCCTGCCAGCCCGGCCGGGCGCCCTCCACCGGGGCCTGCCAGCCCCGCCCCGCCCCCTGGCTCTACCTCAAGTACGCAGGAGCCTGCCATGTCCCGCCGCATCGTGACCGCCGCCCCCGGTCAGCGTCTCGCCATCCGCGTCGACGCCAACACCCTGCTCGCCGTCCCGCCCATGCACCCCGACCTGCCCAGCAAGGTCCGGGTCCTGATCTTCGAGTACGTCCTGCGCCGGCAGATCGGCCTCGCGATGGACGTCGCCGCGTCCGAGAACATCCGGTGCGGCCGCTACAGCTACAGCGACCGTGGCGTCGCCACCATCACCGCGCTGATCAGCGAGCGCCCGCACGGCACCAGCCGGGACCACGGGGTGGCGGCATGAGGTTCATCGCCAGGAAGACGGTCCGCTTCGGCCCGCTGTTCTTCCGCTTCACGCAGCGCGGGTTCACGTCGTGGGGGATTCGGATCGGCCGCTTCACCCGCAACTTCACGTCCGGCACGA
>JAOPYH010000271.1 GCA_025964715.1 Streptosporangiaceae bacterium | reverse complement strand
TCTGTTGACAACTACGCCGCATATAGCTAACACTCATTAGTGAAATAGGAGGTAGCCATGGCGACTCCGTTGCAACAGGCCATTGCCGATCGGTGCGTGGGTGACGAGCCTGGTCTTTCTTCGACAGCGCTTCGCAGATCGTCAAAGACCCGTCGGTGTGGCTCATCCCCGTCGGGGTGATCGGCGCACCGCCGCGGCATCTCGCCGCCGCCGGCCTCATGCAAACCGGATCCCTCACCATCACCGAACAAGGAAGACTCTCGCCGTGGAGATCTGGATTAACCCCGAGTGCTCCAAGTGCCGCTCCGCACTGTCCCTCTTGGACGCCCACGGCGCCGAGTACACCGTGCGCCGCTACCTGGACGAGCCGCCGACCGTGGGGGAACTGCAAGAGATCCTGACCAGACTCGCGCTGGAGCCCTGGGACATCACCCGAGTCGGCGAACCGGCCGCAGCGGAGTTGGGCCTCGAGACCTGGCCGCGGGACGCCGACACCCGCAGCCGCTGGCTCCAAGCGCTCGCCACGCACCCGACCCTGATCCAGCGGCCCATCATCACCGTCGACGATGGACCAGCCATCATCGGCCGGTCCGAAGACGCGATCCGCTCCCTATTCCTTTAACGCGATCAATGATGGGCCGGGGCCGAGCCCATCGGGACGAGTGGGCTACTGGCAGTGCTCGCTCGGTGGTGGTGCGGGCGTTGGGCCGGCCTAGCGAGGGTTCCAGATGGTGACCTCGGCCACGGCCGCCTCGTGTCCGTCGCGGGTTGCGAACGCTTTGACCCGGATGAATGCGACACGATTCTGATCGGTGATCAGGCAGGCCATGGTCTCTGGCCGGACTTGGATGTCCTGTTGCCGGTGGGTTTTGACTCGACGCCGGCAGTCCGCAGATGTGGGCGTGCCCGGTCCGGGCCAGGCCGCGGAATCCGAGGAATAGCTCATGCCCAGTTTCCGGGTTGCGGCGTCGTAGGACAGCTCATCGTTTCCCTCGGGGCTGCCGGGTATGGCGTCAAGATCGTATGCGGTCGCGGTCCCTTCGAATTCTCGCTCGCCCCGCCAGAACACATTGCCGGGCGTCTCTGCGACCGGGGATGTGGAGCCTAACCGGCCAGACGGCGAAACCTTCGTCTCGCCGGTCCGTGACGCCGCTTGATCGTCGCCGCGTCCTCCGCCGGTTTTCGTCACGAAGAGCAGCACAAGAGCCACGCCGACGGCGAGTGCGCCCACCGCCGCAAGCAGCGCCTGACGTCGCACTGAGGCGATGTGCGGGAACTCCGCCTTGTAAATCTTCAATCCACCGCCCACGGCGGCCGCGGCCAAACAGATAACCCCTAGGGTCAGGATGGTCAACGCTTCCATAGTGGACTCCGGGCACGCTCGGGGGCTCCTGACGCAGTATGACCCGCCGAGCCCGCGAAATGGGGACTGAAACCTGCGCTGTGAGAACGTGAGGGTCGCGGAGCCGGGCGTGAGGGCTGTGGCACCGGTGACCGCGGGGCTCCTGATTGAGGTGACCGCGGAGACGGTGTACGGCTTCCTCTCGCACTTGCCCAACCACCAGAGGATGGGCGGCCGCCAATTTCGGTTGGACGCCTTCGCGGCCGACCGGCTCGGCGCCAGGATCGTGATCTGCGGGCCCCTGGGGATCCGCCGGACGGTCGAGACGACGATCACGTGCCTGCATCCCCCGCGTGGCTTGGGGGGCACGGCTGCGGTCGGTCGCCGGACGATCGCTCACGTGCACTGGACCATCCGCGCGGCCGGTGAGCGGTCGCATGTCGCGCTGACCATGACGGTGCTGCGCACCGGGGTGCTGGACCGGTTGCTCCTGGCGGCCGGGGGCAGGAGATGGCTGGCCCGCGGCTTCCATCGTGTTCTGACGCTGCTCCCCGCCAGCATCGGTGCGGCTGCCCTCGATGTCCAGGAGAACCCTGGCCGTGCCGCTGCGGCGACCGAGTCGTACTAGTTCATGTCCGGCGCCGAGCCTGCTCGAAGGCGCGTGGTAGGACTGCGGGTGTGAGCTCGGAACAGATCGAACCGGATGGCAGGAACGGTGGCCGATCCCCATCGACGCCGGCTGAGCGGGTGGGTGGGCTCCTTCGGGGGACCCTCGTCGCGTTCGAGTCCGTGCTCTACGGGGTTGTCGGGCTGCTGCTGGCGGCGGCGGCTGTCTTCGTGCTGGTCGGAGCGGTCGAGGCCATCGTGGGCGCCTACTCCACGCACAAGAACGCTGCCGAGATCAGTCTCATCGTGCTCGACCGGATCCTGCTCGCGCTCATCGTCGGCGAGCTCCTCTACACCCTTCGTTTCGTGGTTCGGACGCACGAGATCGTCGCCGAGCCTTTCCTGTTCATCGGCCTCATTGCCGTCGTCCGGCGGATCCTGATCGTGGCCGGGAGGTTCGAGCAGTCGGCAACGGGACAAGTGCCGACGAACCTCCTGCTCGAACTCGGCGTCCTCGGCCTCCTCGCGCTCGCACTGGCCGCGTCGATCTTCCTTATTCGGCTGAGCGCCGGCAAGGGGGATTGAGCCTCGCATCCCGGCCGTGGGTGTGAGCTGCAACGCCGGCTCACACCCACGGCGAAGAATCGCCCCTTGACGGCCGGTCAGTCCGCGGCGGGGCGGGTGGCGGTGACGATCCATACCGCGCCGCCCAGGCGGACACCCTCTGGGGTCTCGTAGGCCCGGAGCGCCGAGCACACCTCGCCGCGGACCCGCTCGAGCGTGGCCGGGTCCACATCGGTGAGGTTGAAGCGGACCGGTCCGGTGGCGAAGTAGAAGTCGACGGCGTCGTCGGCGTCTCGGCCCCACACCACCGGCACGTCGACCGGCTCGGCCGACACGTTCTCGAACCCCGCCCGCGTAAGGACCTCGTGGATGCGGCCCCGGTCGGTCAGCGAGCCCATTCCGCGCTGAGCGGGCGAGGGACCGCGCATCAGCGGCCCCAGCGCTGCGAACGCCCGGGCGTGGTCGCCGTCGGGATTGCCCGGCTGCGGAGAGGCGAAGACCAGACGGCCGCCCGGCCGCAGAGCGCGCCGGATGTTGGCGAACGCGGCGACGTGGTCGGCGAAGAACATGACCCCGCCCCTGCTGACGGCCAGGTCGTGGCCGCCGGGCGGGAAGGGATGGACCTGCGCGTCGCCGCGTTCGAAGGTCACGTTCGCGAGGCCCTCCCTGGCCGCGGTGGCACGGGCCCGCTCAAGCATCGGCGCGGACAGGTCGATCCCGGTGGACGTGCCCCGGGAGGCGCGGCGAGCGGCCAGCCGGGTGACCAGCCCAGTGCCGCACCCGACGTCCAGCACACGATCGTGCTCGCCGATCGTGGCGGCCGCGAACAGCGGGTCGTTGATTCCGGCGGCCATCGCGTCGTACCGGTCGGCGTTCTCGGCCCAATGGGCACCTTCGTGGCCGTTCCACGCCTTGGCCTGCTCGGTGTTGATGACGGACTGCATCGGCCTCTCATCCTCTCGCTAGAGTTCAACTCTAGAGTCACTCTCTAGATATAAGCTTCAGTCATGGCGCAGGTCAAGAGCGGAAACAAAAGAGCCGAGAAGGCCAGGCAGACACGGCGGCGCATATTGGAGGCGGCGCGGGAGCTGTTCGTCGAGCGCGGGTACGGCGCGACGGCGCTGCAGGACATCGCCGACCGAGCGAGCGTCGCCGTGCAGACGATCTACTTCACGTTCGGCAACAAGCGCACCGTGCTGAAGGAGCTTGCCGACATCACAGTCGCCGGCGACGACGAGCCGGTGCCCACGATGGAGCGGCAATGGTTCCGTGACGCCCTCGCCGCAGACACCGCCGACGCTCAGCTCCGGGAGCTCGTAGAGGGCGCGCGCGAGATCCTTGGCCGGATCGCCCCGATCGTCGAGGTCCTTCGCACGGCCGCCACGATCGAGCCCGAGCTCGCCGAGGCGTGGCAGCGGGACACCGACCCGAGATTCACCGTCTACCTGACCGCCGCGCAAGCGCTCGTGGGCAAGCCGGACGCTCGCGAGGAGCTGTCGGCGGAGCACGCGGCCGACGTCCTGTTCGGCCTGCTCAGCCCCCAGCTGTACCTCGTGCTCGTGCGCGACCGAGGGTGGTCTCCCGAACGGTGGGGACAATGGGCCTACGGCACCCTGCGCTCCCAGCTGACCGGCGCGTAAAAGACTCGCCCGGGATCGGATACGGCCGAACTAGACAGATCGTCCCTGTTGACCTTAGCCTCGCCTAAGTGAAAGTTAGGGTCACCTAACGGAGGAGTGAGATGCGCAGGGGCGGACGAAAGCTACTGGCGGCGGCAGGGGCCGCGGTCCTGGCGCTGGCTACGGCCGGGTGCGGTGGTTCGGGCGGGTCGGGCGATGGCGGATCGGGAGGAAAGCCGACGCTTACTCTCTACAACGCTCAGCACGAGGACCTGATGAAGCTGATGGTCGACGGTTTCACCAAGGAGACCGGGATCAAGGTCCGGATGCGCTCGGGTGAGGATCCGGAGATGGCCAATCAGATCGTCCAGGAGGGTCCGGCGTCACCGGCCGATGTGTTCGTCACCGAGAACTCGCCTGCGATGACGCTGGTGGACGGCAAGAACCTGTTCACGAAGGTCTCCGCCGGCACGATCGCTCAGGTGCCGGCGGCCTACCGGCCTGCCGACAGCGATTGGGTCGGCTTCGCCGCCCGCTCGACGGTGTTGGCCTACAACTCCAAGCAGCTGACCGCCCCGGGGCTCCCGGCATCGATCATGGACCTGGCGGCACCGCAGTGGAAGGGCGAGGTCGGCGTCGCGGCCGCGGGAGCCGACTTCCAGGCGATCGTCAGTGCGGTGCTGGCACTGAAGGGCGAGGCCGCTACGGCCGGGTGGCTGAAGGGCCTGAAGGCCAACGCCAAGGTCTATGACGGCAACAGCGCGGTGATGAAGGCCGTCAACGCCGGTGAGATCCAGACCGGGCTGGTGTACCACTACTACTGGTATCAGGACCGTGCGGAGTCCGGTGCCAACAGCAAGAACGTGGAGCTGCACTTCTTCGGCCACAAGGACCCCGGTGCGTTCGTGGGCGTCTCCGGGGCCGGGGTGCTCAAGTCCAGCAAGCACCAGGCCGAGGCCCAGCAACTGGTCCAATACCTGACCGGCCAGAACGGGCAGCAGATCCTCGCGCGCAGCAGCGCGCTTGAGTACTCCGTCTCGGCACAGGTCCCGACCAATCCCAAACTCAAGCCGCTGAGCCAGCTGGGCGCCCCCGACGTGGACATCGCCGGCCTCAACGGGCCGAAGGTGGTCGCCCTGATGCAGCAGGCAGGGCTGCTCTGAGCGTCCAGTCCGGCCGTCGGGCGATAGGCCAGGTGGGGCGCCGCAGCGTGGCGTACCCGCCTGTCCTGCTGTTGGTGTGCGCCCTCGTCGCGCTCCTGGCCGCCGTGCCGCTCCTGTTCGTCATCGAGTACGTGGTCAGCACCGGCTGGGACGAGGCGTGGCGGCTCCTCGTACGGCCCCGCGTCGGTGAGCTGATGGTGAACACCGGCCGCCTGGCGCTGGGGGGCATGGCCCTCAGTGCCGCCGTGGGGACCGGGGCGGCCTGGCTGGTGGAGCGCACGACACTGCCGGGCCGCCGGATCTGGAACGTGCTCCTCGCGGCGCCCCTCGCGATCCCCGCCTTCGTCACCAGTTTCGGCTGGGTGTCCCTGACCGCACGGGTCGAGAGCTATGGCGGCGCGCTGCTCGTGGTCACGCTGTCCTACTACCCGCTGGTCTACCTGCCGGTCGCGGCGACTCTGCGCGGGCTCGACCCCGCCATGGAGGAGACCGCCCAGGCGCTCGGCCTCGGGCGGTGGCGGACCTTCGCCCGGGTCGTGGTCCCGCAGCTTCGGCCGGCCCTGCTCGGCGGCACACTCCTGGTCGGGCTGCACCTGCTCGCGGAGTTCGGCGCGCTGCAGATGCTTCGCTTTCCGACCTTCACCACCGCCATCTATGACCAGTACCGCTCCGCGTTCAACGGGCCTGCGGCGAACATGCTGGCCGGCGTCCTGGTGCTGTGCTGCACCGTGCTGCTCACCACGGAACTGGCCGTACGTGGGCGACAGCGGTACGCAAGGGTTGGCAGCGGGGCGCCGCGCGCCGCCGAGCGCGTAGGACTCGGCCGGCTGACCGTGCCCATGCTGGGCGCGGTCCTGGCCATCGTGGTCCTCGCACTCGGGGTGCCCTTGGCGAGCCTGACGTACTGGATGATCGTCGGCGCCTCGACGGCGTTCCCCATCGCGGCCCTGACCACCGCCGCCACCACCTCCATCGGCCTCGCGCTGGCCGCGGCGCTGCTGGCCACGGTGCTGGCCCTGCCGGTCGCCTGGCTGTCGGTCAGGTATCGCGGCAAGCTCAGCACCTTGCTGGAGCGAAGCCTGTACGTCGCCAACGCCCTCCCCGGCATCGTCGTCGCACTCGCGCTGATCACCGTGTGCGCGCGCTTGGCCCCGCCCCTCTACCAGACCACCGGGGTCCTCCTCGTGGCCTACGCGATCCTCTTCCTGCCTCGCGCGCTGGTCAGCGCCCGTGCGGCGATCGCCCAGGCACCGCCGGTCCTCGGTGACGTCGCACTCACGCTCGGGGCGCGCGCGGCCGCGAGATTCTGGCGCGTCACCCTTCCGCTGATCGCCCGCGGCATCGGTGCCGGCGCGGCACTCGTCTTCCTGGCCGCGGTGACCGAACTGACCGCGACCCTTCTGCTCGCGCCGACGGGAACCCAGACGCTCGCGACCGAATTCTGGGGCGCCGTCCGCAACATCGACTACGGGGCCGCCGCACCCTATGCGGCCTTCATGGTGGTGTTCTCCGCACCGGCCACCTATCTGCTCACCAAGCCCACCAGGAGGTCGGCATGACCGCGTTGGCCGTACGCAAGGTCGCCAAGAGCTACGGCCCCGTGAAGGCACTCGACGGCGTCGACCTGGACGTACCCGCGGGGAGTCTCACGGCCATTCTGGGGCCGTCCGGCTGCGGTAAGACCACGCTGCTGCGTCTCATCGCCGGCTTCGCCGCCCCCGACAGCGGCACCATCGCCTTCGGCCAAGAGCAGGTGGCCGGCCCCGGCCACAGCGTCGCACCACAGCGGCGGCGCGTGGGCTACGTGCCACAGGAAGGCGCGCTCTTCCCCCACCTGGACGTCGCCGCCAACGTCACCTTCGGGCTGCCCCGGGCCGTCCGCCGCTCCCGGCAGCACCTGGCCGAACTGCTCGACCTGGTCGGCCTAGGCGCCGAGATGAGCAACCGGTACCCGCACGAACTGTCCGGCGGCCAGCAGCAGCGCGTCGCCCTGGCGCGCGCCCTGGCGCCGGGGCCCTCCATCGTCCTGCTGGACGAGCCCTTCTCCTCGCTCGACGCCGCACTCCGGCTCAGCACGGGCCGCGCTGTCGTACAGGCGCTACGTGCGACCAAAGCGACAGCCCTTCTGGTCACCCACGACCAGAACGAGGCCCTGTCACTCGCCGACCAGGTCGCCGTCATGGCAGAAGGCCGCATCAGCCAGACCGACGCGCCCGACGGCATCTACACCCGCCCCGCCAACCCCAAGGTCGCGAGCTTCGTCGGAGCCGCGGTTCTGATCCCGGCCACCATGCAGGGGGAGACCGCCGACAGCGCCCTCGGATCTCTCAGCCTGGTCAGCCCATCGATGCACGGGCCCGCGCAGGTCCTCATCCGCCCCGAGCAGATAGCCCTGCACGCCCAGACAGCCGGTGCCGGCGTGCCGGCCCGCGTCAGCGACGTCGCCTACTTCGGACACGACGCCATCGTCCACCTGCTCCTCGAACCCAGTGGCGAGCCGATCACCGCACGGGTCATGGGCACCCGCCCGCCCGAGGTCGGCACCCCGGTGCGCCTGACCGTGCACGGGCCGGTTTCGGCGTATCCGCTCACGGGGAACGGGCGATGAAGATCGCGGTTACAGCTAGCGTCTGGTGATCACACCGCAGGCGGTGCGGCCGCCGGAGTCGCCGGTCTTGAGGGTCTCGGCGTCCGGGCCGGTCTTGCCATCGGCCTGGCGGTAGCGGTCTGGGATGTTGGCCTGGTTGTCCGGGCGGGCGTGGATCATGATGGCGCTGCCGTCGGGATCCAAGAGCTGCCGCACCCGGAACCGGTCGGTTACAGATGACGCGCTACCGGTGCCGTCCGCGCCGACCAGGAGGGGCGGTAGGTCACCGGAGTGGGCGGGGTGGGAGCCGGAGCCGAGGTTGAAATGACCCCCCGCGCTGAAGAACGGGCTACCCGTCGCCGGGTCGGTTGAGCTTGGATCACAGATCCCCTTGGCGTGCACGTGAAAGCCGTGATAGCCGGCGGGCAGGCCCGCCACGGTAACCGTGATCTTGGACTTGCCCGAAGGCGCGTCCTCGACGCGCAGTGAGCCCACTGTCTTCCCATCGGCGCTCTTGATGACGGCGCCGGCCGGCGCGCCGGGCTGCCCCAGCATCGCCTTGGCCGTTCCGGCGATGCCGAGAGCGGCCGCTCCCGCGCCCAACGTGCCGACCAAGGCCAGATGGATCTTGCCAGGCATGAGACCCCCCTACGCGATTGCGCTGCTTCACTTGGATACCCGCAAAACGCTGCGTGGGGCTCGGTAACTCGGTTGATCTATGCAACCTGGGAGTGCTCTTTGTTCAGGTGCGCTGCCGGCCGTTCTCAGGCGCTTACCGCGTCTGGCGAGCCGGCGGGTTCACCGGCGGGAGACTCGGCGGGGCCGCGCCGTACCCAGGACACCGCGATGGCGCCGAGGGCCGCGACGATCGCGAATGCGTAGAACCCCCATGGGTAGGCGATGCCGGCGGACACCATAGTGCCGCCGAGGATCGGGCCGCAGATCGCGCCGAGCCGGCCCACGCCCGCGGCTCCGCCGAGACCGGTGGCCCTGATGGAGGCGGGGTAGATGCGGCCGACGTAGGCGTAGACCAGCACCTGGGCACTGAACACGAAGCAGCCGGCCAGGAACACCGCGGCGTAGAGGGCGACGCTCGGCAGGCGGATGCTGAGCAACGCGAGGAACACCGTCGCGGAGGCGAACCAACCGATGGCGGCGGGCCGTATCCCGGCGCGGTCCGCGACCTTCCCGGCGAGGACGAGCCCGGCCACGGCGCCCAGGTTCAGGGTGAGCAGCAGGCCGAGTGATGCGCCGAGCGGGTACCCGGCCTGGCGCATGATCTCAGGCAGCCAGGCGTTCAGGCCGTACACCAGCAGCAGTCCCATGAACGAGGTCACCCAGAACGCCAGCGTCGCCCGCAGCAGGCCGCCGCGGAACAGGCTGCCGAGAGCGCGTGCGGCGTCGCCGCCGGAAGACGCGGACGCGGCGGACCGGAAGGCCGCGGACTCCGGCAGGTGCTTGAGCATCAGCGGCACGAGCACAAGTGCGGGAAGCGCACCGAACACGAACATGGCACGCCAGCCGAGCGATGGGATGGCGATGATCCCGAGCAGCGCCGTGAGCACGGCACCGACGTGGTATCCGGTCATGACCGTCGTTGTGGCGCTGCCGTTGCGGCCGCCCTTGGCGTGCTCGGTCATCAGTGCGATGGCGGTGGGGAGGCAGCCGCCCAGCCCCAGACCGGCGAGGAAGCGCAGCAGTCCGAAAACGGTGACGGAGGGGGCGATCGCGCACAGCGCCGAGAAGGCCGAGAAGGACGTGACGGACACGATCAGAGCCTTGCGCCTGCCGACGACATCGGTGACCGCGCCGATCGTCAGCGCGCCGATCACCATGCCGATGAGCCCGGTGGTGGTCACCACGGAGGCCGTTCCCGCCGTCAGGTTCCAGACATGTCCCTTGAGCAGGACCGGCAGCACCGTGCCGAGCACCACCAGGTCGAACCCGTCCAGCAGGACCGCCGCCCAGCAGAGCAGCGGCACCCAGGAACGGGCGGATGAGGATCGCGACGCCATGAGGACGACCTCCAGTGATCTATGCGACACAGGGAGCTATTGGGCTCAATGCTCGTGTGATCTGAGGCACCCGACGCCGAAAGCTTCCGCTGATCGGAAGGGGATCCGGAACCTCGCAGCAAAGATCGTGAAGTGACGCACCCGGCGGTGTCCACTGGGCGAACGCGGCACCCGCCGCACACCCGCATTCGTACATCCGGAACAATACGATCATGCGTATCGAAGTCGACGGCGCCGCCCCGTCGTCGAAGTGGTCGAGGACATGCGGGGCCGTTCCGGAGCGGTGGTCGTGCTGCTCCCCGACGCCGTGGACCAGCCCACGATGACGTGATCCACGCTCTGACGACCCCTCTGCACCTGCGCAACCGGGTACACGCCGTCGCGTAGGCCGTGCGCGAGCGCTACATCTGACGGCCTGGTGCCCCTGAGGGCAACCGGCCCTGCCCTCGCACCGGTGGACCCGGCCAGGGGGACGGTGACAAGATCCCTACACTCCAGCGAAGATCCAATTAACACGAGTAGCGTGCGGCCCCCACATGACCACCGGCTGTCATGATTGCGACATTCCCCGCCTGGCCTGGCCTGGGTCCGGGCGTCGAGGCTCTCGGACTCAGCCGTGAGAAAGGCGGACACCTATGACGAGCGATCCATCCATAAGCGTCGGTGGCGTGACGTACCGGGTCACGCCCCAGTACCTGGCCGACGCATCGACCACCTCCACGAACACAGCGCATGACGTCGAGACCCAACTCCGTGCGATCAAGAGCTACGTGAACAGCCTCGAGGCGAGCTGGGGCGGCGTGGCCCACGACCGCTTCAAGGCCCTGATGGCCGAGTACGACATCTACGCCCGCATGTTGCACGACGCGCTGGTCGGAATCGCCTCCGGGCTCCACGGCAACTACCTCAACTACAAGGACTCCGAGCAGCGGAACCTCAGCAATCTGTCCGCCATCGAGGCGAGCATGCCGGGCGGGCACGGCGCCGCGGCCAACCTCACCTGAACCGCCACCGCCTACACCTGAGACGGGATCATCATGGCTGATATCGACGGTACGCCGATCTATGTCGGTGAGGGCCTGGCCGGCGCCGGGACCTGGCTGAACGGACAGGCGAGCACCATCGCGGGCGAGCTGGAGGCACTGAAGGCCAAGCTCATGCCGTTGCAGGACGCCTGGACGCACAGCCAGGCCGCGACCTACTACCACGACATGCAGAACGACTGGAACATCGCCGCGGAGGGCCTGCTGGGCCCGGACGGCGTGCTGGGCCAGATCGCCCACGCGATGAACGTCAACTGGGGCAACTACTCCGACGCCGAGTGGTCCAACATCTCCAGCTGGAAGCACCGGTGAGTCCGAGAAAGCGAGGGTCCTCCCGTGGCCGATGAGAGGTGCCGGATCACGGTCGTGGGCGAGCGCGGAAGCGTGGACCTCGCCGTGCCGGCGCGTACCCCGATCGCCGACTACGTTCCCATGCTGGCCGACCTGTGCGGTCAGGAGGAGCCGGACGCGATGCCCCCCGCCTGGTCGCTGGCGCCCGCGGGAGCCCGGCCCTTCGAGCCCGGGGACTCGCTGGAGGCCGTCGGCGTGCTCGACGGCGAGACGCTCTACCTCCGCGACGTCCTCAAGGGCGAGTTCGACGGGCCCGTCGTCGCCGATATCCAGGAGCAGGTCGCCGAGGTCGACGATGACGGGACGACGTGGAACGCTCGCTCGCGGGCGCACACCACGCTGGCCCTGGGGCTGCTGGTCCTCGTCGTCGCGGCCGGGGCGCTGGGTGCCGGGGGGGATGGGGCCGTGGCCGCGCTTCCCCCGATCGCCGCCGCCGGCTTCGGATCGGCGCTGCTCGCCTGGGCCGCGGGCCGGAAGAGCTGGCCCCTGCCCACGGCGCTGCGGCTCTCGCTCGCTCTCGCGGCCTGCCCGATCCTGGCCTGCGCGGGGCTGGCGCTGCCGCTGCACGGCCAGGCGGCATCGCTCATCGCGGTCTCGATCACGGCTTCGGTGGGCGCGTTCGCCGGGTACCTCGCGGCCCCCGCCATCGCGACGACCGTACTGCAGCTGATCTGCGCACTCGGCATGCTGCTCGTCGTCCCGCTCGCCGCGTTGCGGGCCGACGGGGTGGAGGCGGCGGCCGTGGTCGGCGTGGTCGTCTTCGGGCTGCTCGGCCTCCTGCCGAGGGTGGCCGCGCAGATCGGGGCGCAGCCTCCGGGGCGGGCGCGGCCGGAGATGGAGGACGTGGACGCGGCGGTGCGGCGCGTTCAGCGCCTGCTCGTCTTCCTCAACGCCCTCTCCTGCCTGGCCATCGGGGTCTGCCTCGTGGTGCTCAGCACCTCACGTGACTGGTTCGCCCTCGGACTCGTGCTCTGCCTCAGTCTGGCGCTGCTGTGCCGCGCGGGCTCCTCCCGGCTCCGGGCCGTCGTCGCCGCGGTCCTGCTGGCAGGGACGGTGGGCCTGGTGGCCCTGGCGTGCCAGGTGCCCGGTCGTCTCCTCGGGCCGGACGTTCCCGGCTGGGCCGGTCCGCTGGCCGTGCTCGTCGCCGGCGCCGTCGTGGTCTGGTGTGGACTGGCGATGTCCTTCCGCAGCTCCCTGCAGCAGGTCGACCTCGATGACAGGTGGAGCTGGCCGGTCGGTGCCGCCGGGTTCTTCGGAGCGTTGAGCGTGCCGCTGGCGGTCGGGGTCTTCGGTGTCTTCCAGTACCTGATCGGAGTCGGCGGGAAGCTGTGAAGCCGTGCTGACGAAGAAGTCCTCCTGGGAGCGGGTGTCCCCGGGCAGCTGGGGCGCCCACAGCACGATCGGCGCCGCCGTACGGGCCGCCGGGGAGGGCGCCGTGATCTCGGTGCACCCGGGGGTCTACCGGGAGAGCCTGGTGGTGGACCGGGATGTCACGGTCCTCGCGGAGAAGGGCCCCGGCACGGTACGGATCGTCGCCGTCCGCGGCCCGGCCCTCACCGTGCACGGAGGCAAGGTCACCGTGCGCGATCTGACCTTCGAGGGCGCGGCTCCCGGTGACGCGGCCGTTTTCGTGCGCTCCGGCGCGCCGACGCTGCAGGACTGCGAGGTCACGGGCGGCCGGGTCGAGGTGACCGGCGACGCCGTGGCCGTGCTGACGGGCTGCTCCGTCACGGGCGCCGACCGCGCGGCCCTCCGCCTGACCGGCACCAGCCGTTCGGTGCTGGAAGACTGCACGGTGCGGTCCGCCGGTGGTGACGGGATCACGGCGGACGATGAGGCGCGGACCGAGTGCACCGGGACACTGGTGGACGGGACGGCCGGTCGCGGCGTCCACCTGACGGGGGCCGCGCATGGGAGGTTCACCCGGTGCGAGGTCCGGCACACGGGCGCCGCCGCCGTCCATGCCGAGGGCGCGTCCGCGCTCGTGCTGAAAGAGTGCCGCCTCCACGATACGGGCGCGCAGGGTCTATGGCTGGGCGGTACCGCCGGGCGGCGTGCGGAGGCCCGTGATGAGGAGCGCCCGAGGGAGGCCGCGTCGGCCGAGGAGCCGGAGACGTCCCGGTCGCACGCGATCCTGCTCGGCCGGTGTGAGATCTTCCGCACCGCGGCGGCCGGCGTGCTCGCCGAGGCGAAGGCCGCGGCGGTCCTCGACGGATGCCACATCCATGACACGGGCCGGGCGGCGATCGTCGCCACCGGATCGAGCGCACTGGAGCTCGACGGCGTACGGGCGGTCGACATCGACGACACCGGCATGGCGGTCTCGGGCGACGCCACGGTCCGCGCCCGCGGCAGTACGTTCGCCCGCACCGCCGCGAACGGCCTCTACGTGGTCGGTGACGCGGACGTGGCGCTGGTCGACTGCGAGGTGCGGGACACCGCCTACACGGCCGTCCATCTCGGCGGCGGGGCACGGGCCGTGCTCCGCGAATGCCGCGTCCGTGACACGCCCGAATACGGCGTACGGGTGTGCGAACGGGCCGAGCTGACGGCCGAGGACAGTCGCGTGCACGACGTGGAGATGGCCGGGATCTGCGTGGACGGCGGCGACGCGGTGCTCCGCGGCTGCCGGATCAGCCGCGCGCACACCGGGGTGAGCCTGCGTACGACTCATCGGCCGCTGGTGCTGGACTGTGAGATCTCGGATGTCACCGCGGTGGGCATCGAGGTCGGCCGCGATACCGGGGCCGTCATCGAGGGCGGCCGGGTGCTGCGCACCGGTTCGACCGGGGTGTCCCTGGACACCGGGAGCACGGCCCGGATCGACGACTGCGAGATCTCCGACGTCCAGGGGAGCGGGCTGTTCGCCGGCACCGCCGCCCGGCCACGGATACGCGGGCTGACCGTCGAACGGGCCGCTCACAACGGCGTGTTCGTCGCGGAGCGGGCGGGAGGCCTCTTCGAGGACTGCCGGATCTCCGGCACCGGCTTCCCCGCGGTCTACGTCGAGGCGAACGCCACGCCCGTCCTGCGCCGGTGCCTTGTGTCCGGCAGTGACCACGACCTCGTGGTGTGCGACGGGGCCGAGCCGGTCTTCGAGGAGTGCCGGTCCGAAGGGGTGCGCGACAGCACCCTGCCCCAGGGCGGTGCGAGCGCCGGTCCGTCGCGCGGGGGTGCGGCCGGGTCCACCGCCCGCAGGCCGGACGCCGCGACCGACGCGGACCCGGCGGCCGAGACGCCCGAGGAGAGGCTCGCCGAGCTGCGTCAGGAGCTCGACCGGCTCGTGGGACTGGACGGGGTCAAACGCGACTTCGTCGCCCTGACCAGGCTGATGCAGATGGTGAAGGTCCGCGAGGAGGCGGGGCTCCCGCCGCCGCCGCTCAACCGCCACCTGGTGTTCGCCGGCAACCCCGGGACGGGCAAGACCACCGTCGCGCGGCTGTACGGCGGGTTCCTGCACGCGCTCGGCCTGCTCGACCGCGGCCATCTCGTCGAGGCCGACCGCGGGGACCTGGTCGGTGAGTACGTCGGTCACACGGCGCCCAAGACCCAGGCGATCTTCCGTCGCGCGCTCGGCGGCGTGCTCTTCATCGACGAGGCGTACTCGCTGGTCCCGCACGGTCAGGGCAACGACTTCGGGCAGGAGGCGATCTCAACGCTGATGAAGCTGATGGAGGACCACCGCGACGAGGTCGTGGTGATCGTCGCGGGCTACCCCGGCGAGATGCGGCGCTTCCTCGATTCCAACGCGGGATTGGCGTCGAGGTTCACCCGGACCCTGACATTCGACAACTATGGATCCGAGGAACTCGTACGGATCGTGCAGTACCACGCCGGCCGGCACGAGTACGAATGCCCACCGGACACCCTCGAAGGACTGCGTGAATTCTTCGAAGACCTGCCCCGAGGGGAGCGGTTCGGAAACGGCCGCACCGCCCGCCAGGTCTTCCAGCTGATGACGGAACGGCACGCACAGCGGATGACCGAAGACCTGGCGGCGATAGGTCCCGGCGATCTCACCAGACTGCTGCCGGATGACCTGCCGCCGCCGGAGGCGGTCTGAGACGTCGACCAATCGCGTTAGGCACCCGACCGGGAGGTAACGATGACCGATCCTAATTCTTCGAAGTACGAAACCACTCCATATGATCCGAAGAAAGCCACCGACAACGACTCTGGTGGCGGCTCTCAGGCCTTGGGGAACACGGATTCCCCTGAGCTCAAAGTGGTCTGGGACAAGCGCCCATCGTTCAACGAAGACCCTCCCGTCGTGGGCGGGTCCGGGGGCTCGGATTCCAGTGAGGTCGATATCTCGGCCGCAGGAGCCTTCGGGATCGGTTTTTCGGCCCTGGGTGGGGCAGTCAATTCCATGCTGGGCACCTCCCGGACCCTTGTGGCGGAATACGAGGATCTGAAGGGGAAGGCAATGGGCGGCATGGACTCGGTCTTCGGGCAGCATTCGAAGTTCAAATCCGATTATGCCTACGATATGGATCCGAGGAATTTCGCGGTGGGCACCGCTGGAAACTCTATCAGTCAGGCGGTCAGCACCCAAAAACCCCAGACAGAAACGGATTTCGCCGAGCCGGCCCGGCAGTTCGCGGACTCCATGAATCCGATGCAGAAGAAGGCACTTCAGCAGATCGGCGCCACTTTGGAGAATGTCGGGGAGTACATTGCCCTGGTGAACCGCATAGGTCAGATGTACGCCCAGAGTGACCGGCAGTCCTGGTTCCCTGGAGATTTCCCCGCATCGCCTCCCACTCAGTCGTCCACATGAACGAGTGGATACCGCGGCTACAGCGAGAAAGGGGACGATAATGGAGCATCCTGGGCCAGGTGATCGGGCCGGCCATGGCGACGAGGTCGCCGCCTTCAAGGCGGATCTCGCTCAACTGTCCGCAGCGATTGGGACGGTCAAAGGGGAGGCCGAGGAGATCAAGCTGGCCATGTTCCTGGTTCGCGGGAAGATGTTCGGCTTGGCGGACGTGTGGAAAGGCCCGGCACACGTTTCGTTCCGGCCCGTCCAGGATCGGTTCATAAAGGTCTGGGCCGAGCTTGCCGACATTCTGGATGAGACCGTTACCCGGATGCAGACCTCCTATGACAACTACCTTCGCGCTGAAGAGGCCAATCTCCACAATCTGAACCACCACGTAAGCGCACCGGGGAACGGGTCCCACACCTCGACCGGGCATGGGGTGTCCGGGGAGCCCGCCGGGCACGGGGTGGCCAGGGAGCCGACCAGGCCCGCCGTGGTTCCGCCGGCCAAGTGACAACGCATTCCGAGTGATGAGGTTTCCATGTCTGATGTAGATCTTGAAGCCCCCTATTTCTTCGCGGTCGCGCAATATGACTCGGCGAATGTGCTCGCCGATCCGGCCGGCATCGATCGGATAGCGGTGGTGTGCAGGGCGCATGGGCAAGTTGTCGCGGACTCGATCGAAAGAATCCATCAGACTTTGAAGTCACTGATGCTCGATGGCTGGAAAGGGAAAACGCAGGAGGAGGCGCAGGATTTCACTGACCGATGGAATAAGGTCATGGTCGACCTGTTCGGTTCCAAGGAAAATCCGAAGAGTGGCGTGTTCAACGCCGTAGTCGATGGAATCCATGAAGCGGCCGGCAACCACGCCAAGAGCGAGGTGGGTGCCGAAATGATCATCAAGCAATTCATTAAAAATATCGGCGGCTCCGGCGGAGGTCCGAGCCAGGCCAAACCGCTGGACAAGCTCGACACGCACACAACCGCGATCACAGCCGACTACTGACGCCGGACCGGCCGTACGCGTGCCGGACCGTCGCCGTCTCGACCACCCCCAGATCTAGGCAGCCGAACCCATGAGCAGGATCGCTTTCCACCGTCCCGTCCGCATGGCGCCGCCGCCGGTGCCGGAGGAGAAGATCGTCCTCGCGGCCCCGCCGCAACTGCCGTCCGAGAGCGGTTCGTCCGGCCTGCTCATGATGATCCTGCCGCTGCTGAGCAGCGTCAGCATGGCCGCGTACCTCATGTCCACCGGCAGGCCGTGGATGATCATGTTGGGTGTCGTCTTCATCCTCTCGTCGGTCGGGCTCACGGTCGGCGTGCGGATGCAGATGCGCGGGAAGAACCGCCGTTCGACGGAACGCCAGCGTGAGCGCTACCTGGACTACCTCGCCGGTATCCGCAAGCAGGCGCGGCAGATCGCCCAGATCCAGCGGTTGGCCGCCGCATGGGTGCATCCCAGCCCGGAGCGGCTGTGGGCCATCGCCACGCGCCGCCGCCGCGTGTGGGAGCGCCGCTCCGACGACCCGGACTTCCTGAGGCTCCGCCTCGGCAGCGGGAACGGCCCGCTGGCCACCCGCATCACGACCTCCAAGCGCTCCGACCCCTCCTTCGAGTACGACCCGCGCTCCGTGCACGCGGCCGAGGAACTGGTCCATGTCCACGGCGCCGTCGAGCGGCAGCCGGCGTGGATCGACGCCGGCCGGGCCGGAGTCGTGAGCCTCCTCGGACCGGAGCAGGAGACCCGGGCCGCGGGCACCGCGCTGCTGTGCCAGCTCGCCGTCCTGCACGCCCCGGACGACGTGCAGGTCGCGGTGGTCACGGGCGGTCACGCGGAGTGGGAGTGGGCCAAATGGCTGCCCCACACGCATGAGCCCGACACCCGGGCGCGCGGGGCCGAAGTGGTGCCGCTGGTCGCGCAGAGCCTCGACGGCCTGGCCGACTACCTGGAGGCCGAGCTCGAACGCGCCGTGGCGGCCCGCGCCGAACGCGGCACCAGGCTCGTCGCCATGCGAACCCAGGAGACGCCGCAACGGCGGCTCGTGGTCGTACTCGACGGTTACGACCCCCAGGCGGCGTGGGCGCGATCTCCTCTCGTCGCCCGGCTGCTCACGGAGGCAGGACCCCAGCTCGGCATCACCGTCGTATGCCTGGTCACCGAGGAGCGGCACGAGCCGGGACGGGTGGACGTGCGGGCCCGAGTCGCCGCCGGCGGCAAGGTCTCTCTCGAAGGGCGGAGCCCTTCTCTCCACAGCACCGTGGAGGATGCCACCGTGGACCGTACGGCGCCGGCCGTGCGGGACCGGATCGCCCGCTCGCTCGCGCCGCTGCGCCTGTCGGGTGAGCGCGATCAGGTTCTCTCGCAGGCCGTGTCGTTGCCGGACATGCTCGGCGTCGGGGATGTGGCGATGCTGGACCCGAGTGCGGCCTGGCGGGCGCCGGACGACGAGGCGATGTTGCGGGTTCCCGTGGGTGTGGCCGCTGACGGCGAGGCCCTGGTCTTGGATCTGAAGGAATCGGCTCAGGGCGGGATCGGGCCGCATGGGCTGGTGGTGGGGGCGACGGGTTCGGGCAAGAGCGAGTTGCTGCGCACCCTGGTGGCCGGGCTGGCGATGACGCATTCGCCGGAGCATCTGGGTTTCGTCCTGGTGGACTTCAAGGGTGGTGCGACGTTCGCGGGTCTGACCGATCTGCCCCATGTGGCGGGTTTGATCACGAACCTGGCCGATGAGCTGTCCCTGGTGGATCGGGTGCGGGTCGCCCTGATAGGGGAGCAGCAGCGGCGGCAGCGGTTGCTGCGCCAGGCCGGCAACGTCGATTCCGTCCGTGAGTACCAGGTGAAGCGGGCGGCCGGGGGCACGGATGTGGACGGCGCGCCGTTGCCGCCGCTGCCGTACCTGATGATCGTGGTGGATGAGTTCGGTGAGTTGCTGTCTCAGCGTTCGGATTTCATCGATCTGTTCGTGCAGATCGGCCGGGTGGGCCGCTCGTTGGGCATGCACCTGTTGCTGGCGACCCAGCGGCTGGAGGAGGGGCGGCTGCGGGGGTTGGAGTCGCATCTGTCCTACCGCATCTCGCTGCGGACCTTCAGCGCCGCCGAGAGCCGCGCGGTGATCGGCACGACCGACGCCTATCTGCTGCCGCCGATTCCGGGTTCGGCCTATCTGAAGGTCGACGAGTCCGTGTACGAGCGTTTCCGGGTGGCCCACGTCTCCCGGCTCTATCAGGACCCCTCGCAGGAGGAGGTCGCGGCCGAGCCGATCGCGCCGGTTCCGTTCACCCTTCGCTCGCCCTTCGTGCCGGAGGAGCCGGCCCCGGTTCCCACGCGCACCTGGGTGCCCGGGGCCGAGGCCACCGAGCTGCAGATGATCGTGGAACGGCTGGCCGCGAGCAGCGCACCGACCCACCAGGTCTGGCTCCCGCCCCTGCCGGCGCACTTCGCGCTCGGCCCCCTGCTCGGTTCGGTCGACCGGGTGGAAGGGCGTGGCCTGCAGAGCACCGTGTGGCCGTCGTGCGGCGAGCTGAAGTTCCCCGTCGCGGTGGTGGATCTGCCGGCCCGGCAGGAGCAGCGTCCCCTCGTTCTCGACCTGGCCGGCGTGCACGGGCACCTGGCGCTCGTCGGCGCTCCGCAGAGCGGCAAGAGCACCTTCCTGCGTACGGCGCTGATCAGCGCGATGCTCACCCATACGCCGGATGAGCTGCAGTTCTACTGCATCGACCAGGGTGGTGGCGCCCTGCACAGCCTGGAGGCCGCCCCGCACGTCACCGGGGTGACCGGCCGGCGCGACGCCGAACGGGTCCGGCGGGTGCTGGCCGAGGTGAGCCGTCTCGTGGCCGTACGCGAGCGCATGTTCGAGGACCTCGGCATCCACTCCGCCGCCGACTTCCGGAGGCTCCGTGACTCGGGAGGCCTGCCACCGGGCGTACGCGGCGCCGACGTCGTCCTCGTCATCGACAACTGGGGCGCACTGCACGCCGAGATGGACGACGCGGTCGAGGTCGCCACCGAGATCGCCACCCGGGGCCTGGGTGTCGGGGTGCACCTGCTGCTGACCGCCAACCGCTGGGCCGAGATCCGGATGGGGCTGCGCGACAACATCGGCGGCCGGCTGGAGCTGCGGCTGAACGACTCCTCCGAGTCGGAGGTGAACCGCCAGGCGGCCCGCCAGCTCGGCGGCGTACAGCCCGGCCGCGGCCTGATGCCGCCCGGCCTGCCCTATCACGTGGCCCTTCCCCGGCTGGACGGCGACGACGGCGTCGAGGGCCTGGCGGAGGCCCAGCAGAAGCTGATCGCCGGGATGGCCGGCTCCTGGCAGGGACCTTCGGCACCGCCGCTGAAGGTGCTGCCGCAGCGGGTGACCGTGGCCGAGCTCGACGCGATCGGGACCGAGCAGTCGGCCTCGGCCAATCCCTGGGAGGGTGGCGGGCCGGGGCTCTCCGACACCGAGGTGCTCATCGGGCTGTCCCAGCGCGACCTGCGGCCGGTCGGCCTGGATCTCTCTCAGGGGCAGCCGCACTTTCTGGTCTTCGGCGACTCCGGAGCGGGCAAGACGTCGTTCCTGCGGGCCTGGATGCGCGGGCTGGCCGCCCGCCACTCGCCGGGGGAGGTACGCCTGATCGTCATCGACTACCGCCGGAGCCTCCTGGATGTGCTCCCCGAGTCGTACATCGGCGCTCAGGCGGGCGACCCGGACCTGGCGGCCGTTTACGTCAAGCAGGTTGCCGAGAAGCTCAAGGAGCGCATGCCCCCGCCCGGGATCACCTCCCGCCGGCTGCGCGAGCGCGACTGGTGGAAGGGCCCGGAGTTGTACGTCGTCGTCGACGACTACGACCTGGTCACCGGCGGCCCCGACCGGGGCCCGCTCGCGCCGCTGACCGGGTTCCTCACCCAGGCCGACGAACTCGGGTTCCACGTCGTGCTGGCACGGCGCGTCGGCGGAGCGTCTCGCGGGCTGATGTCCGATCCGCTGCTCGGGCGGCTGCGTGAGTTCGGCGCCGACGGACTGATCCTGTCCGGCGACCCCCGCGAGGGCGCCCTGATCGGCGACCAGCGGGCCGCACAGCGCATTCCGGGCCGAGGGGTGCTGGTCCGCAGACGGCAGGATCCGGCGGTGATCCAGGCCGTGCTGGGTGAGGAAACGCAACCAGTGGAACCCTTGGAGCCCCACCTGGCGGATCCCGCGGCGGTGGAATCGTGAGCATCACCGACTGGCACAAGTTCATAGGCAATCTGGACCTTGATGCCATCTACGATCTCGGCAACAAATGGATCGCGATGGGCGACTCCATTCACGAGAAACTGAATATCTACCACACCGCCGTCCACGACATGGGGTGGAGCGGTCCCGCCGGCGAGTTGGCCAAGAGCGCGTGGAACGACCACCTGGTCAAGCAACTCCAGGACGCCAGGGAAACGGCGTGGACCGTCGGCCAGGCGATCAATGCATACGGCGATAATGTCAAAGAGCAGGCGCACCAGAAGGCCAAGCAAGAAGACGCGACGATATTCTCGTTGATCTTCTCGGTCCTGGCCGGGGTCGTTGCTCCCATGGCCGCTCAATTCGCTGCCCTCCTTCCCGCGATCTCCAGAATCGTTGCGTCCCTGGTCAACGTCATGGCCGGCCTCGCGGGCCGGTTGGGACCACTGGGTGCGACGGCCGTCGGTTTCGCGGGCGGCGCGGTCGCCGGCGCCGGTGTGACCCTCGGGACCGACATCGCCATCACCGCGGCGTCCAACGCGTTGGCGGGCCTCCCCTTCCACGTCGACTGGGTTTCCGAAGGGCTCTCGGCGGGCCTCGGCGCCGTGATCGGTGGAGGACTGGGCGGGGCCGG
>JAOPYH010000199.1 GCA_025964715.1 Streptosporangiaceae bacterium | reverse complement strand
CATCTGGAGCGTGCTCGCCGCCGCGGTGCCTGCTGTCCTTCGTGCCGATCGCCGTCGAGGAGGCCACCTCCGACACAAAGGTCATGCTCAGCCTGTTCCACCTCGCCGTGGCCGCCGCGCTCTTCCCCATGCTCCGTGGGCCACGCTCCCCCGGCGCGACTTCGCCTGACCGGCGCGTAGACAACGCCGCCTAGGCGCCATCCACGAGCGTTGACCACGGATGACACGTGCCTGGTCCCACGCAGGCGCCCGCCGGATCTGTCCGGCGGGCGCACCTGCGTGGAGGTCAATGGCGGCCGTCGTCCTGTCCGAGGATCTCCCGCGCCAGCTCCGCCAGTGCGGCCCGGTCCTCCGCGAGTGCCGAACGGCCCTCCTCGGTGATCCGGTACACCCGCCTGGTCCGGCCATGCACCACTCGCCGCTCCGAGGTCAGCATCCCCTCCGCCTCGAGGCGGTGCAGTGTCGGGTACAGGGTTCCGGGGCTGATCTTGTAGCCATGATGGGCAAGTTCCTGCGCCATCCAGGCGCCGTGGATCTCACCTTCGGTCGCATGATGCAAGACGTGCAAACGGACCGCGCCCCGCTGGAACTCCCGCATCCCCGAGCCAACCTCCCACACCGCCACAGCCGCAGTAACGCAACCGATATCGGGCTCCGATGCTACGCGCTTTCGCCTGCCTATGCCCCTCTCAGGCCGAGGTTGTAGCATCGCTCCGGCGCGCGGGAGGTCCCACACGTCGACGCCCAAGCGGCCGTGCAGGTCGTCTGCCACCTTGCGAAGCCGGTCGGTCCGTATCGCCACCTGGGGACGGGACGGCTCCCTTCTGCGGTCCGAAGACCACCGCCGCGTCGCGGAAGAGTGTCTTGACGTCACTGATCACGGTCACCCGCCCGGGGGAAATGGGAGGTAGGCCTCAAGGGCGCTCAAGGCCCCTCGGCCGCCGTCGGTGCTGGCGGAGCCGCCCATCCCGACGATCACCTCCTGGGCGCCTTCGGCGAGTGCCTCGGCGATCAGTTCCCCGGTGCCGGCGGTCTGCGCCGCCACCGGGTCGTTGCCGCGGGAGCCGCCCGCGGTCACGAGACCGGACGCGGCCGCAGACTCGATCACCGCGACGCCCTCGGCCCGCCGCCAGCCGACGCGCACCGGCCGACCCAGCGGGCCGCTGACCTCTAAGGAGCGGTTAGCCCGGCCGAAGGCCTCGACGGTCCGCTCGCCTCCGTCGGCCATGGCGACGTTGCTGGTGCGGGCACCGGCCCGCCGTGCCTCCGCCGCGATGACCTCTGCGGCACGCTGAGCGGTTGTGCCCTTGAACTTGTCCGGCACCACGAGGATCCGCCGGCCGGCCAGGTATTCGGTCATGGGGCGACCGGGCTCAGCGCCGGTCGGCCGGTCAGCACGGCCAGGACGTTACCCACGGCCAGGTCGCACATCCGCTCCCGCGTGGCGTCACCCGCGCTGCCCACGTGCGGGGCCAGGACCACGTTGTCGAGGCTCCGGAGCGCTTCGGGGACCGACGGCTCATTGGCGAACACGTCCAGCCCGGCGCCGCCGATCAGCCCTTCGGACAGGGCGTGCGCCAGCGCCTCCTCGTCGACGAGCGCGCCGCGCGCCGTGTTGATCAGGATGGCGCTCCGCTTCATCCGCGCGAGCTCCGTGGCGCCGATCATGCCCCGGGTCGAAGGGGTCAATGGGCAGTGCAGGCTCACCACGTCCGCCCGCTCCAGCAGTTCGTCGAGCTCGACCGGCACGACCCCCAGCTCACGGGCCTCCGGGGAGTGGACCTTCCCGCCACTGGCCAGCAGGGTCATCCCGAAGGCGTGTGCGCGGCGGGCCACCGCGAGTCCGATCCGCCCCAGGCCGACGATGCCGAGTGACGCGCCCGCGCTGAGGTCCAGGCCGGTGAGGACGGTCGGGCCCCACTGCCAGGGAGTGCCGCCGCGGACCAGCCGGTCCGCTTCGACGAGGCGCCGGGAGGCCGCCAGAAGCAGCGCCATGGTGAAGTCGGCGGTGGCGCCGTCCAGGACGCCGGGGGTGTTGGTCACCTGGATCGAGCGCTCGCGGGTGGCGTCCAGGTCGACGTTGTCGTAGCCCACAGCGACGTTGGCCACGACACGCAGCCCTGGCCCGGCCGCGTCGAGCAGCTCACCGTCGACTCGCTCGGTCAGCATCGTCACCAGCGCCGAGCATCCCTTGACCTCGGCCAGCAGGCGATCACGGTCGGGCGGGAACATCGGCTCGTCGTGGCAGGTGAAGCGCACGCCGCTGCGGGTGAGCCGGTCCGCGGCGTCCGGGGTCAGCCGCCTCGAGGCGTAGACCTGGTGCCCGCCCAGCGCCTGCGACGGCTCCTCGTCGGGTCCTGATGGCTTCTGCGGTACGGCGCTCACGCCGTTCTCCTTTGTGCGGTCGGCTGGGACGTAGGGGTCGACGGCGGCGCCGTCGTGAACAGTCCACGTCGGTGAAGCGATCCGTTTCGGTGCGAGGACCCGTGAGTGTGTGGCACTGCGTGGTGAGAGCTAGGACCGACCGGGCGCGGTGTCGTCCAGGCGCCCGGCGCGCCGTTCAGCCCGGATGTGGCTGGCCATGAGCTCTTCGCCGCGGTGGAGGTGGTGCAGCAGGGCGGCGCGGGCCCGGTCGGCGTCGCGGCGGCCGATCGCGCCGCAGATCTCCAGATGCTCGTCGAGATTGGTCTCGGCGCGCCCCTCGAAGCCGCGGGACAGGAAGTGCCGGCCGCGATCGATCTGCGTCTCCACGATCGAGTAAAAGCGGATCACCCTGCTGTTGCCGCTGGCCTCGACGATCCGGTTGTGGAACTCCCCGTCACGCTCGAAGTAGCGGTCGTATTCGGCGGGCTCGATGCCGTCGCGGAACTCGTCGAAGAATCCGGACAGCTCGGCGATGGCCCGGTCGTCGGCTCGTACGAGCTTGTCCAGCCCGACGGGCTCGAGCAGCCTCCTGAGCTCGAAGAGCTCACGAAGGTCGTTCTCGTTGATGCCCGCGATGAGCCAGCCGCGGCTGGCCGGGACCACGAGACCGTTGGTGGCGAGCCGCTGCAGCGCTTCCCTCACCGGCGGACGGGCCTGCGGGAGCCGGGACAAGGCGGGAAGGCTCACCGTCTGTGTATACAGGAATCCAGATAGCCCGACAACCGAGCGGCGCAGGCCCGGACGGGACCTGTGCCGGGGACCGGGAGGAGCCCCTCGTGCAGGCCGGCCCCGCCGCTGTCAATAGCCCGCCATTGCAGCGCGCGGGCGCCGTTATGACTTGCGGCGCGTCCTCGGTCGCAGACCTATGCGTACCGACGACACGCCGCAACTCAGGCGGAGCACGACCGCGTGAGGGCTTACGCGGTCGCCAAGGACGTCAGGAACGCAGCGGCCAGGGCCGCGCGCTCGACCATGCCGGACACGGTGGCGTGTTCGTCGCGGGCGTGGGCGCCGGCGCCGACGGCACCGAAGCCGTCCAGGACCGGGCGGCCGAGCGCGGCCGCGAAGTTGCCGTCACTGGCGCCGCCGACCGCAGTCTCCTCCAGGTCGATCCCCAGTTGCGCCGCGAGGGCCCGGGCCCGCTCGAAGAGCTCGGCGATGGCGGGGGTCCGGGCCATGACCGGCCGGTTCCAGCCACCGTCGAGCCGTGCCGTCACCCGGCGGTCGCTGGGCCGCCAGCCGGTGAGCGCCCGCTCGACCCGGTCCGCCTCGGCCTGGTCGGCGACGCGGACGTCGATCCCGGCCTGGGCCGATCCCGCCGTCACGTTGCGGCGGGTGCCGCCGCTGACGACTCCGACGTTGACCGTGGTGCCGGCCGCCAGGTCGGTGAGCGCGGTGGACTCGGTGATGAGTTCGGCCAGTGCGGTGACCGCGCTCGCACCCGCGGTCGGGTCGAGCCCGGCGTGCGCCTCGACCCCTGTCAAGGTCAGGTCGAACAGCCCGACCCCCTTGCGGGCGGTCTTCACCGCGCCGCCGGCGCTGGCCTCGAACACCAGCACCGCGGCGGCGTCGCGGCAGCTGTCCTCGATGATCGGGCGCGAGGCCGGGCTCCCGATCTCCTCGTCGCCGTTGAGCACCAGGCGCAGCGGCGGCAGGGCGAGCCCCGCCTCCCGCAACGCCCGTACGGCCCACACCGCCTGGACCAGGCCGGCCTTCATGTCGAACACACCGGGCCCGCGGATGACATCGCCGTCCACGGTGAACGGCAACTCCTGCAGTGTGCCGAGGGGCCACACCGTGTCATAGTGCGCGAGCACCACCACCGTGCCGGCCTCGGTGCCGCCATAGTCGAGGACGACCGTGTCGCCGTGGAGGCCGCCCGGCTCGGTACGGATGGCGGCCGGCGCTCCGAGCCGGCGTTCCACCCAGGACACCACCCAGTCCCGGCCGGCCGCGAGCGCGGCGAGATCGTCGCTCGGAGTCTCCAGCCGCACGTAGTCACGAAGGTCGTCGAGCATGTCGGCGGTGTGCGAACGCACCCACTGATGAAGCGCGGCGACGTCGATGGCCGGAATGGCGGGGACGCTCATAGGGCGTACTCCTTCGTGGCGATGGCATCGAGGGTGGCCAGGCGCGCCTCGTTCATGGTCGCGGGGTCGGCCTCGACCTCGGCGAGCTGTTCCAGCAGGGCCCTCAGCACCGGTACGTGTATGCGGTGGCGGCCGGCCGCGGCCAGCACGGGCGCGTAGTGGGTGGGGATCTCGGTCGCGCGGTGGCGCACGACGATGTCGCGCCAGATGCCACTGCGCGTCTTGGTCTGGGTGCGGAGCCAGGCCACGAGCCGGTCCGTGGCGACATCGCGCGCGGCCGACACCGCCAGGCCGCTGCCGCCGAAGCCGCTGGCGGCCAGATAGGTGGCCATGGCGCCCGCGCCCGCGAGGCCGGCGGCCGCCGGCATGTAGGCGTCCGGCTCGAACGCGTCGAACGGCTCGAGGGCGATCCCCTCGGCCGTGGCCACGCTCAGCACTTCGCCGGCGAGGGCGTGTCCGGCGGCGCGGTGGCGGTCGAGCAGGTCCCCCATGGCGTCGTCGGCCAGTGCGGTCGCGGTGAGCATCGCCCCGAAGCCGAGTTTGGCCCAGAGGTAACCCGCGACGTTGCGGGTCACGACGGCGTGACCCCAGGCCCTCAGGTCGGCGGCGAGGTCGCGCACCCGGGGGCTGGCGGCTCCGCTCATCTCGCCCACCGCGATGGCGCCGGCTCCGCCGTCGGCGATCACGCCGGGCGCCACCACGTCGGCGAACAGGTCGACGAAGGCGCCGACCGTACGCTCCGCGCCGATGTGCTGGGCGATCAGGTCCTCGTTGAGCCCGTTCTGCAGGCTCACCACGAATCCGTCCGGCGCGAGATGCTCTGCCAGCCATGCGGCAGCGCCCTCGGTGGCGTGCGCTTTCACCGCGAGCAACACCCGGCCGAGCGGTTCGCTGACCTGCTCGGGTCGCAGGGCGGCCACGACCGGCTGCGGCACGCGCATGCCGTCCACCTGCAAAACGATGCCGTCGCTGGCTATGGCGGCGATGTGCGAAGGATCGCGGTCGACCACGGTGACCGGGTGCCCTGCCCTGGCGAGGTGCCAGGCGAGGGTTCCGCCGATCGCGCCCGCGCCGACAATGGTGTATTCACGCTGAGAAGGGTTCATGGTTGTGATCTTTCCCCAGTGGCGGCGGTGCCCAGACCGGGCGTACCCGCGTTCGTGCCTGTCGGGGTCTGCACGCCGGTCAGCCCGGGCCAGTGCAGGGGCAGCGAGGTGGTGCCGGCCGACGCGCCGCCGTCGACCCGCAGGATCGAGCCGGTCACCCATTCGGCGGCCGGGGAGAGCAGCCAGGCCACCGCGCCGGCGATGTCGTCCGGCCGGCCACGCCGGCCCAGTGGGTTGACCGAGACGGCGGCGGCGTACTCCTCGGTGACGGGATTGGCGCTGCTGTCCACCGTGACGAAACCGGGGCTGACCGCGTTGACCCGGATACCGGCACCGCCGAGCTCGACCGCCGCCGCCTTGGTCACCATCTCCACGGCGGCCTTGGAGGTGCTGTAGTGGGCGGCTCCCGGGCGGGCGCGCAGCGCCGACCCGGAGCTGATGTTCACCACGCTGCCGGGCCGGCCGGCGCCGATGGCGAGTTCGGCGAACGCCCGGATGGTGAGCATGGGGGCGCGGACGTTCACCGCCTGGACCTGGTCCCAGACCTGTGCGTCGAGGTCGAGGAAGGCTCGTGCGGGATAGATCCCGGCGGCGTTCACGACCGCATCGAGCGGGCCCGCTTCCTCCCAGGCCCGGCGGACGACCTGTTCGGGTACGGCCGGGTCGGCGAGGTCGGCCGCCAGCGCCGTGGCCGGGGTGGGCAGAGCGTCGAGGACCTCGCGGAGCGGCTGCGCCCGGAGGTCGACACCCGTGACGGTCCAGCCGTCGGCCGCCAAGGTGGCCGCGACGGCGGCGCCGATCCCGCTCGCGGCGCCGGTGACGAGGACGTGGGGGCTCACTGCAGCTCCTTACCCTTGGTCTCGGGCATCGTGGCGTAGACCGCGACACCGATGGCCGCGGCGATCGCGACGTAGATCCACACCTTGTCGCGGTGGCCGTTGGTCGCCAGCCACGTGGTGATATAGGGAGCCGTGCCGCCGAAGACGGCGACCGCGATTGCGTAGGGCAGGCCGATCCCGGTGGTGCGAACCTCGGCCGGGAACTGCTCGGCCATCACGACGGCGCAGTTGGCCGAGTAGCCGACCATGAACACGATGCCGACGAACTCCACGAGCAGCAGCATCCAGAACCCGCCGCCGATGAGCTTGAAGGCCGGCCACGACAGGACCAGGAATCCGACGGCGAACACGAGCATGGTCGGCTTGCGGCCGAACCGGTCCGAGAGCATGCCCCCGAACGGAAGCATGACCAGGAAGGCGGCGACGGCGACTGTGTTGGCCAGGAAGGCCCGGCTCAGCGGGACACCTTCGGCGGCGTGAGCATATCCGGGCATGTAGCTGACCCAGATGTAGTAGATGAGCGTGCCGCCGATCGTGATGCCGATGACCCGTAGTGCCGCGCGCGGGTGCTTCACGAGCATGTCCCGTACCGGGGTCGGCCGGGGCAGACCTTCGCGCCGCGCGGTCATCTCGGTGAAGGCGTCGGTCTCCTCCACCGCCGTACGCAGCCACAGCCCGACGAGGCCGAGCAGGCCACCGACTCCGAAGGCCACCCGCCATCCCCAGGTGGCGAGGGCGTTGTCGCTCAGGGTGCTGGTCAGCAGGGTGCCGAGCAGCGAGGCGATGAGGGTGCCGGCGCCCACGGAGACCTGCTGCCAGGAACCTATGAACGCGCGCCGGTGCGGCGCGGCCGACTCGATGAGGAAGGCCGACGAGGTGCCGAACTCGCCTCCGGCGGAGAAGCCCTGCACGAGCCTGGCCAGGACGAGTACGGCCGGAGCGGCGAGACCGATGGCGCTGTAGGGCGGGCAGATGGCGATGAGCAGGGCGGCGCCGGCCATCATGCCGATGGTGAGTGTCATGCCGGCCTTGCGGCCTCGCCGGTCGGCGTAGCTGCCGAGGACCGCCGCGCCGATCGGGCGCATCAGGAACCCGACGGCGAACACCGCCAGGGTGGCGAGCAGGTCTGCGGTCTTGTCCCCTTTGGGGAAGAACTGCGAGGCGAAGATGGGTGCGAAGGCCGAGTAGACGGCCCAGTCGACCCATTCGACGGTGTTGCCGATCGCGCCTGCGGTGACGGCGCGGCGCTGTTTGTCGGTCATGCGCACGCCCGGTGGCCGCGGGGCGGCTGTCGTGGTCGCGGTCACAGGGACCCCCATTGTTGAGCTGGCGGGAGGGTGGGAAGGGATGTGCGGCCCGGGCGGGCCGGCCGGTCCCGCGTGGGCGGGGACGGCCGGCCACCCGGGCGGGATGGGGGTGAGGGGGATCAGCCGGTGGGCGTGGCCGGCCCGGACAGTTCCGTACGTACGTGCTCGGCGATCTGGGCGTGCGTGGCGAACCACACGTCGTCGCAGGCGCTCATGTAGGCCAGCAGCTCGGTGAGCACCACCATGCGTGCCCGATGGCCGATGATGTGCGGGTGCATGGTCAGCTGGAACATGCCTCCCTCGGCGCGCGCGCCGTCGAACTCGTCGCACCACAGCTGAAGCACGTCGCGCGGCGGCGTGTAGGGGCGCAGTGAGCCGTAGCGTTCCATCATGAAGTAGGGCGCGTCGTCGCGGATCCACTCGACCGGCAGCTCCACGATGCCCGTGGGCCGGCCGTGGGAGAGCAGCTCGTAGCAGTCGTCGTCGGCCATGAGGGAGGAGTCGTAGATCAGCCCGAGCTCGGCGGTGATCTGCAGGGTCGTGTCGGAGAAGTCCCACGACGGCGTGCGGACCCCGACGGGCCGTACCCCGGTGATCTCTTCGAGGGTGTCGAGCGCGCGGGCCGCCAGGACCCGCTCGTCGGCCGGCTCCAGAAGCATGTTGCGTTCGTGGATCCAGCCGTGCGCGGCGATCTCGTGACCGGCGGCGACGTAGCTGCGGGCCTCGTCGGGATGCAGCAGCGCGGAAACCGCGGGCATGAAGAAGCTGGCGGGGACGCCGTATTTCTCCAGCGCGGCGAGGATCCGCGGCGCCGCGACCCGTGAGCCGTACTCGCCTTGGGCGAGCTTGCCGGGCCGGGTCTCACCCTCGCGCAGGGGGATGGTCTCGTGGTCGGAGTCGAACGACAACGCCACGGCAACCTTGGCGCCGCCCGGCCACGGCGGCGCGAGCCGGCGGCCGGCCCGGACCCGCTCGACATGGCCTCGCCAGGTCGCCTCGTCCCACTGCCAGGGTTCGGTCACCGCGTTCATCGGCTGCTCCTTTCGTCAACTGTCTCGGCCAGCCGCCGCGGCGGGGTGGGGACCCAGGCGCGCTTGAGCGTGTCGAGCTGCAGGGTCGTGTCGGCACGCCGCACACCAGGCAGCGCACCGACCACGTCGGTGGTGAAGCGGTACAGGTCCGCGAAGTGCCGCAGTGACACCTGCCCGCAGAGGTTGAACCGGCCGGCCGTCGCCGACAGGTATTTGATCCCGGGATGCCCGGCGAGCTGGCGCCCGGCGGCCTCGAGGTGGGCCGGGTGGATGTCGAGCCACAACATGAACTCCACGGCGAAGCCGAGCAGTGTCGGGTCGACGAGCGTCCGGAAGCGCAGGCAGCCGCGGGCGACCATCGAGTCGACGCGGCGGGCGACCGTCGACTCGCTCGCGCCGACCCGTCCGGCGAGTTCCTTCACCGGCATCCGGCCGTCCTGACCGAGGTGCGCGGCGATGGCGAGTTCGAGGTCGTCGAGCCGGTCCGGCGGCCGTTCCCATACCTGGTCCTCGAACGGGCGGACCGGCTCCGGGCGCAGCATCGCGCCGGCCTGCGCGTCGAGCAGTCCGGTGTCCCAGTCGTGGGCGGAGATGAAGGTCCGCATCACGGTGAAGGTCTCGGTCTCGGTGAGCTCTTCGCGGCCGGGCATGTCCTGAACGAGCAGGCGGGTCAGGTCGCGGTGGGTGGGCACCACGAACTCGGCGGCGGCGTCGGCGCCGCCGGTCAGGACCGCGACGAAACGGGCCTCGGATCGGGCGGCCAGCCTCCCGGCGACCTCCTCGGCGGTACCAGGACGGCAGGACACCCGCACGAGCACCGGAACTCCGAGCCCGCAGCGCAGCACGTCCACGACGCCGATGACCCGCGCCGCATCGCGAGCCCGCAGCGCGGCGAAGCGGCGCTGTACGGTCGACTCGCTCACACCGACGGCACGCGCCACCAGGTGCCACGGGGCACGGCCGTCGAGCTGAAGGGCGGCCACCAGGCGGCGATCCAGCTCGTCGAGCTCATGTTCACCGGTCATTCGGACATCCTGGCTGACGAATCCAGGCGATGCTAGGGCTGAGCTGGTGAAATTCCTCACTCACGACTCGCCTGTGCTGTTTTCTCCCATCCCCGGAGACCCGCCCGCTGGGCCCCGCGCCGCCACGCATACGCGTTCGGCGCCACCGACGTACGCTCGCACCATGGACCGCGCTTTGATCGCCGGCGGCGGGATCGCCGGAACGGCCACCGCGATGGCGCTCCACAAGGCGGGGCTGGACGTCACCGTGTACGAGGCCTATCCGAGCGGCGGTGACGACGCGGGCGCCTTTCTCACCGTGGGGGCCAACGGCATGGCGGCTCTGGCGCAGATCGAGGCCACCGCGCCGGTCGCCGAGGCGGGATTCCCGCTCACCTCACTGGAGCTGAGCGACGCGAACGGAAAGCGGATCGGGACGCGCCCGCTCGCCGGCCTCGGCGGCGCCGTGCCCGCGTATCACCACCTGCGCCGGTCGGACCTCTACCGCGTGCTCCAGGCCGAGGCGGCGGCCCGGGGAATCCCCATCGAGCACGGCAGACGGCTGACCGCAGTGGAGATCGGCTCGGCCGGCGGACCACCCGTCCGGGCGTCCTTCGCCGACGGCGGCTCGGTCACCGGGGATCTGCTGATCGGCGCCGACGGCCTGCGCTCCACGGTCCGCAACCTCATCGACCCGGCTGCGGCACCGCCGCGCTATACGGGCCAGCGCGTCTTCTACGGGTACGCACCGGAGGCCTCTCCACCGCCGGGCCAGGAGGTCCTCCACATGATCCGCGGAAGGAAGGCCGCGTTCGGTTACACGGTCTCGCCCGGCGGCGAAACCTGGTGGTTCGTACGGGTGCCCGGTGCCGAGCTGAGCCCTGCCGAAAGAGCACGGACCACGCCGGCCGAGTGGCGGAGCCTTCTCGTCCCGCTGTTCCGCCGGGACAGGACCCCCGCGGCCGACATCATCGCCGCCACCGGTGAGGCATTGCTGGCCGACAACGTCCATGACCTGCCGGGCGTCACCGCGTGGCACCGGGGGCCGATGCTGATCGTGGGTGACGCCGCCCACGCGGCCTCCCCGGCCTCCGGGCAGGGCGCCTCCATGGCTCTCGAAGACGCCATCATGCTGGCCAAGTCACTACGCGATCTCCCCGACCGCGCCCGGGCGTTCACCGCCTACGAGCGGCTCCGGCGGTCCCGGGTCGATCGGGTCATCGATGGCGGCGCGCGGCTCAGCCCCACGAAGACGCCCAACCTCATCGAGCGGGCGATCCGCGACCGCCGCGCCCGGCGGCGGTATGCCCGGCCGGCTCCGGCGGCGCGGGACTGGATGCTGGACTATCCGCTGGACTGGGACACCCGGATCACGCTGCAGGAGGCGGACCGGACCGCGGTGGAGCGACCTGCCCCCTAGCGGCCATTGTCCCCAGGAGGCCGCCGCCACGGCGGGCGCCGGGGTTTCGGGTGCTTCGCCCTTTTTTCCGGCTCAGGTGTCCCGGTGGTCAGCCGATGCTCCTCGACCCCGTACCGGTGGATATAGGTCTTGGCGAACGACTGCAGGCTGGCCCACCCCGGGATCGCGAGCACGGCGCCGATGGGGCCGAGAAGGGCGGCGCCAGCGATGACCGCCGCGAACGCGACCGCCGGATGGATGTCCACCGTCCGCGCCGTGATGTGCGGTTGCAGGACGTAGTTCTCGAACTGCTGATAGCCCAGGATGAACAGCAGCACCCACAGCGCCGTGAGCGGGCTCTTGGCGACCGCCACCAGCAGCGGCAGGATTCCGGCTAGGTAGGTGCCGATCGTGGGGATGAACTGCGACACCACGCCGACCCAGAGGGCGAGCGCGAAGGCGAACGGGACCCCCAGCAGCGACAGCACGATCCAATGCGCGACGCCGGAGGCGATGGCCAGCAGCGCCCGGGAGTATATATAGCCCCCCGTCTTGTCCACCGCTATCTCCCAGGCGCGCAGGACCTCGCGCTGGCGGTGGGGCGGCAGCACAGAGCAGATGGTCCGGCGCACCCGTGGCGCCTCGGCGGCGAGGTAGTAGGCGAACAGCAGCACCGCGAAGGATTGGAAGACGGCCCCGAGGGCGGTGGTGCCGATGCCCCAGGCGTTGCCGGCCAGCGCGGACAGGTGACCGGAGACCAGCCCGCCCGTCCGGCTCAGTTGCCGGCCGATGTCGGCCTGCGACACATGCGTACGGAAAGTGCGGTTTGCCCAGCCCACCAGGTGCTGGGCATAGCCGGGGATCCCGTGGACCAGTGTGGTCACCTGGCTGACGAGCAGGGACCCCAGAACCGCGAAGAACAGCGCGGTCAAGATCCCGAGTGCGAGGAAGACCAGCCCCGTGGCGGCCCCGCGCCGACACCCGTGCGAGGCGAGTTTGTTGACCGCCGGCTCGATCGCCAGCGCCAGGAACATGGCGATGAGCAGCAGGAGCAGCAGGCCGCGCAGCCGCAGCGCCACCCAGACGACGGCCACGAAGAGCGCCACCGTAGCGGCGGCGAGCATGAACGCCCGGGGCAGCCACGGCGGCATCCGCCGCCGGTCCACGGCCTCGGGAGTCGGCATGGTCGCACGCTACTGCGACCCGGGCGTTCGGGCGCGGACCCCGCTCGGGACTTGCCTCTTCCTTGCCTGTGCCGGTAGCCGCCGGACCGTCGTTGGACAGCGGCCGGGCCGCCGCTCCGGGAGCGATGGCCCGACCCTGTGCCGGATGCGCGGCGCGCCGCCTTAGTGCGCGAAGGCCTCGAACTCGGCCGCCCGTACGATGCCGGACCTGGAGCTGCCCGCCGTGCAGTCGGTGGTGGAGCGCGGGTCGTTGTCCTGCTCGCCCGCGTAGGTGGAGTTGCCGGTGCACTGGCTCGCCAGGACGCGAAGCCGCAGGTGCGTGGCCTTGGTCTCGCGGATGTCGAAGGAGCGCAGGATCAGTTCCGGCGCCCGGGGCCGCGGCTTGCCGGCCGGGAACGCACGGGAAGGACTGGTGTAGACGGTGGTGAAGGAGGCGTCCTTGGAGCAGTCGGCCTTCGCCGCGTCACAGGCCAGCACCTGGAACCGCTGGAGCGCGGTGAACCGGTTCTGCGACGCCCCCGGCGAGTGCTCCGGGTCGCCCGGCTGCGTGGGCCGCAGCATCGCGCTCACCTGGACCCGCTCTACCCGTACGGCCTTGTCGCCCGCGAGGTCGACGGTCACCTGGCGGCCCTCGACCGGTGCGGTGAGCGACTGCCAGTTCGTGGCCTCGGTCTCGTCGATCAGTTTGGCCTGATCGACGCCGTCGCCCGTGGCCGAGGCACCGCCGGCCGCGGCGGCCTCGTTGCGGGGCATCCAGACCGGCAGTGACGTGGTCCGGGAGCCGATCGTGGCGGTGAAGCGCCTGTGCCCGAACCCGCCACCCACTGCCAGGAACGAATAGCGCCCGGGCGCGATCGTGAAGGTGTCTCCCAGGTTCGTCGCCGGGTCGGTGTCGGCAACGGGCATGGCCCGCGCCTCGTAGTCGCCGACGTACACACGGACCTTGCCGCCCTTGGCGTCACCGGAGGGCAGCAGCGCCACGGTGGCGTTCCGGGACGCCGGGGAGGCGAAGCTCGGCAGCGGATCGGGATCGGCGGTCCCGTTGCTCGAGGCGCCCTCCCCCAGGCCATGCTGTGCGAACGCATCCCACAGCAGGCTCCGGTCGGCGCCGCCGAACCGGATGGCGTCGGCCGCCAGCCACGCATCCCGGTGGTCGACGTAGCTCACCGCGCCGCTGGCCATGAGGAGCAGCGCGTCATAGGCCAGCTGCACCCAGCGCCGGTTGCCGGGGCACTTGTCCAGTGGCGTCCTGCCCTCGGCGCAGGCCCGCTGCGCGGCCGGGCCACCCTCGCCGTAGCGCTTGACGAAGGCCTCGCGGACGTCGAATTGGGTGGCGCTCCAGATCTCGCCGTCGGCGTGCACCTGCTGGCCGACGAGGTCGTAGGCGATGTCGCTGTAGTTCAGCGGGCTCTTGCTCATGTCGTAGTTGCGGATGCCGGCGTGCGGGTCCCCGGTGACGTAGCCACCGGTGACGTACGGGGTGTCGCCCGGCGGGCGGAACCCGTACTCGTACAGGTACTCCATTGCGAACAGATCGGAGGTGCTCTCGTTCATCGCACCCGCCTGCGGTCCGCTCCAGCCGGCGTCCGGGCCGGCGATCATGCGGCCGGAGATGGCGTGGGTGAACTCATGGCCGATCACACTCATGTCGTAGTCGCCGTCGACGCACGGTGAGTAGAACGCACCGGCGATCGGCTGCCACATGTACATGTTCGTGATGGGCGGGATGCCGTCCGGCGGCGTGATCTGGTTGGCGTTGTCCCGCACGCTGGCGACGCGTGCGCCGGCCTGCGCGTTCCCCTGCTCGGGGTCGGCGGCCCCGCCGCCGCGGGTCCCGTTGTCGGTCTGCATGTTCCAGGCCTTCTCGGTGAAGCCCAGCCGGTACGACCAGTCGTGCATGCGGTTGTGCATCGAGAACAGGTTGGACATCGCCGCCTCGACGTCGGCCTCCTGCGGGCTGTCGAGGGCCGCCGGATCGCACTTGGCCGTGTGCCACTGGTTGGTCCACGGATAGGCGTAGTTGCGGTCGGGCCTCGGAGCGTTGGTGCGAGTGCCGACGGTGAAGGGGTCTCCGTTGGCGCGGTTCTCATAGGTCCGCGAGGAGTTGCCGATGCTCGTGGCTGTGGGCAGTCCCGTCGTGTGGTCGAGGTCCCAGGCCCGTCCGGTCGCCGGGTCACCGCCGACCACGTAGTCGCAGCCCGGACCCGCGCGGTGGCACCAGGTCTGACGGGTGTCCCTGGAGGAGTAGTCCGCCGAGGGCGCGGCGGGGAAAGCCTCCCACCGCGGATTTCCGGGGTCGGACGCGCCGGCGTGGTCGACGAGGTTCTCGCGGACGAGCACCTGCCCTGTACGGGCGTCGACGTAGGAGTTCACCGCCGCCGGCTGACCATCGGAGCCGGTGCTGTCGATCAGCGTGACCTGGTAAGCGCTGCGTGCGCCCGCAGCCGTCGGCACGGCCACGAGGCGGGCTCTCTTGGTCTCCGCTGCGCTGAGGCTGATGCCCGCGTCACGGGCGGCCGAGTCCATGGCCTTGCCCTGATCGAGGGTGGCCGGCGAGGGTGCCGCCGTCTCGCGCGCCAGGCTGGAGGAGACGAACACGACCTTGCCGGAGGTCACGCCCAGCACGACCATCCCGTCGTACCCGGCCTGGAGGTCGCCGAAGCGCTGACGCAGCAGCACGGCGGAGCCGCTCCCGATCGGGTTGACCGCGACCTTCTCCAGAGACCGCACCGCTGCGTCGCTGAGGCCGAACAGCTCGCGGTTGGCGGTCAGATAGGCGCGGGCGGCCTGCTCGGCGTCGGCCGGGAGACCTGTCGCCAGCGCGGCCCCGGCTGGCCTGCTCACGGACGCCGGTGTGCCGAGGCGGTTCCAGCGGACCGTCGTGCCGTCCACCTGACCTCGCTGCCGCCCGGTGGGGGCGACCCAGCCGGCCCGGGCGTCCTTGTCGGGGCTGGCGGTGTGTTCGGCCAGGATGTCCGGCAGATGCGGTTTTGTACGGGTCTCGCTCTGTGCCATACCGGTCGCGGAGACCGATAGGAGCGTCCCGGTGGTCACGATCGCGACCACTCGGGACCACTTCGTGATGGGCACCTGGAACCTCCTGCGGGATCGGGACCGCGGGCCCGGTCTCGGACACGGTCGCGTGATCACGCGATCGTCCGTTGAGGCAAGCACCCGGGGGGAATGAGCCGCTATGGCGACTTATGACGTGATAAAGAGCTGTATAGGGTCAGGTGTGCACTGTTGACACCCGGAGCCCACGCGCCCGCAACGAGCGCGACGGGGTGTGGGAGCAGGTGGACCCGCGTGGCAGGTGCGCGTGGAACCACTGACCGGTTCCCGCGCCTCGAAGACCGTCCGGCCGACCACGTGCGGCCACGGCCCGGCGGCCGTCAGGACGCGGGCGACGGCACAGGGATCTCGGCGGTCTCCGCGATCGCGGCACTGCCCGACGCGGCTCTCTGCGCGATGAAGGCGCCGGCGAGCACCACGACGCCGCCGACGAGCTGCACGGGGCTGAGGCGTTCGCCGAGGGCGGCCCAGGCGATCAGGGTGGCCGCGACCGCCTCGGTGTAGCAGATCGCTCCCGCGACCTGAGCCGACAGCCGCTGCACCGCGGCGACGCCGGTGACGTAGGCGATCACGGTGCTGACCAGGATGATCCAGAGCGCCAGCGCCCACGCGGGAGCGGAATGAGCGCCCACCCCGACGTTCTCCGACAGGATGTGCCAAGGGAGCGCCCAGGGCATCGCCGGCACGGCCAGCACGACCGCGGCCACGACGCCACCCGCAGCCGTCATGACCAGCGGATCGACGTCGGCCGTCAACCGCTCGACGAGCAGGAAGTACATCGCCTGGCAGGCTGCGGCCGCCAGGCCGGCCAGCAGGCCGATGAGGTCAAGCCGCACTCCCGACCAGACCTGCACGACGCAGGCCAGGCCGGCCATCGCGACCCCGACGCCCAGCGCGGCGGTCGGATGGACCCGGGTCCTGCGGACGAGCCGGATCCAGCCGAGCACCAGGACCGGTCCGGTGAACTCCAGCAGGATCGCGATCCCGACGGGCAGCCGCGAGGCCGCCACGAAGTAGAACGCCTGGCACCCGGCGACGCCGGTCATCCCGTAGACGACGAGCTGCGGGAGAAAGGGCCGCAGGCCACGAAGCCGCGAAGGGCCACGCAGGACCAGGACCAGCGGGACCAGGACCAGGGCGGACCCCAGGACACGCAACCACACCGCCTGCAGCGGGCCGAACCCCGCGTGGATCAGAGCCTTACCGAAGGGTCCCGAGGCACCGAAACAGATCGACGAGACCACGGCCAAGCCCAGTCCCCAGGCCTTCGTCCGTGCCGCCGCGCTACCGCCGCCCATCGCCCGCTCCCACATCCCGAGATCCCCAAGGGCTAATGAGCATAATGCGATGACGCTCATTACCGCCGATTGGGGTCGATCAACGGCAGGGCAGGCGAATCGGCCAGGACGGCTACTATGCGGCAGGTGAATTGGCAGGCGGCCGGCCCTGGCATGGGCGGAGGAACAGACGATCCCTTCTCGGCGGTGGAGGCACAGGTCCGTGCGATGGCGGCCTCGTCCTGGTGGCGTGGTGCGGCGCCGCCCCAGCGCTGCGAGGCCGTCATCTCGCACATGCTCGCCGGCGCCGGAGAGTGGTGGTTGTTCGGCGCCTGGGGCCGCTGGTACCGCTGCGGCCTGGACGGTCATTGGCATCCGTCTCCCCCGCCCGCGGACCCGGCCTCCCGCCGTGTGGTCGGCCGGGCACGGCCGGGAGCCGCAAACCCGCCGGTGCCGCCCCAGTTGTTCCCGGTCGGACCCGACCTCGCCGCCGGCCGGATCTCCTCCACCGCCTTCCTCGGCAGGCCGCCCGGGACGGCCGTCGTGGCGCGGCTGCAACAGGCCCTGATCACCGCGCTGTCGGTCAACCCGGCGCAGTTCCGCCTCCAGGACAACGCCTTCCCACCTGGCACCCCCAGCACGGTCGCCGCCGCCTGGGGAGCGCTGCTGTGGTGCGCCGGATCCCCTGTCGTGCTGGGCGAGCACCCGTTGATCGAGCTGTTCGTCCCCTATCTCACGGCTCCCGGCCATGTCCTCCGCTGGATGACGCCTCCCGATCTCTCCCGGCTGACGGGCTACTACAGCGACCGGCTGGGCACGGGGGACCTGGTCGGCGGGTCCTACCTCGTACGGGTCATGAACCAGGTCGCCACGGCATTGTGCGGCGACCCCAGGTTCCGGCCCGGCGCCGACGCCCTCGCGGCGATCACCTCGGCCACCCTGCCGATGGTCCAGCAGGACATGGCGGCCGCCCGCTTCGGCCCCGCTACCATCACCCAGGAATGGCGGCGCCGCTGCCCGGCCGAGTTCGCCACCCCGATGGTCCGTGACGGAGCCCCTGGCGAATATCTCCGGCTCGGTGTCTATGACCTCGCGGAGACCGTCGCCGGCCTGTCGCGCCGGTCGCTGGGCGCGGCTGAAGCCCGCCGCGCGGGTGTGGCCGTGCTGGCCGCGGACCTTCAGGGTGCCCCGCACGCGGTCGCCGCCGTCCTGCCCTGGCTCGATCCCGACAGTGCCGGCACGCTGCACGCGGTGCTCACCCAGCCGGGGCACCCGCTGCGGGAGTTCTGGCCAAGGGACGGCCGGCTCCCCGAGGTGCTGCGCTGTGACCGGGCAGAAGACGTGCAGGCCCTGCTCGCCACGTCCTACACCGTCGCGCTGACCTGGTGCCGGCTCGCGCACGTCCCTCCGCCCGCGCCCGGGTTCGCCGTAGCCGCGGCGGCCGCGGCAGAGCTCGACAGCCCGGCGCTGCAGGCCCCCAGGTCGACCGGCGAGCTGACGCCGTGGGAGATCATCGAGGCAGCGCGGGCGCACCTGGCCGAAGGGAGGGCAGGCCCGCCGGAGGCAGCGCCGCAGCCGGGTCCTCCCGAGCCACCGTCACCGCCCGGCCCCGCGGCCCCGGCCGCGCCGCATCCGGCCTCGGCGCCCGCGGTCGGGGCTAGCCAGATCGTGGAGGCCTACGGCACCCGGTTCCTGTCCGGGCCCGACGACGTCGACCGGCTGCTCACCGAGGTACGGCGGCGCGGGAAATGGGCACGACGGCTCCGCGGCCAAGAGGTGTCGAGCGCGTCGGCACCCGCGCTCCTGCTGCTCGGCGGCGCCTCGTCCGGACAGCGCAGGCTCACCCGGATGATCTCTCGCGCGCTGGCCGAGGTGGAGGTCAGCAGCGGCGAGGTTCACTCCATGCACGCCGAGGACCTGCGCGAACGCGACCCCGAGGGAGTACGGGCCGCGCTCGACGAGCACGCAGGGCACACGCTGCTGCTCGAACGCCTGGACACGCTCGTCCTCGACGACCCGGACGGGCAGGACTACGCCGGCGCGCTCTATCGCTCCCGGGTCGAGGGTGTCAGCGACACGGTGCTCGTGGCGACCTGCACCACCGAGCGCATGGCGGAGCTGTCGGCCGCATCACCCGAACTCGTCACCGGCTTCCGGGCCGTACGGCTCCCCGACCTCACCGACCCGGTGCTGCGCGGCGCGCTGCTCGGGCTCCTCGCAGCCGAGCGGCAGGTCAGCCTCTCGGCGGCCGCCTGGGATATGGCCCGCCAGGATCTCGCGCGGCTCCCCGGCCGCGGCCGGTTCATCAACGCCAGGGTCATCGAGGTCTATCTCGAGCGGGCCTGCACCAACCAGCTCGGCCGGGCCGGTGAGACTCGGGCCATCTCGGAGTCGACGGCCCTCCTCCTCACGCCCGAGGACCTCAGCGGCATCGTCGAGGACCTCTCCAGCTGAAAATCCCGGCAGGTACAGGTATAGATCCGGCCATCCGCGGTCAAGATGAGGTGATGACGCGCGCGGAACGGCTGCTGGGCCTGGTCGCGGAGCTGCGCGCCGCCGCCCCGGAGCCGGTCGCCACAAGGGATCTGGCGAGCCTGCTGCAAGTGAGCGAGCGCACGCTCCAGCGGGACATCGAGACCCTCTCGGCTGACGGCCTGCCCGTCGTGACGGTACGGGGACGCGGGCCGGCGTTGGCCGAGGAACCCCAGCCGCCCACGCTCGCCGGACTCGCCTCCTTGGCCGGCCCCGTACACCGGACCGTCGCCGACGCCGTGCGGACCCGGGGAATCGTACGGATCTCCTACACGGGTCACACCGGTGAGCGGACCCGGCGCGACGTCGAAGCCCACGGACTGGTCGTGGCGCCCTACGGCGAATACCTCGTCGGCTGGTGCCGGCTGCGCGACGGCCCGCGGCTGTTTCGTCTCGACCGCATAGACGCGGCCTATCTGACCGGCGGCACGTCCGGAATACGTCCCCTGGACGAATTGCTCACCACTCTGCGGATCCCGGCACCCAGGCGCCCGCCGGACGACGATCACGACGCCCCGTCGCGCGCCCGGGCCTGGACGCGCGACCACCTGGACCGCGTGAGGCTGCGGCTTGCGAGCCTCACCGGCGAACCCCGCATGTCCCGCGAGACCACGGCCGCCGTCCATGCGACGCTCGCCCACCTGGCCGAATGGACACGCTGGCAGGTCGCGGCCGTGCGGGCCGTCGCGAGCGGCGAGGACATGATCTTCGATGGGCACCGGCCGTCGTTTCCGGATCGGTTCGACGACACACTCGACTATGAGGCCCGGGAACGGATGATCCAGGAGGCGATGGCCGCACGGCCGGTCGGCGAGGTGGCCCGGGACCTCGACGACGTCCTTGGCGCGGCGGCCCGATGGACGGCCGCAAGTGCCGAGGTGCTGTGGACCGGCCTGGTTCCCGACCCGGCTCAGCCCGGCCGGCATCGCCGGCTCGCAGACCTCCTGACCGGCCTGCGCAGCCCCGTCTCCCACGTCGAATGGCACCTGGACCGGCTGTCCGGCGGGACCGTGACCGCACCGCACGACGGTCCCCGGGCCGTCGCCGTGTGCCCTCTGCGAACCTGACAGGCCACCGCCGGGGCCGTCGTGGTTTCAGCGCCGCGGCAGCCCGGCCATCAGGATCCGGCGATGACCACGACGGCCGCCACCGCCACGGTCAGGGCGAAGGCCAGCACGATCCCCACGATGACGAGCAGCTTGATCCGCCGCCGTCGGCGCGCCAGGCCGAAGGTCGAAAGATGGCGCGCCAGCCGCGGGTCGTTCTCACTCAGCTGGGATGCGATCTCCGAGAGAATCCGCTGCTCATCCATCGAGAGCGCCATGTCTACCTCCGGGGGGTCAAGCCGCGCCTGGTTCCTCCCCATTGATCAAGATCATTATCCCCGTTGTGCGGTAATGGTGGATCCGCGCCCGGGTGCGCTCTCGAAGTGCAGCCGGTCCAGCGCCGTGACGTAGTAGGTGTGACTCACGCCCGGCTTGGCGGTGGGGTCCACCAAGGCCGTGCCGCGCACCGTCGCCAGGAGCCTCCCGGGATCGACCGGCGCGCACGGCGCGCCCCGGCCGTCGACCCGGTAGATGGCGTAGGACGTGGCCCCCGAACCTCGCCACTGGAGCCGTACGGACCGGCCCTGACCCGAGGCTTTGAGGTCCGTGACCGGAGCGGGTGCCTTCCCACCGCGTCCCCGCACCGGTGGGATGATCGCGGGGCGGGAGTAATGGTCCTTGCGGAGCCGCGCCGCGAACCCCGCCTTATCGGACGCCAGGCTCTGCGCGCTGAAGAACACATCGCCCCGGACCTGCGGATGGCGCGCGTTCATGGTCAGATGCCGGGACAGCTCGGTGGGTCTCCGCCAGGTGGCGTCCTCGCCCACGCGGTAGGCGGCCTGCCCGATGGTGAGCCGTACGGCAGTACCGGAGACCTGACGGGACCACCAGCCGACGAGGGTCTTGTAGTCCGCCCGGCCGTCCCCGATCGGCCAGTACAGCTGGGGCGTCACATAGTCGAGCCAGCCCTGGCGTACCCATGTGCGGGTGTCGGCATAGATGTCGTCGTAGCTCTGCAGCGCCCTGGTGGCGGAGCCGTTCCCGTCGGAGGTCTTGTTCCGCCACACTCCGAACGGGCTGATCCCGAACTGCAGCCAGGACTTCGCCTGGTGAACCTGCCGGGCCAGGCTCTCGACGAAGGTGTCGACGTTCTGGCGGCGCCACGCCGCCTTGCTCGTGCCCGCCCCGTACTTCTTGAAGGTCGCCGCGTCCTGGAAATCGCCATGCTCGGGGTACGGGTAGAAATAGTCGTCGAAGTGCACGCCGTCGATGTCATATCGGCTGACGACGTCCATCACGACCTTGCCGGCGAGATCCCGCACCTGGGGCAGGCCCGGGTCGTACCACAGCTCCTTGCCATAGCGCACGACCCAGTCCGGATGCAGCCGCGCCGGGTTCGTGGGCGCGAGCTTTTTCACATCCGCTTGCTTGCTCACCCGGTAGGGGTTGAACCAGGCGTGGAACTCAAGGTCGCGGGCATGCGCCTCGGCGACAAGGAACTTCAGGACGTCATATCCAGGGTCCTTGCCCTGCGTGCCGCTGAGCCATTGTGACCAGGGTTCGTACGGGGACCGGTAGAAGGCGTCAGCCGTGGGACGTATTTGGACAAACACCGCATTAAGGTTCAGTGCCGTCGCGACGTCGAGCAACCGGAGGTACTCCGCCTTCTGCGCGTCCGCGGCCAGCCCTGCCCGTGAGGGCCAGTCGACGTTGGCGACCGTGGCTATCCACATCCCCCGTACCTGCCGGGCCGGCGAGTCGCCCGGTGCCCTGACCGCCGGGCACTCGGCGACGGGGCCGGGGCGGTCTCCCTGCCCTCCGCGGGCCTCGACGTCCACACCACAGGACGTCATCGCTGCGAGCGCAGCCACGCTCGTGACCGCCACCGCGGCCTTCCTGCTCCAAAATCCCCGGCTCATGAGAGGGCATTCTGCCGGACAAGCCGGTCTCGGTACGCATTTGCCACGGTTATCGCTAAGGTGCTAGCTCAGTATGTCGTGACAACGTGCGGCCAGATGGAGACAGCATGAGCTATGGGTACGGGGGCGGCGGATATCCGCCCCAGGGGGGCGGTTATCCGCCCGAGGGCGGCGGTTATCCGCCCGAGGGTGGCGGTTATCCGCCGCAGGGTGGCGGCTACGGGGGCGGTTACGGAAACGTGCCCCAGGGTGGCGGTACACCCCCGCCGAACTACCTTGTCTGGTCCATCCTGTCGACCATTTTCTGTTGCCAGGTGCCCGGAATCGTGTCCATCGTGTTCGCCTCGCAGGTGAACTCGAAGTACAGCCAGGGGGACTTCCAGGGCGCGAACGACTCCTCCCGGAAGGCCAAGACCTGGGCACTCGTCGCCACGCTCCTCGGCGCCGTGTGGGTGGTCGTATGGGTGGTGTATCTCGTGTTCGGCGTCCTGGCCGCCAGCAGCGGCTCCGCCCCTGGTTACTAAAGCGCGTTGGCAGCAGATCTGATTCACTGCGCATCATGCTGAGCAAGCTCAGCGCCGGCCGGCGCCCGCCACATCCGCTGCTGGCGCCGGCCGGCGCGCTGGTCCTGGCCGTCTCCGGACTGGTCTACGTCGGCAGCGTGGACCCCAACGCGCACGGCAACTACCCGACGTGCCCCTTCCTCGCCGTCACCGGTCTCTACTGTCCGGGCTGCGGATCCCTTCGGATGTTCCACGCTCTGGCACACGGGCACTTCGGCGAGGCCATGGGACACAATGTGCTCGCCTTCGCGATGCTGCCGGTGCTCGGTTATTTCTGGGCCAGGTGGACGCTCGCCCGGGCCCAGGGCCGTCCACCCCGGACCAAGGCCGGAGACCCCCGGCTCATCTGGGCGCTGTTCGTCACGGTCATGGCCTTCTGGATCCTGCGAAACCTGCCCTTCGCCCACGTGCTCGCCCCCTGACGCGCGTCAGTACGTGGTCCGGTTCATGGAGAACCGCATGATCGTGAAGACGATCCCGAGCAGGAGCGCCACGACGCCGCCGATCCAGGCGACCTTGGCCAGCACGTCCGGCTGGCCCTGCCTGCGGAACTGGCCCTGAGCCACGACGCCCAGCACGATGGATAAGGGCGCGCAGCAGAACCAGCAGATTATCCCGATGACGGACAGGATCACCGGCATGTTCGATCGAGGGGCCGGGTAGGGCTGCCCGTAGCCGCCCTCCGGCGGCCCGTATCCAGGCGGCGGCTGCGGCGGGTATCCCATGGGTTCCTCCGAGTGATCGGCAGTCGGCGTCGGCATCCGTCGGCCACCGCGACCACACGCGTGTCGAGCCGACGGTGCGGCAACAGCCTGTCGCTAACGGCGGGACCCGTCACCCCACCACGCGGCGTTCCCCCGGGAAGGCGTTGGCGCAGGTCGCGGCACTCCTGGACCGGCGGGACACGGCGCGGGCCGGTTTGCCTTGCTCGAATACACGTTCTATCGTTCACGTGTTCGAGCCTAGGGGGATCGATATGCGGTGGGACAACCTCAGACTGCTCGAGGACGGGGCGCGCCCGGACCTCCCGCTGATCGAGCGGACGGCGGTCACCCGGACCATCGACACGCCCGAGTTCAGCGGCATCACCTTCTACGAGATCCATGCCAAGTCGATCATCAACAGGGTGCCCGCGGCCTCCCACGTCCCGTTCCACTGGACCATCAACCCGTATCGCGGATGCATTCATGCGTGCACCTACTGTTTCGCGCGCAAGACCCATGAATATCTGGACTTCGATGCCGGATCCGACTTCGACTCCAAGATCGTCGTGAAGGTCAATGCGGCCGAGCTCGTACGCAGGGAACTGGCCGCGCCGAAATGGGCCGGCGAGCACATCGCGATGGGCACCAACGTCGACTGCTACCAGCGCGCGGAGGGCCGCTACCAGCTGATGCCCGGCATCCTGAGCGCCCTGCGCGACGCAGGGAACCCCTTCTCCATCCTCACCAAGGGCTCCCTGATCCTGCGCGACCTGCCGCTGCTCGAGGAGGCCGCCGAGCGCACCGAGGTCGGCACAGCCGTGTCCGTCGGCTTCGTGGACAAGGAGCTCTGGCGGCTCATCGAGCCAGGGACCCCGAGTCCGCAGAAACGGCTGCAGGTCTGCGCGACGCTGAACGAGCACGGCATCGGGTGCGGCGTGCTGATGGGCCCGATCCTCCCCTTTCTCACCGACTCGCCGGCACAGCTCGACGCGGCCGTACGCCAGATCGCCGAGGCCGGTGCGACCTCGGTGTCCGCCATAACCCTCCACCTGCGCCCGGGCGCGCGCGAATGGTTCATGGCCTGGCTGCGCGAGCACCACCCCGAGCTCGTCCAGCCCTACGAGCGGCTGTACGGGCGCGGTGCCTACGCGCCCAAGGAGTTCCAGGAGCGCATCAGCCGGCGGGTGCGCGATCTCGCCACCGAATACGGCATCGATCGCCGCGCCACCGAACGCAACGCCCACCGGCGCATCGCGGCGCCGAAGCCGGCCGAACCCAGGCCGCAGCAGCTCACGCTCCTGTGACGGATGGTCGGCTGGTACGGAAATGTCGTCCCCGCCGATCTTCAACGCTCCGCGTCGCTTAGGGTTGGCGAGACACGGGGGAGCTAGTGGGGGTTTCGGGTGCAAGCGAGACGTAAAAAGATTGTCTTCATCGTTCCGCTGGTGATCGTGCTGGTGCTCGCAGGAGGCGGAGCCGGCGCCTTCTGGCTGCTGCGCACCAAGGGCACCCCGGCTCAGACCGCCGCCGCCTACCTCGCCGCCTGGGAGCGGAGCGACTATGCCGCGATGCGCCGGCTCACCGCCGGCTCACCGCCGGATTTCGACACGCGGTACGGGGAGACGCGCACCGCGCTCGGAGTCACCAAGGCGACGTTCCGGCCCGGCCCGGCGCGCGGGAACCGGGTGCCCTTCACGGCCTCTTTGACGCTCAAGAGCGGCGGGGGCTGGAGCTATGCGGGCGAGCTCCCGCTGATCAAGAAGGATCGGCGCTGGCAGGTGGCGTGGACGCCCGCCGTCCTGCATCCGCAGCTGCGGCAGGGACAGCGGCTCGCCCTGACGGCCAGGTGGCCCCAGCGGGGCACTGTCGTGGACGCGAACGGCTTGCCGGTGGACGGTCCCGGAGTGTCGGGTTCGGTGCAGCAGCTCGTCGGCACGGTCGGCCCGGCGACGGCCGCCGACCTGCACCGCCTCGGCGCCCCGTACAAGCAGGGGGACCTGGTCGGACACGGCGGGATCCAGCAGGAGATGGAGCGCAGGCTCGCCGGCACCCCCGCCACCAGCATCGACATCGTCGACGCCGGCAACCGGCCCGTGGCCACTGTCGGCCGGATCGAGGGCAAGCGCGGAGCGAACGTGCGGAGCAGCCTGGATCCCCGGATCCAGGCCGCGGCGGCGAGGGCCATCACCGGACAGGCTAAACCCGCCGCCCTCGTGGCACTGCGGCCTTCGACCGGTGAGATCGTCGCCGTGGCCAACCAGCCGGGCGGATGGAACCGCGCGCTCCTGGGGCAGTACCCACCCGGCTCCACGTTCAAGGTCGTCACCTCCGCGGCGTTGCTGGCCGACGGCCTCCACCTCGGCGACCAGGTGAGCTGCACCAAGACCGCGAACATCGGCGGCCGGTCCTTCCGCAACTTCGAGGGCGAGGAGTTCGGTGCCATCGACTTCCGTACGGCCTTCGCCCACTCCTGCAACACCGCCTTCGCCAACGAGACCGTCCGGCGGATCAGCAAGCAGCAGCTCGTCAAGGCCGCCCGGGATCTGGGCTTCGACACTCCCATCACCCCCGGGGTCGCGGCCCAGCGTGGCCGATTCCCCACACCGCACGACGACGCCGAGTTCGCGGCCGCTTCGTTCGGCCAGGGCCGGGTACTCGCCAGCCCGCTCAACATGGCCGGGGTCGCCGCCGCGGTCAAGGACGGCGCCTGGCGCTCACCCAACCTGGTCCGCAGCGGCAAGGCCACGACCCGCACACTCGACCCGGGCGTCGTGGCCGGGTTGCGGACGATGATGTCAGCGGTCGTGACCGACGGCACGGCCAAGGACGCCGGGCTGCCCGCCGGCACGGCGGGAAAGACAGGGACGGCGGAGTACGGCACCGGGGCCAAGCCCCCCACGCACGCCTGGTTCATCGGCTACCGCGGTGACCTGGCGTTCGCGGTCATCGTCGAGGGCGGCGGCACCGGCGGTGGCGTCGCGGCCCCGATCGCCGCCGCGTTCCTGCGAAGCGCCTGACCGGCCGCCGGAACGTCGCCATCCGGCAGGTGCCTAGGCTGACGGGGGTGAGCGCAACAGATCCCCGTGAAGAGCCTGCCACCATCGCCCGCGCCGAAGGCCGTGCCGGGGGTGACCTGGTGCTGCGGCGAGTGGGCACGGCCTTCGAGATCATCAGCAACGGCGTGTTCCTCATGGACACCCGCAATGGCGAGTCCGAGCGGCTGCTGATCCAGTCCGCGCTGGAGCACCTCACCGGTGACGTACGGATGCTCATCGGCGGACTGGGCGTCGGGTTCTCCCTCGCCGAGGCTATCCGTCGCCGCGAGACCGCTGTCACCGTGGTCGAGCTGGAACCGGCTGTGATCGGCTGGCACGCCACCCACCTCAGGCCGTTCTCCGAGGGCGCCCTCGAAGACCCGCGGGTGACGGTCGAGTGCGCGGACCTGGCGTCCTTCCTGCGTGGCGCAGCCCGGGCCTATGACGCGATCTGCCTGGACATCGACAACGGCCCGGAATGGACGGTCAGCGAGGACAACGCCGAGCTGTACGGCGACGCGGGCCTTGACCTGCTCGCCTCGCGGCTGAACCCCGGCGGCGTGCTGGCCGTCTGGAGCGCCAACGAGGCCAGGTCGTTCGAGCAACGCCTGCGTAAGCGCTTCATCGGGGTCGAGGTCCGCACGGTCCCGGTGTCCCGCGGTGAACCCGATGTCCTCTACGTGGCGCACACTCCCGGAGGATCCCTGGCGAACGCGACAAATCTGCCGCCCGCAAATCTGTAGATCCCGTGATCCCGTCGCAGCCCTAGATCGTCTACGTTCAGGTTGACACGCAATCCTTGGAGGGAATGTGGCAACCACTCATGTCACCAGGCGCCCAGCCGTGCTCAGTGACCTGCTGCCCGGCACGCTCGGCCGTGACCTCGCACTCGTGGTCGGCTCCGCCGTCTTCGTAGGCCTCGCCGCCCAGATCTCACTCCCGATTCCCGGCACGCCCGTCCCCGTGAGCGGGCAGCCGTTCGCGGTCCTGCTGGCCGGAGCGACGCTCGGCATGGGCCGTTCGGCCGCCGGCATGCTGCTCTACCTCCTGGCGGGCATGGCCGGCGTGCCGTGGTTCGCCGAGGGCAGTTCGGGAGCCGGCATGCCGTCCCTCGGTTACGTGATCGGCTTCGTCCTCGCCGGGGCGCTCGTGGGCGCCCTTTCACAGCGCGGCGGCGACCGCACCCCCGTCCGCACGGCCTGCACCATGGCGGTCGGATTGCTGGCGATCTACGCCGTCGGCGTGCCGTACATGATGGCCGCCCTGCACGTCGACCTGGCCAAAGCCGTCGCCATGGGCGTCACGCCCTTCCTGATCGGCGACGCGCTGAAGGTGGTCCTCGCGGCCGGACTGCTGCCGGCGGCGTGGAAGCTGGCCGGCCGCGGCCGGTCCTGACCGCCCCGGTCACTTCCGCTCGAAACGGCGCAGCCCCTCACCGGCACGCCAGAGTTCGATGACGAGATGGTCGGCTGGCTCGCCCACGCGGGTCAGCACGACCTCCCGTACATCCACCCTGAACAGGTGGGAGTCGCCGTAGGCGGCGGGGTCGGCGCCGATCGCCCGCAGCGCCTCGGCGACCTGCCCGGAGTCGGTGACCTCGAGCGCCGACCCGGACAGTTTCGCGTCACCGCCCCAAGCAGCCGGATCGGCCTCATTGGGCTCCGCCGACCCGCTGTGAAGGGCGAACCGCGGATCCCGCCGAAGATCCAGCGCCTTGAGCGCGCCGGGCATGGAGCCGAACCACAGCTCACCACCGGCGAACCGGGCCTCGATGCCACTGATTCGCGGCGATCCGTCCTTGCGCAGTGTCGCCATCGTCTTGTGCTTGTGCGCCTCGAAGCGCGCCAGCGCTCTGCCGGCGAACTCCGGCGCCGAGTCGGCGACCTCACTCCAGGCGGCCATGGCTGCCTCCGTGCTCGGGGACATGGAGGCACAGAGTCTCATCCGGGTCCGACAGAACCCCCGGCCTCGAGGACCGCCATGGCCGCGTTGTGCCCTGGGACGCCGCTGACGCCGCCACCGCGCACTGCACCGGCACCACAGACGAAGACGTTCGCATGCGCAGTCTCGACGCCCCAACGCCCCGGAGCCCCATCATCGGCCGCGAACGGGAACGCTAGCTCGCGGTGGAAGATGTTGCCGCCGGGCAGGCCCAGTTCGCGCTCCAGATCGAGCGGGGTCTTCGCCTCGACGCACGGCCGTCCCTCCGCGTCCGTCGCGAGGCACCCCGCGATGGGCTCGGCCAGGCATTCGTCCAGCCGCGCAACGGTCGCCTCCACCGCGGCCTGCCGGACGTCTTCGGCGAACAAACGCGCCGGCATGTGCAGCCCGAACAGGGTCAGCGTGTGATATCCCTGCGCGGCCAGCTCCGCGCCGAGGACGGACGGGTCGGTCAGCGAATGGCAGTAGATCTCCGAAGGAGGGGCCGACGGGAGCCGTCCGGACGCGGCCTCGCGATAGGCCGCCTCGAGCTCGCTGTAGGACTCCCCGATGTGGAAGGTCCCCGCGAACGCCTCACGTGGGTCCACCTCGGCGTCGCGCAGCCGGGGCAACCGCCGCAGCAGCATGTTGATCTTCAGCTGTGCGCCTTCGGGCCGGGCTTCTACAGCGGGCTCCCCGAGTAGCCCGTACAACGTGTCAGGCGCGACGTTCGCCAGCACGTGCGCGGCCGCGACCCGGCCTTCGACGTCACCGCGACGGTAGCGCACCTCTGCGCGTCGGCCATCGGTGTCCATCCCCGTGACCTCGTGCTCGACGACGAGCTCGGCTCCCGCGTCCCGGGCAGCGCCCGCGAGCGCGTCCGTCAACGCCCCCATCCCCCCGACGGGCACGTCCCAGTCGCCCGTGCCGTTGCCGATCACGTGATACAGGAAACACCGGTTCTGCAGCAACGACGGGTCATGAGCATGCGCGAACGTCCCGATCAGCGCATCGGTGAAGACGATCCCGCGGACCAGGTCATCGGAGAAGGATTCCTCGATCACCTCCCCCAGCGGCCGCTCGAACAGCGCCTCGAAGGCACGGTCGTCGGCGATCCGGTGGCGCAGCTCCTCCCGGGTCGGCAGTGGCGCGGTCAAAGTCGGGAACACCCGCTCGGCCACGTGCCCGGTCATCGCGTAGAAACGCCGCCACGCCTCGAACTCACGGGCGGAGCCGGTCAGCCGCCCGAACGCCGCACCCGTACGGCCGCTGTCCTGGGCGTCCACCAGCAGTCCGGTGGCCCGCGATCCGCGCAGCGTGGGCGTGTAGGAGGAGATACGGCGTCTGCGCAGCTCCAGCCGGAGCCCCAGGTCGCGGGTGATGGCCCTCGGCAACAGGCTCACCAGATAGGAATAGCGCGACATCCGGGCCGGCACCCCGGCGAACGCCTGCGACGACACCGCGGCACCTCCCGTACGGGCGAGCCGTTCGAGGACCAGCACACTGCGGCCGGCACGCGCGAGGTAGGCGGCCGCCACGAGGCCGTTGTGCCCACCACCCACGATCACGGCGTCGTAGGACTCGCGACGCGGCCGCACCGCTTCGGGGCTCACGGACGCCCCGCCCGCGGGACGTCCACGCGGCAGGTCAAGATCCGCGCACGATGGTCCACGGACGCCTGGGCCTCAGCGAAGGTCGGAGCGGCGCACAAGAAGAGCGTGCGCCCGTCCGGCCCGCCCAGCGCGCAGGCGTAGACCCCGTACTCCCCTCCGCTGATCTCTTCCAGCACCTCGCCGCCCTCACGGACCCGGACCACTCTGTGGTGCAGGGCGTCAGCGGCCCAGACGGCCCCTTCGGCATCAAGTGCGATTCCGTCCGGCGCCACGGTCGAGCGGTCCATCGCATACCGGGCGAACTCCGCGGCCGTGTCGTCGGTCTCCGGTGGGTCTCCGAAGGCGGCCCACACCCTGCGGCCGGACAGTGCGCCATCGGCCTCGATATCGAAGGCGGTGAGCCGCGCCGCGGCCGTCTCGGCCACGATCAACGTGCCCTCCGGCGTTATGACCAGACCGTTGGGGAACATGAGGTCCGCCGCCGCCGCCGTGACAGAGCCGTCGGGATCGACACGGACGAGGTTCGTGGCCCGCATCGGCGCGAGAGCGTCCAGGTCGAAACCGTAGTGCCCGACGTAGGCACGGCCCTCCCCATCGACGACCAGGTCGTTGCTGTGCCCCCCGGCGAAGGCGGACAGGTCGGCGTGTTCGACCAGCGCGTCTCCATCGAGCCGCAACACCCGGTGGTCGCGCATGGAGACCACGAGCAGAGTCCCATCGGGCAGCCACCCGAGCCCGGAAGGCTGCCCCGGGACGTTCACGACCGTCTCGGCCGTCCCGTCGAGCGAGATCGCGAGCACCTGACGGGTGTAGAAGTCCGAGACCCACAGTCGCCCGTCATGCCATCTCGGCGCCTCGAAATAGGAGTATCCGTCGACGAGCACATGCACCGGTCGATTCGTCATGCGCGGAGCATATGCCGACAATGATCACCCCGAAAGGACCGGAACAGTCCCGGCCCGGCTGCCGCGCAGGTCACGCCAATGTGTCCAGCATCCCAGCCGAACCCCTTGTCCCGCCCGTTTGAACGGGTTCAACTCTCCCGTAGAGTGGCCCTCGTGAATGTCGCCCTCGGTGCCGCGGACCGGCTTGTCGTTCGTACCGTCCCGGTCCCCGAACCGGTCGACCTGCTCGCACGGCTCCCCCATCCCTCCGCCCTCGCGTGGGTTCGCCATGGGGAGGGAATCGTGGGCTGGGGAGAGGCGGTCCGGGCGGTGGTCCCCGGTGGCGACGAGAACCGCTTCGCCTGGGCCGACAGCTGGCTCCGCGAGCTGTTCGCCGGCGCCGACGTGGACGACGCCGTGCAGGTTCCGGGATCGGGCCCGGTGGCCTTCGGCAGCTTCGGCTTCGACCCCAAGTCGAGCGACTCGGTCCTCATAGTGCCCCGCGCCGTGCTGGGCCGCCGCGACGGCCAGGCCTGGTACACGACCATAGGGGACGGCACGGACCCCCTGACCCTGGCCCACCCCCGGACAGCGCCCTCCGGCCTGAGCTGGAGCGATGGGACGCTGACCGCGACCGGGTGGACTCAGGCCGTCGAAGCGGCCGTGGAACGCATCCGTGAAGGACGCCTCGGCAAGGTGGTCCTGGCCCGTGATCTGCAGGCCGTGGCCGACGAGCCCATCGATGCCCGCGTCCTGCTGGGCAGGCTCGCTCAGCGCTTTCCCGGCTGCTACACCTTTTCCTGCGCCGGGCTAGTCGGAGCCACCCCCGAACTCCTGATCCGGCGCACGGGCGATCGCATCGACTCGCTGGTCCTCGCCGGCACGACCGCCCGCGGCACCAGCCCGGCTGATGACGAGGCCCGCGGGGCCGCGCTCTTCCGGTCGGCCAAGGACCGTCAGGAACACTCCTATGCCGCCGAGATGGTCCGCGACGCGCTCGCCCCCCTGTGCTCGGAGCTGAGCGTCCCGGCCGAACCGGAGTTGCTCAGCCTGTCCAACGTCCAGCACCTGGCCTCACCGGTGCACGGGCTACTGGACCGGGAGAGGTCGGTCCTCGACGTGGTCGCGGCGTTGCATCCGACCCCGGCCGTGGGCGGCAGCCCTACCGACGTCGCCATGGATCTGATTCGCGAGCTGGAGGTCATGGACCGCGGCCGCTATGCCGGCCCGGTCGGCTGGATCGACGCACGCGGTGACGGCGAATGGGGCATCGCACTGCGCTGTGCCGAGATCGACGGGACCAGGGCGAGGCTCTTCGCCGGCTGTGGCATCGTCGCGGATTCGGATCCGCAGTCGGAGCTTGTCGAGGCGGGGAACAAGTTCCGTGCGATGCAGTACGCCCTGGAGGGTGACTCACCGGAGCCTGCCTTTACAATGTAAATTGAAGGCTCAAGTACTCTGGCAAGAGTTGCGGTGGCGCTTCGCCCCCGCAGAGCCTGCCCGCCACGTGAGCTTCACCTTGCTCGGGCGAAAAGCGGCACTCCGGCGTATAACCTCGGATAAATGGATGCTCAGAGTCGATGGATTGAACTTGACGGCGCGGTCAACGTTCGGGATCTCGGTGGGCTGACCACGGCTGAAGGGCGGCAGACCCGCTTCGGCCGGGTGCTTCGCTCCGACAACCTGCAGGCCCTCTCCCCCGCGGACGTCCGCCGGCTCATCGGGGACCTGAACCTGCGGCATGTGGTGGACCTGCGGAGCGACCCCGAGGTCCGGCTCGAGGGGCGGGGTCCGCTCACCTGCGAATCCACGGTCACCGTCCACCATCTCTCGCTCTTCTCCGAGGGCGGGGTCTACACCGACGTCGCCGCGGACGCCATCGACGCGGACAAGGTCCTGCCCTGGCAGACCAGGCAGGATGGCGGCCCGGAAAGCGATCGCTCCGTCGGCCACTACCTGGGCTATCTGCAGGACCGGCCGGACTCGATCGTGGCGGCTCTGCGCGTCATGATCCGTGACGAGGGTGCGGCGCTGCTGCACTGCGCCGCCGGTAAGGACCGTACGGGCGTGGTTTGCGCCCTGGCTCTGGAGACGGCGGGGGTGACCCGCGAGGCCATCGTGTCCGACTACGCCCAGACCGGACAGCGGATGGACAAGCTGCTGGCCCGGCTGCGGAGGAGTCCGACCTATGCCGCGGACCTGGACTCCCGGCCGGCCGACAGCCACGTGCCCCACGCCTACATCATGGAGAAGTTCCTCGCCTCGGTGGACGAGCGCTTCGGCGGCGTCCCTGACTGGCTCGCCATGCACGGCTGGACCGGTGCCGACACCGATGCCATGCGGTCCCGCCTGCTCGCCTGAACCGCCGGCCGACGGACTGTCCCTTCAGGCCACCGCCGTCGGCCGGCCGGCGGTCTTCTCCGGGAGCGGGCCGGCTCCGGCCACACCCTCGACGGCCAGGGACCGGACACTTCGGCTGCAAAGGCAGGCGGCGGTCACGGTCACCACCAGCACGGCGCCCCCCACGAGGGTGGCGCGGGTGCCGAGCCGCTCGGCCAGGGGTCCGGCCGCCATCTCTCCCAGCGGCAGGGCCATGAAGGAGCCAAGGGCGTCGTAGGAGTACACGCGGGCCAGCCGATCGGCGGGAATGTTCTGTTGCAGCGAGAGGTCCCAGGCGATGCCGAACTGTTCGAGGGCGATGCCGCTGAGGACCATCGCCACCAGCAGGACCCACACGACGGGGGCCTCGGCGAGGGCCAGCAGCGGCACCGCCTCGACGGCGACGACCGCGACGCCGAGCAACAACGCGCGCCCCACCTGGAACCGGACCGCCACGACTCCCCCGGCCAGTGCGCCGGCCATCTGCGCGGCCAGGACCAGACCCCAGACCATCCGTCCCACCGTGGCATCCGCGATGCCCGGTCCGAGCACCTGAACACCGCCGGCCACCACGGCGTTCACCACCATGAACTGCAGCACGACGACCCAAACCCACGTCCGGGAGACGAACTCCGACCAGCCCTCCCGCAGGTCCTGGAACGGACGCACGCGGCCCCCCTCCGTCACCGCAAGGGGTACCCGGACGCCGAGGTAGCAGAGACCGACGACGACGAACGCGCCCGCGTTGACGGCCAGCGCCCACCCGGGTCCCGCGACGGACGCCAGCAGCCCGGCCACCGAAGCCCCCGTGATGACGCCCAGGTTCATGGCCATGCGAGCGACGGCATTGGCCTGCCGCATCTCACCGGGTGGCACGGTCTGGGGGGTCAGCGCGGCCGCGGCCGGCATGGACGCCGCGGCCAGGGCGCCGTTGAGGCCGCTCAGGACGAGCAGGAGCGGGATGGAGGTGAAGCCGAGCAGGACACTGAGGGCGAGGACGCCCTGAACGGCCGCCGAGGCGACAGCCGACCCCTGGAGCACGAGCGCCCGGCTGACCCGGTCGGCGAGCACACCGCCGAAGAGCAGCAGGATCACGTTGGCCAGCGAGCGAGTCCCCACGACCAGGCCCAGGTCCGCAGTGGATCCGGTGAGGTCCAGCACCGCGAAGGACAGCGCCACCGGAGCCATGCTGTTGGCCAGATAGGCCAGCATCCGGCCGGCCGCCAAGCACCGGAACGACCGGTGCCGTAGCGGGGCGGCCAAGGAGACCCGGCCGGAATCGGCGCTCATCTGACCTCCGTGGGTTCCGGCCGTATGCTCCCGGGTCCGTGCCCCCGTGGCGTCCGCCTACGACACGTCACGGAGGTTGGAGGCTACCCCGGCCGCGGCCGGGGACCGCCGCCCGGTGCACCGGGCGGGCTCGGCGGATCGCTTGGCCGCCCTGCCAAGGCCCGGTCGAGCGGGCTCTAGGCTCGACCGTATGCAAAATCGCACTTTGGGACGGACCGGACGCAAGGTCGGAGTGGTCGGCCTCGGAGCCTGGCAGCTCGGCGGCGACTGGGGCGAGGTGAGCGACGGCGACGCGCTGGCCACGCTGTCCGCCGCGGTGGACGCCGGTGTCACCTTCATCGACACCGCGGACGTGTACGGCGACGGGCGCAGCGAGCAGATCATCGGGCGGCTTCTGCGGGAGCGTCCCGAAGCCGGGCTGACCGTGGCGACCAAGATGGGCCGTCGCGCTCCGCTGGACCCCGCGTTGTACACGCCGGAGAACTTCCGCGCCTGGACCGACCGGTCCCGGCGCAACCTCGGCGTCGAGACCCTCGATCTCGTGCAGCTGCACTGCCCGCCACCCGCCGTCTACTCCTCCGACGCTGTGTACGAGGGGCTGGACGCGCTGGTCCACGAAGGACGCGTCGCCGCCTACGGCGTGAGCGTGGAGACCTGCGATGAGGCGCTGACCGCGATCGCACGGCCCGGCGTGGCCACCGTGCAGATCATCCTCAACGCCTTCCGGCTCAAGCCCCTCGAGCGGGTCCTTCCGGCGGCACGCGCGGCGGGCGTGGGGATCATCGCGCGGGTCCCGCTCGCCAGCGGGCTTCTGTCCGGGAAGTACGACGAGAGGACCCGGTTCCCTGGCGACGACCACCGCAACTTCAACCGGCACGGCGAAGCCTTCGACGTCGGCGAGACGTTCTCCGGCGTCGACTTCGCCGTCGGCCTGGAGGGCGCGCGACGGCTCGGCTCCCAGGTGCCCGAGGGCTGCGGCATGGCCGCGTTCGCACTGCGGTGGGTCATCGATCAACCCGGCGTCAGCGCGGTGATTCCCGGAGCCCGCAATGCCGGCCAGGCCCGGTCGAACGCGTCCGCGGCCGACTTGCCGTCGCTCTCCGGCGACGCTCAGGACGCGGTGCGCTCGGTGTACGACGACCTGTTCCGCCCTCAGGTGCACGACCGCTGGTGAGCGCCCCTGAGGGGGCTCTTTCTGTCAAAGAAACCGGAACCCGTGACTGAACGAGGTCATCAGCGGCAACAGGGTAACCATGCGATCCAACACCGCCGTCACGTTACTGGCCATAGCCGTGGTCACTCTGGGCGGGTCGGGCTGGGCTCTGCGGGAGCCCAGCCCTTCGGCCCAGCCCACCCCGTCGGCCGAGCCGAGCGGCGCTCATCGAGGGCATCGTGGCGAGACGCCCAGCGGAGCACCTGGCACCGCGGCACCCTCGACCGCGGCGCCGCCCACCGGTACCCCCTCCAACGCCCTGCCCTCGGGCGCCGTGCCTCCGGGTCAGGCGGCCCAGGTGGCCTTCACCTCCGCGAACTTCGAGAAGTATCAGAAGAATGCCGACGCCATCACCTACAAGCCGGCCCTGATCCCCATCGGCGCGGACGTCACCGCGCTGTCGACGTCCAGGCCCGAAGGACGCACCACCGTGCTCCTGACGGCACACGGCCTCCTGCCCAACCACAGGTACGGCGCGCATGTGCACCAGAAGAGCTGTGGCGCCAAGGGCGACGACGCGGGCCCGCACTATCAGAACACGGCGGACCCGGTGCAGCCGTCGGTGAACCCCGCCTACGCCAACCCGCGCAACGAGATCTGGCTCGACTTCGCCACCGACAAGGACGGCAACGCCACCGCGGCCTCCACGGTGGGCTGGAAGTTCACCGACCGGCGCCCTCGCTCGATCGTCGTGCACGCCGAGCACACCCAGACCCACGCCGGGCATGCCGGCGTCGCAGGTGATCGGCTCGGTTGCGTCAACGTCGATTTCTGATCGAACCGCCGCACGCCTTTACACTGTAAGGTGCTAATTGGTAGACTGAGCGGGGCGGCGAGCGGTGCGATCGAGACGTGTCAGTCGGGCAGCACGGCACGGACGGCGGCATGCGCCGCACGCCTCATCCGGGCGTGCAGCGCCGCGTTGTCGCCGCGGTGGGTCCGGGCCTCGATGATCCGCAACCCCTGCCCCGCCACCGCCTTCGGCAGGTCGGAAGCCGACTCCAGCAGGGTGTACGGCAGCCCGTGGGCCGCCGCGATGTGGGAAAGGTCCACCTGGTGCGGCGTGCCGAAGACCCGCTCGAACGGGCCGGGGATCCCCGACTGCGGCAGCAGAGAGAAGATCCCGCCCCCCTGGTTGTTCACGACCACGATCGCGAGATCCGGCCGCTCGTCATGCGGCCCGAGGATCAACCCGTTCTGGTCATGCAGGAACGAGAGGTCCCCCAAGAGCGCGTACGAACGACCCGCATGGGCCAGCGCGGCCCCCATCGCGCTGGAGACGAGACCGTCGATCCCGCTCGCCCCGCGGTTGGCGAGAATGCGGATCCCCCTGCGCGGCCGCATGGTCTGGTCCAGGTCGCGGATCGGCATGCTGGCCGCCGTGAAGAGCAGTGACCCACCCGGCAGGCCGGCGACCAGGTCCCGGGCCAGCCGGGGCTCGGTGACCTCGTCGGACTCATCCAGGACCGCGTCGACGCCATCACGCGCGGCCAGGTCGGCGGCGCGCCAGGATCTGAGCCACCCGTCGTCGCCGGACACCACGGGGATCTCCACGTCCTGCGCGATCTGGGTCGCCGAGCGCACGGGATCGGGCCAGCGGGCCAGCGAGGGCGACACCACGATGTGCTGCTCGGCCCGGCGCAGCAGGGACATGAGCGGACGCGACAGCCCGGGCTTGCCGAGCGTCACGACGACTTCGGGCCGGTGCCGCTCCACGAACTCCGGGACGCCGAGCAGGAAATGGTGCGAGGACAGTGCGTGGTCCCCGTACCGCGCGTTGCCGTTGGGCTCCGCCAGCACCGGCCACCCCGCCATGGAGGCCGCGGCGACATAGCGCTTGACGTTGACGGCGCCGTCCCCGACGACCAGCACTCCGCGCCGGGTCGGCGGGACGTGTAGCACCGACCCCGGCGTGGCCGACCGGACCTTGGTCCACGGCGCGCCGGAGGCGCCTCCCAGCGGCTCGCACCAGGATGTGTCGCCGTCGGGAATCAGCGGCTCGCGGAACGCCACGTTCAGATGGACCGGGCCCGGGTCGGGATCCTGCGCGGCCGCCCATGCCCGGCTCACCAGCGAACGCCAGTAGGCCACCATGCCGGGACGCTCCTCCGGCACGCCGACCTCGAAGCTCCACCGGGTCGACGAGCCATAGATCCTGACCTGGTCGATGGACTGGTTGGCTCCGGTGTCGCGCAGCTCGGGCGGCCGGTCGGCGGTGAGCACGATCAGCGGTATCCGCGACTCATGGGCCTCAATGACGGCCGGATGGAAGTTGGCGGTAGCGGTCCCCGAGGTGCACACCAGGGCGACCGGGCGGCCGCTGCGCTTGGCCAGGCCGAGCGCGAGGAAGGACGCCGACCGCTCGTCGACGCGCACGTGCAGCCGCACATCCGCGGCGTGCGTGGACCTCTCGTACAACGCCAGCGCGAGAGGTGCGGAGCGGGAACCGGGTGCCAGCACGGCGTCGGTCATCCCGGCGCACAGCAGTTCGTCCACCAGCACGGTCGCCAGAGCCGTCGCCGGGTTCAACGGAGGACCCGGATGACCGGCTGCGCGTCCAGCAGCGCCTGCGCCTGCGCGACCCGGTGCCGCCACTCGGCGCCGTCCACCTCATAGCGGCCCAGGGCCCGCTCGTCGATGTCGGGCCGGCGGACGGGTATCTCCCCGTCCACGGGGACCAGCGGGTCCATCGCCACATCCCCTTCCAGCAGGGACAGAGTGCCCAGACCGCAGGCGTAGGGGAGCTCGGGAAGCGCCGCGGCGAGGGCCAGACCGGCCGCCAGGCCCACCGAGGTCTCCACCGCGCTGGACACGACCGCGGGGAGTCCGCACTCCGCCGCGATCCTCAGGGCGGTACGGACCCCGCCGAGGGGCTGCGCCTTGAGCACCACGAGGTCGGCGGCTCCGCGTGCGCGCACGGTGAGAGGGTCCTCGGCGTGACGGATCGACTCGTCCGCGGCCACCGGCACGTCCACGCGCCTGCGGACGTCGGCGAGCTCCTCAATGGACCTGCAGGGCTGCTCGACGAACTCGAGCTCGAAGCGGTCCAGCGTCCTGATCATGCGCGCGGCGTGGTCGACGTTCCAGCCGCCGTTGACGTCGATGCGGATCCTCCCACCGGGTCCGATCGCGTCTCGCACCGCCTCCACGCGCGCGATGTCGTCGGCGTCGGTCTGGCCCCGCTCGGCCACCTTCACCTTGGCCGTGCGGCACCCGGACCGGCGCGTCATCTCGTGCGCCTGCTCCACGCCGACCGCCGGGACGGTGACGTTGACGGGAACGCGGTCGCGCAGCGGCTCCGGCCAGCCCTCGTAGGCGGCCTCCCGGGCCGCGGCGAGCCAGCGGGCGCACTCATGCGGGCCGCAGTCGGGAAACGGCGAGAACTCGCCCCACCCCTCGGGACCATGGATGAGCACCCCGTCACGGCGGGTGATGCCACGAAAACGCGTGCGCATCGGGATGGAGTAGACCCGCAACCGCCCGGCCCCTTTCGTTCCCGGCCCAGCCCAGGCTTTCGCCCGCCCGGCCGCATCTGCTCAGTAATACCAGGGGAAGCCGGACCAGTCGGGGTCGCGCTTCTCCAGGAAGGAGTCCCTGCCCTCGGCCGCTTCGCCCGTCATGTAGGCGAGGCGCGTGGCCTCGCCGGCGAACACCTGCTGGCCGACCAGGCCGTCGTCCACGGCATTGAAGGCGAACTTCAGCATGCGCTGCGCGGTGGGGCTCTTGCCGTTGATCTTCCGGCCCCACTCGAGCGCGACCTTTTCCAGGTCCTCGTGTGGGACCACCGCGTTGACCATCCCCATCCGGTGCGCGGCCTCGGCGTCGTAGGTATCGCCGAGGAAGAAGATCTCACGGGCGAACTTCTGGCCGACCTGACGGGCGAGGTAAGCCGAGCCGAAGCCGCCGTCGAAGCTGGCGACGTCGGCGTCGGTCTGCTTGAACCTGGCATGCTCCCTGCTGGCCAGCGTCAGGTCGGCGACCACATGAAGGCTGTGCCCGCCGCCGGCGGCCCACCCGGGGACGACGCAGATGACGACCTTGGGCATGAAGCGGATGAGCCGCTGGACCTCGAGGATGTGCAGGCGTCCCGCTCGCGCGGGATCGATGGACTCGGCCGTCTCTCCTCCGGCGTAGCGATAGCCGTCCCTGCCGCGGATGCGCTGGTCGCCGCCCGAGCAGAACGCCCAGCCGCCGTCCTTGGCCGAGGGCCCGTTGCCGGTCAGCAGCACACACCCGAGGTCGCTGCTCATGCGAGCGTGGTCGAGCGCGCGGTAGAGCTCGTCGACCGTGTGCGGCCGGAACGCGTTGCGCACCTCGGGCCTGTTGAAGGCGATACGGACGGTCCCCTGGTCCACCGCACGGTGGTAGGTGATGTCGGTGAAACCGAACCCGTCTACGATCTTCCACGCATCCGGGTCGAACAGCTCTGAAACCATTGCTTCATCCCTCCTCGGCCGCATCTATTCAAGCGTCTTCCCGGTGGTGATCGGTCCAGCGGGGTCAACTAACCTTGCCGGTGCCATGGATCGTCTCGTCAAAGCCGTCGTGCTTCCACCGGGTCCCCGGCTCCATTACGTCCTCGGCGAAGCGCTGCACCACGCCTCGGACGGAGCGAGCCCGGCGATCTGTCCCATCTCCCCCGACCTCCCCGCGCCCGCACTGCGGGCGCTGCTCGGCGCCCTGCGTCCGTCCGCGGTGGAGACCGAGGACGGCGAACGCGCCTACGAACCCGCGGGCGGCCAGGCCCGGGTTCCCGTGGAGCAGGACACCGCCGTGCTCATCGCCACGTCGGGGTCCACAGGCCTGCCAAAGATCGTTGAGCTGGCCGGTTCCGCGCTCCTGCACTCGGCCACCGCCACGCTGGCCCGGCTCGGGGCCGGACCGGGCGACCGCTGGCTGTGCTGCCTGCCGACCAGTCATATCGCCGGGATCCAGGTGCTCGTACGGTCGCACGCCGGGGGCACCGACCCGGTCATCCAGCCGCGCTTCGACGTCGCCGCGGTGGCCGGAAGTGGTGCGGAGCACATCTCCGTGGTGCCGACCCAGCTGCGGCGGATGCTCGACGCCGGCGTCGAGCTCGCCGCCTTCCGCTCCATCCTGCTGGGCGGTGCCGCCGCTCCCCCGCTCCTGGTCGCCGAGGCACGCTCCCGGGGCGGGCGGGTGTTCACCACCTACGGGATGAGCGAGACGTGCGGCGGATGCGTCTACGACGGCAAGCCACTCGACGGAGTATCCGTGGATCTCGCCGAGGACGGGCGAATCCGCCTCGCCGGCCCCATGCTCTTCTCCGGCTACCGGCTGCGGCCCGACCTGACGGCCGCGGCCCGGGAGGGTGACTGGTTCGTCACCCAGGACCTCGGCGCCATCGAGGACGGGCGGCTGCTCGTGCGCGGCAGGATCGACGACGTGATCAACACGGGTGGCGAGAAGGTCGTCGCCGGCGAGATCGCCTCCGTATTGTCCCGGCACCCCGCCGTCCGGGACATCGTCGTGGTGGGGCGGCCGGACCGCGAGTGGGGTGAGCGGGTCACCGCCGTGGTGGTGCCCGCCGATGAGTCCCCCACCCTCGAGGAGCTGCGCCGGTGGGCCCGCGAACGGCTTCCCCCGCACGCCGCGCCCCGGGAGCTCGAGCTCGTCGAGATGATCCCTCTGCTCCCCTCTGGAAAGCCGGATCGCGCGCGGCTGCGCCGAGCCTGAGGGAGGGCGATCTCGTGGGGTTCGCATGAGCCAGGCCACTGCCTTTACATAGTAAGGTTCAGGATGTGCCCAGTGAACGTGTCCGCGCCGGAACGGCCGCTGCTCCGCCGGGATCGCCTAGGTGCCAAGCTTGACTGGGGGCAGGCATGCGAAACCAACAAGAGAACAGCACGCTCACCGTCCTGCTGGCGTTCGGATCCAACTTCGGCATCGCGATCGCCAAGATCATCGCCGCCGTGATCACCGGCTCGGCGTCCATGGCCGCCGAGGCGGCCCATTCGGTCGCCGACACGTTCAACGAGGTCCTGCTGCTGACCGGCCTGCGCCGGAGCAGCCGGCCCGCCGACCGGCGCCATCCACTCGGATATGGCAAGGAGCGGTACATCTGGACGCTCCTCGTCGCGGTTGCGATCTTCGGCATGGGGGCACTCTTCGCCTTTGTGCGCGGCATCGAGACGCTGCTCGGCCATGAACGGGAGGCCGACCCCACAGTCGGCTATATCGTGCTGGCGATCGCCTTCGTCCTCGAGGCGGTCTCATGGCGCCAGGCGGCCAGGCAGGTCCGCACGGACGCACGGGATCACGGGTTGAACCTCCTGCGCTATGTGAGAGCCACCGACGAGCCCACCTCCGTCAGCGTCCTGCTCGAGGACACGGCCGCGCTGCTCGGGCTGCTGCTCGCCTTCGGCGGGCTTAGCCTGCACCAGCTCACCGGTTCGGCCTTCTGGGACGGTCTCGCGTCGTTGCTGATCGGGGTGATCCTCACCGCCGTGGCGCTGCTGCTCGGGCGCATCAACCTCGGCCTGCTCGTCGGCAACCAGGCCGACCCGCGCCTGGTGGACGGGGTCCGTAACCTCCTCGCCTCCGCTCCCGAGATCGAGTGGGTGGTGGACATCGTGACGCTCACCTTCGGCGCCGATCTGGTCCTCGTCTGCGCCCGGCTGGATTTCCGCGACACGCTCACGGCCGGTGACGTCGAGCGCGCCTGCGTGCGTATGGCCCACCAGTTGCGCGCCGCCCATGAGGAGATAGACGAGGTCTTCATCGAGCCGGTCCCCCGAGACGACCCCGGTCTGCGCGAACGAGTGATCGCCCGGTACGGCCGTCCAATGCCACAGACCGGCTCGGACGGCCGGGAGCACGGAGAGGCCGGCGGGCCGGGGTGACGCGGTGATCATACAGTCCGGACTCAGCGCCTTTACATAGTAAGGCGTGGCCTCGCCTCCCCGGCCCGCGCCCGGGACTGACCGGCCTGAGGGGCTCCGAGGTCACCCGTCCGGTTCCGCTCGATTTGCGCGAATTCCCGGTGGGCGGCAGTGTGGCCATACGGCGCCTCAGGCCGCCAGGGCCACGAAGCCGCGCCCCTCGGGCGGGTTTGTGCTGGTCGGGAACAATGCTGGGGCTTCATGACGTTCCGGATAGTGCACACGAAATGTCATGTTCACCCCAACGTGTTGCACCCACGACGAAGGGAGGGAGGTGTCCTCATGCCGAGAACGGCCGTAAAGACCAAGGCCGCCACCGCGGAGTCGATCACGCCCCTCGACGAACTACTGGACCGGGGACGCGCCCAGGGGCACCTTTCACTCGATGAGGTCCGCCAGGCGTTCCATAACGCCGGCATCACCCCCGCCCAGGGCCGTTCCATCCTGCGAGAGCTCTCCGAGGCCGGGGTCCAGCTCGCCAGCCAGGACGGCTCGCGCACCACGGCCGAGGCCGCCGACGGGGATGACGACAGCGACGAGGTCAGCGCTTCCACGGACCTGGACGACCATTCCACGGTCATGGGCGACTCGGTCCACACCTACCTCAAGGCGATCGGGCGGCGGCAGCTGCTCACCGCCGATCAGGAGGTCGCGCTCGCCAAGCGCATCGAGGCCGGCCTCTACGCCGAGTACAAGCTCGAGACCGAAACCGGGCTCAGCGACGACTACCGCGAGGCGCTCGAATGGGTCGTCGAGGACGGAAACCGCGCCAAGTCCCACATGCTCGAGGCGAACCTGCGTCTTGTCGTGTCCGTCGCGAAGAAGTACGCCGACCGCGGCCTGTCGCTGCTGGACGTGGTCCAGGAGGGCAACCTCGGCCTGATCCGCGCGGTCGAGAAGTTCGACTACGCCAGGGGCTACAAATTCTCCACCTACGCGATGTGGTGGATCCGGCAGGCCATCCAGCGCGGTTTCGCCGACTCGGCCCGCACGATCCGGCTTCCCGTCCACGTCCTGGAGATGCTCAGCAAGCTGAGCCGCATCGAGCGTGACATGCACCAGCGGTTCGGCCGCGAGCCGACCGCCGAGGAACTGGCCGTGGAGCTCGACAAGAGCCCCGAGCAGATCCGCGAGCTGCTGCGCACGAGCCGGCAGCCGATCAGCCTGGACTCCACAATCGGTGAGGACGGCGAGACACGTATCGGCGACCTGATCGAGGACGTCGACAGCCCCGAGGCCTCAGAACTGGTCGACCGCCAGCTCATGGCCGCCCAGCTCCGCCGGACGCTCGGCATCCTCTCCCCCCGCGAGGAGAAGATCATGTCGATGCGGTTCGGGCTGTACGACGGCACGCCGCGCACCCTCGACGAGATCGGCAAGCATCTCGGCCTGACCCGTGAGCGAATCCGTCAGCTGGAGAAGGAGTCACTCTCCAAGCTGCGCCATCCCAGCAACGCCATGCCGCTGCTGGACTACGCGGTCTGATCCCGCGGCGTCCCCTGCGGACGCCCGGACCGCGATCCACCGACGCGGGCCCGGCACCGGGAGTTCACAACACTCCATCGGGCCGGGCCGGCTCGCAGGCCAGCCGGTAACCCCGCTTGACCACGGTCTCCACGATCCCGTTCCGCCCCAGGCCCCGGCGCAGCCGCGCGACCGCCATCTCCACGGCGTGCGCGTCCGCGGGCGGCCCGCTGAGGGCGCGGCCGGGCAGCGCCCCGCACAGTTCTCCCCGCGAGACGACATGGCCCGGCCGGCGGGCCAGCGCCCGCAGGATGGACATGGGCCCCGGTGCGATGGGCCGCAGCCGGCCGTCCAGCACGACCGCGTGACCGCGCAGCTCCAGCACGTGTCCCCCTGCGCACAGCCGGCGGGCGCGTCGTCGCGGCACGCCGGAGACGATGGCCCGCACCAGCGCGTCGGTCCGGGGCTGATCCGGCCGGACGGTCGGCACGCCACGCTCCTCGAGCGCCTCGGCGGTTCGCAGTCCGTCGCAGGCCGCCACGACCTGCGAGCGCAGGGCCGCGATGAGCGCGTCCTCCAGCCCCTCTTCGGCCGCCAGTGCCATGGTGACCGCGACCGCGACCGCGCTCGTAAAGGTGATCGCGTCCACGGTCTCGGCCACCGCCTGCCCGACCAGTCGCCGTAGCGGGGTCGAGCCGTCGGTCCGCGACCACCGCAGCAGCTCGCTGACGTCGCCGAGCCGAACCGGAGGGATCGCGGGGACGTGCACCCGGGCGCCACACCGCTCCAGCGACGAGGCGAGCTCCTCGTGCCGGCCGGCCCCGGTGACACCTATGGCGAACCCGGCCAGCGGCTCCCCCTCGAAGCCGCCGCTCCGCGGGCTGGAATCCCACTCCCCCCGACCGGCCGCTCCAAATCCCATGCGCCGATACTGATGAGGTGCCGTTTCACGAACGCGTCCGTTCTGTCACCCCTGTGTTAAAACGGCCTCACGGCCAGAACGCCGGCCTCCGTGCGGCGATCACGTCTCACACGTTCTCCGCCGTGCCAGGTTGACCTTTCGTCTTTTCGGCGTCGTGTCGCGAACGTATCCACGGCGACCTGATCGGCTGGTGGACGAATGCGGCCCCGCGGCCTGGAACGCCCCGAGACCAGCGCCGTTGGACGGCCTAGCCTCAGGACATGCCTGATGCCGCCTTCTATGCATCCCTGCCCCGCACGCGGGGCGCGGCCGCGGCGCTCCTGGTCGATGACACGGGCCGGGTGCTGCTGGTCAAGCCGACCTACAAGGACGGGTGGTTCCTGCCCGGCGGAGTGATCGAAGAGGGAGAGTCCCCTCTGGGCGCGTGCGTCCGCGAATGCGAGGAGGAACTCGGCCTCACGCCGAACCTCGACGGCCTGGTCTGCGTCGACTGGGGCCCGCCGCGCGACGGCGTCGACGCCGTGAACATCTTCGTCTTCGCGGGGTCCATCACGGGCGAGGAGATCAGCCGGATCCGGCTTCCCCCCGACGAACTGTCCGACCATGTCCTGGTGTCCCCGGACGAGCTCGGCGGGCTGGTCCCCCCGCACGTCGGCCGCCGGATGGCGCCGAGCCTGCGCGCCGCCACCGAGGCCCGGACCGTATACCTCGAGGACGGCCACGAGCTCCGGTTCGCGGGCTCCGGTCGCTGAACCCTCCCGCAGGACCTCCTGGATGAAGCCCTCCCTGTGGATAGAACCGAGCGCAGTGGGTAGATCGCGTACGCGGGCGACGGGAGGAAGACGGAGCGTTCGCCATGGCACGGTGTGAGGTTTGCGGTAACGAGTACGCGATGTCCTTCGAGGTGCACGCTCAGGGGGTCGTGCACGTCTTCGACAGCTTCGAATGCGCCATCCACCGGATGGCGCCGATCTGCGAGCACTGCAAGTGCCGCGTCATCGGACACGGCGTGGAGGCCGGTGAGCACTGGTACTGCTGCGCGCACTGCGCCCGGGCCGCCGATCCGCAGACCGGGGGGCTGGTGCGTGACCACGCCTAGACCCCGAGCCTCCGCCTAGGATCCGCCGACCGCGGGGGAACGCGCGCTGCGCCGGCATCCGGTCCCGTTACACGCCAACCAAGGCCCGTAGAGTTCCCGGATTTTGCCCGAATTCGGGCAGGACTTTGCTTATTTCGGTCATGCGCGGGAGTATGTCCGCCATGTCCAGTGCCGCCGGTCCGTACCGGGATCTCGTCGATCACCTGACACGAACCTCCCCGCTGAACGCGGGTGAGGCCGCCCGCGTGGTGGCGGACGTGCTGGCCTATTTCTCCGAGCCGGCGGAGGCGTACGTCCGGCGGCGGCACACGGAGTTGAGGTCGCGCTGCGGCCTCTCGAATGACGAGATCTTCCGCCGGATCGAGGCCGAGCTCCCCGGGCGCCGGGTCGCTCCACCGGTGCTTTCGCTGCGCCAGCTCCGTCGAATCGTCTACGGGTAACGGTCGCGAAGGCACGGACAGCCGGTCGAGCCGCAAAGAATCTGAGGAGAAAGCATGTGTGGGATCGTCGCGTACGTGGGGCCACGGGATGCCGTGCCCGTCCTTGTCGAAGGGCTTCAGCGCCTGGAATACCGGGGGTATGACTCCGCCGGCATCGCGGTCGTCGGCCGCTCGGGTGACCTGCGGGTACGCAAGGTGAAGGGCCGCGTCGCGAACCTCGCCGAAGACCTGCCCGCCAGGTTCAAGGGCAGCCCGGCCATCGGGCACACCCGATGGGCCACCCACGGCGAGCCCAGTGACGCGAACGCCCACCCGCACGTCTCCGGCACCGTCGCCCTGGTGCACAACGGCATCATCGAGAACGCGGACGAACTCCGCGGCAAGCTGGCCGCCGAGGGCGTGGAGTTCAGCTCGGAGACCGACTCCGAGGTGCTGGCCCATCTCATCGCCCGCGCCGGGGAGAGCGGCGACCTCGAGGACGCCGTCCGCCAGGCGCTGAGCTCCGTGGTGGGGACGTACGGCATCGCGGTGATCGACACGCGCCAGCCCGACCGCATCGTCGTGGCGCGCAACGGCAGCCCGGTGGTGCTGGGCATCGGCGAGAAGGAGATGTTCATCGCCTCCGACCTGTCGGCGATCGTTCACTACACCCGTCAGGTGGTGCACCTCGACGATGGTGAGCTCGCGACCGTACAGGCCGACGGCTTCCGCACCTTCACGGAGGACGCGCTCCGGACGGACAAGCGGCCGTCGGTCGTCGACTGGGAGCCGGGGCAGTACGACGCCGGAACCTACGACCACTTCATGCAAAAAGAGATCCACGAGCAGCCGACCGCGGTCCGCCGCGCCCTGAGCGGCCGCCTGGACGCCCGCTTCCACACGGCCCACCTGGGCGGTCTCAACCTCGAGGCACGGGAGGCGCGGGAGTTCAAGCGGGTGAAGATCCTCGGCTGCGGGTCGGCCTACTATGCCGGGCAGATCGGCGCCCAGCTCATCGAGGAGCTGGCTCGCATCCCGGCCGATGCCGAGCCCGCCTCGGAGTTCCGCTATCGCAACCCCGTCGTGGAGGCGGACACGCTCTACATCGCCGTCAGCCAGTCGGGCGAGACCTACGACACTCTCGCGGCGGTGCAGGAGCTCAAGCGCAAGGGCGGCCGGGTGCTCGGCGTCGTCAACGCGGTGGGCAGCGCGATCGCCCGGGAGTGCGACGGCGGCGTCTACCTGCACGCCGGGCCTGAGGTCTCGGTCGCCTCCACGAAGGCGTTCACCTCGACCTCTGTCGTGCTCGCGCTGATCGCCCTGCACCTCGGCCGGATCCATGACCTCTCCCCCGCGGACGGGCGCCGGATCGCGGACGGGCTGCGCGCGATCCCGGACCAGATCGAGGAGATCCTGGCCCAGGAGGAGCACATCGCCACGCTGGCCCGCGACTTCGCCCGCTATCCGGGGATGTTCTTCATCGGCCGGGTGCGCGGATTCCCGGTGGCCCGCGAGGGCGCGCAGAAGCTCAAGGAGATCTCCTACCTGCACGCCGAGGCCTACCCCGCGAGCGAGCTCAAGCACGGACCGCTCGCACTGGTGAGCCCGGAGCTCCCCACCGTGGCCGTGGTGCCGGACGACGAGCTCCTCGACAAGAACCTCTCGACGCTCGGTGAGATCCGCGCCCGGCGCGGCCGGGTGCTCACGATCTCGCACCGGCAGCCGGACGCCCGGCTGGCCGACGACGCCATCGTGCTGCCGAAGAACGAGCCGGAACTCGACCCCATCCTGCTGTCCATCCCGCTGCAAATTCTCGCCTATCACGCCGCCGTCGAGCTCGGGCACGACGTCGACAAGCCGCGCAACCTCGCGAAGAGCGTGACCGTCGAGTAGCACATCCCCCCGCAGGCCAGGCCGTGATCTCGTCCGCGCGGACATCGGCGAGATCACGGCGCGAGGCGGGTGGGCGCGGGCCGCGAACACCGGCCACCGCGTCGTGCCGCCCGGTCAGCGGTGGGCCAGGCTGGCCGGCACGCGGGGCCGGCGTTCGCCCTCGGGCCAGTCCGCGGAGCGGCCGGACGAGCGCAGCACGGCCCGCCAGGGGTCTCCGGAGCCCAGCGGCAGATGCGGGACGCCCCAGTGCCAGGCCGAGACCAGGACGTCCGGGTCGCGTGGCCGGTAGTCGGTCCCGACGGCACGGGCGAGGTCCCAGGCGTGCAGGTGCCACTCGACGCACGCGGCTCCCACGTGGTCGCCCACCGTGTACTTCGTGCCCCGGTGGACGAAGTGGGTCCGGTCCCACGCGTCCGGGGCCAGATCGAGATAGGCACTGGCCGAGACCGTGAAGGACATGATCCGGTCGCGCCCCGGCTCCGTGGGCAGCACCGCGAGCTCCGCCGCGTTCTGCCGGGCCTGCTGCCGGATCAGAACCGCGGAGGCGGTGTCCTGGCCGAACAGTTTGGAGAGCCTGCTGTCCGGCGCGTCCTGCAGATACTCCAGGTAGTTCTCAGCGACACAGCGCAGGTGACCGGCGAGGTCGACGGCCTGCCAGTCCGTGCACGGCGTGGGCGCACTCCAGTCCGAGCACTGCGCCGCCATCGCCTGGATGGCCGCCGATCCGTCCTGATAGGACTCCAGGACCCTGAGCCGGTCCGGCGGCGTGCGCCCCAAGTAAACCCCCCCGCTGTCAGAGCACGGCACAAAGCAGGTCACGCCCCAGCGCTTCCCCGAGTGCGTAGATTCCCAGAGTTCGGACTCCGGTGCCACTCGGCGGTCCTGTGTCCCGCACCCTCGTGACACTCGTCACCGGCCGCCTACCTGGGGTTGACCGAGAAGCGGCCACGATTGCCCCCCAAATCCCACAGGGGCCCATAAGCATCGCCATAGGGTGTGCGGAGCGCATTGACTCGCTCAGGCTGCGCGATCGGCTTCCCGCGTTGACCGCGCTGATCCGGTTCTACGCCGAGATTCCGAGGGACTCACTCCCTCCGCGACGGGAGCGCGCCGGCCGTATCGTCGAAGGGCTGCTACGGCTGTAGCCGCTCAGACCGCCGAGGCGGTCGCGGCGGCGGACGCGACTCGAAAGCTCAGCACATGCCGCTCCCGGGCCGTGCGCAGCCGGTCGACCTCATCGGTCCAGACCCGCACGTCGGGACGTGCCTTGGCCCTGCGCCGCGCGATGTCGGCGTCTCGCCGGGCCGGCTTGGCGTTCGCACCCTCACCCACGTAGGTCTGCGGCCCCATGGCCGCTCGCTCGGCGGCCTCGGCGACCCGCACCGCGTCCGTCAGGGCGTGCTGGAGGGCGAGCGACAGGCGGCGCAGCTCCGTACCTGGAGCCCCTTCACCCTGGGCGTGCCGCAACGCGTTCTCGGACTCCGTGGCCGCGTCGAGTACGTCACGATAGGTGCCGGCAAGCTTCTGATCGGCGGCGTGGCCGTCCATGACATCCTTACCCACCCGGTGACCCAGCGGCATCGTGAGGTCCCTCCTTTCGCGCGGTCTCGCGAGTAAGCGTACGCGGGACGGGCCCCGTGTGCGCCTGCGGGCCACGGTTCGGGCCTTTACGCAGTAAGGTGCCGGCATGTCGCAACAGCGTGAACCCCTCACCCGTGACCGCATCATCGAGACGGCCCTGCACATCGTCGACGGGCAGGGGCTCGGACGTCTGACCATGCGCCGGCTCGGCGACGCGCTGGAGGTCGAGGCCATGGCGATTTACCACCACCTCCCACGCGGCAAGGAGGAGCTGCTGGACGGCCTCGTCGCCCACGTCGCGGTCCTCCCGGCCGACACCTCCGCGAGCCACGACGCCGGCGGCTGGCGCGAACGCCTGCGCACCTGGGCGGGCGCCTATCGGACGCGGTTGCTGGAGCACGCCGGCGTCCTGCCGCTGGTCGTCACCCGGCGCAACCCGACGGCCCTCATCGCGACCACCGACTCGCTGCGCGAAGTGCTGCGGCTCGCGGGATTTCTCAACGGCGCGGCGGCGGCCGGGGCGCACACGCTCATCGGCTACGTCATCGGCCACACCGCGCTGGAGGTGCGGGGCCGCGAGCTCCGCCGGACAGCGGATCCCGGGGACGCCGTCGACTGGGACCACCGCTTCACCGCGGGTCTGGACGTGGTCCTGGCCGGACTGCTGACGACACTGGCCTGAGCGGCCCCGCCGACGCGCCGGGCCGTTCCGGCGTGAACCGGCGTGTTGTTCGCGCACAGGCGTCAATCGGGAGGAGGCTGGGAATGGCACTCCAAGTGACGACCGGCCTGCACGGCCACGGGGGCATCAGCGCACAACCGTCCCAACGGGCTATGTCGCGCCGCAGTGAACCGCAGCACACTGGTACGCGTCCTAAGTGACAGACAACACGAACCCACGAGCAATCAAGACCGGAGGCACGCAGATGTGCCCGCACCAGCCGCCTTGTCCCTTGCCTGAGGCACGAGACCGCGACGCCGCTCGCACCGTGGCCAGCCACCCTGAACAGGGGTGGAGCCTGCTGTGCAACGGCATCGTCCTGTTCGAGGACACCGGCGAGCTGCTGCCCAACGGGGGGATCATCGCACCGCACCGTCCGACGGATCTGCCTGCGCCGTCGGCGGCCTGACCCGTCCCGAACGGGGGACTAGTCCGATCGGGTGATCATCCTCGGGCGGCGGCAGCCTGCCCGGACGCGGGGCCCTGGACCCCGCGAAGGATCGCAGGGAGGTCCAGGGGACTCATCGTGCCCAGCGTCGCAGCCACGGCTCCACCGCCTTGCCGACCGCGGCCGGATCCCTGGCCAGATCGTGCCGCTCCCCCCTCAGCACGTGCACATGAGCCGCGTCGGCCGGGTCCGGCACACCGAACGGGTCGCGATCGCCGTTGACCACCAGAACCTCGACCCCCGCGTCCCGGAGCTCCGGGGCCCTGGACCGCTCCGGGCGTCCCGGCGGATGCAGCGGGAAGGCCAGCGCCACCACTCCCCTCGCCCCGGCCGTACGCGCGGTGCGGCACGCGACCCGGGCACCGTTGCTGCGCCCACCCTGGATCAGCGGGATCGCGCCGATGTGGTCCCGGACCGCCTCGATCACCTCGAGCCAGGCCTTGTCCTGCTTCACCGCCGAGCCGGGAGCCCGCCGTCCGGCAGCCCGGAACGGCTGTAGGACCCGGGCCACCGTGCCGCCGAGCGCGAGCGCGACCTCGCGTACGGCGAGCAGGTCGGCCGCCTCGACCCCGCCGTTGGACCCATGCGTGAGGGCCAGCACGAAGGCGGGGTTGCCCACCGGGTCGAGGTCCACCCGGGCCGGCCCGTGCGAGGTCAGGATGTCCATGAGGGCACGCTAGCGCCAGTGCCCGGCGTGTCGAGCGCCCACGTGGGCAGACTCCGGGCATGGAGCAGATGACAGAGGCCGAGTGGCGTGAATTCGTCTCCACCGGCACCCGCACCGGCAAGGTCGGGGTCACGCGGGCCGACGGCAGCCCGCACGTGACCCCCGTCTGGATCGCGCTGGACGGTGATGAGATCGTGTTCACCACGCACGGCGAGGGCGTCAAGGGCAGGGCGCTGCGACGCGACCCGCGGACCGCCATATGCGTGGACGACGAACGGCCGCCGTACTCCTTCGTCACCATCTTCGGCGAGGCCCGGCTGTCGGACGACCTCAGCGAGCTCCGGAAGTGGGCGACGATCCTCGGCGGCCGCTACATGGGCCCGGACCGCGCCGAGGAATACGGCGCACGTAACGGGGCGCCCGGTGAGGTCCTGGTCCGGGTGCGGACCGGCAAGGTGATCGCTGTGCGGGACATCGCCGAGTGAGCGGGGTGTCCATCTGCGTCGACGACGGGCGGCCGCCCTACTCCTTCGTGATGATCAGGGGCGCGGCCACGGTGTCGCAGGACGCGCACGAGCTGCGCGAGTGGGCGACGATGCTCGGCGGCCGCTACATGGGCCCGGACCGGGCCGAGGAGTTCGGCACCCGTAACGGAGTGCCCGGCGAACTCCTCCTGCGGCTCCGGATGAGCAAGGTCGTAGCCCACCGCGACCCCGCCGGCTGAGGCCCGGCGCGCGAGCCCTCCGGCACCGGCGGGAGCCGCGCGTCCCCGGCGGGGCCGCGTCAGCCGGCCGGCGCCTCCGGCCAGCCGGGCGGCACAACCTGCTCCTGCGAGCCCGTCGCCGACCGCAGGCGTTCGGCGAAGCTGTCGTGCAGCGCGCGACCCCAGGCGAAGTCGCTCGGCACGCGTACGGCCCGGCCGAGCAGCTCGTGGGCCTCCGCGGGCAGGTCGCCGGCTCCCTCGGCGTAACGCATGGCGACGAGCGCGTAGACGTCGTCGAGCGCCGCGAACACCTCTCCGGTCAGCGCCGGCAGCGCGCTGGCGCAGATCGCCGACTCGACGTGCGGCTCCCACCACACGGTGCCGTCGCCTCCCGCCTCGCCGTCCTGGTCCTCGGCGGGCAGGTCCCGGCGCAGCCGCGCCCGCACCTGCTCGGCCAGTGGCGGGTCGGCGAGGCCACGGCGCCAGACCTCGAGCGCCTCCTCGCCCCTGCCGCGCAGCGGCAGTGTCCGCGCCAGCAGCTCAGTGGCCAGTGCGGCCACCTCCGGCTCGCCGCCGTCGACCTCCAGCACCGCGCCGAACGCGCCGATCGCCTGGTCGAGGTGAGCGATCCCGATCGCCGCGGCCAGCCGGGCGTAGGCATAGGGCGCCGCGGCCCGGTCCACGAGCCGCAGTGCGGCGGCGAGGATCCGCTGGGCCCGGGCCGACTCGCCCTGCTCCAGCAGCCGGCGGGCGAGGTCGTGCGCCGCGACCGGGGCGTACTCCTCGTCACCGGTGTCGATCGCGCGCTCCCACCACTCCCGCGCGGCCGCGTGATCATCGTCGTCGTCGGCGAGCCGGGCCAGTGCCAGGAAGGCGGGCGGGAGGTAGGCCGGATTGCCGAAGCCGGCCACGACCTCCCAAGCACGCCGCGCGGCGTCCCGTTCGCCCGCCCGTTCATGGCCGAGCGCGAGATGATAGGCGGCGCGCGGACCGTACTCCTCGTCTCCGGTCTCGATCGCGGCCCAGTCCGCCGCACGGGCACCGTCGAGATCACCGGAGTCGCCGAGGACCACGGCCAGGCCGAGAGCCGCCTGGGCGCGCTGGGGGACGTCCCCGAGCGCGAGGACCTCCTCGAAGAGCCGGGCGGCGCGTTCCAGGTCGCCGGCCTCGGCGAGGCGGCGGGCCTCCTCGCAGCGCGACGCCGGATCCGCGGTCGCCTCGTCGGAAGTCGTGCTCATCACCACGCCCTTGCAGGGATTCGTCCCGATCTCCCCAGAGCCTAGCGACCGCGGCACCCGGCGTCCCACGGCGACACAGTCCCGAGCCGGGGATCAGTCCTCGAAGGCCTCCGGCGGCGGGCAGGAGCAGACCAGGTTGCGGTCGCCGTAGGCCTGGTCGATCCGGCGGACCGGCGGCCAGTACTTGTTCTCCCGCAGAGCCGGCAGCGGATAGGCCGCCTCCTCGCGACTGTAGGTGTGCTTCCAGTCCGCGCCGATCAGGGACTCGGCCGTGTGCGGCGCGTTCTTGAGCGGGTTGTCCTGCGGGTCGTACTCCCCGTCGGCCACGCGGTCGATCTCCCGCCTGATCGCGATCATCGCGTCGCAGAACCGGTCGAGCTCGGTGAGGTCCTCGCTCTCGGTGGGCTCGATCATGAGAGTGCCGGCCACCGGGAAGGACAGGGTCGGGGCATGGAAGCCGTAGTCGATGAGGCGCTTGGCGACGTCCTCGGCGGTGATGCCCGTCTCCTTGGTGATCCGGCGCAGGTCCGCGATGCACTCGTGCGCCACCAGGCCGCCGCGTCCGCTGTAGAGGATGGGGAAGTACGCGTCGAGCCGCCGGGCGAGGTAGTTGGCGGCGAGGATCGCACCCTCGGTCGCCTCCCGCAGGCCGTCCGGGCCCATCATGGCGATGTAGGCCCACGAGATCGGCAGGATGCCCGCGGAGCCCCACGGTGCCGCCGAGATCGGGCCCACGCCGGTCTCCGGGCCGGCCTCGGCGCGGAGCGGGTGGTTCGGAAGGAACGGCGCGAGGTGCGCACGGACGCCGACCGGCCCGACGCCGGGGCCGCCCCCGCCGTGCGGGATGCAGAAGGTCTTGTGCAGGTTCAGGTGCGACACGTCGGACCCGAATTCACCGGGCCTGGCCAGGCCCACGAGCGCGTTGAGGTTGGCCCCGTCCACGTAGACCTGGCCGCCGGCCTCGTGCACCGCGGCGCAGACGTCGGTGATGGTCTCCTCGAACACACCGTGCGTGGAGGGGTAGGTCACCATGATCGCGGCCAGTGCGTCACGGTGTTTGGCGATCTTGGCGTGCAGGTCCTCCAGGTCGATGTTGCCGCCCTCGTCGCAGGCGACGACCACCACGCGCATGCCGGCCATCACCGCGCTGGCGGCGTTGGTGCCGTGCGCGGAGGACGGGATCAGGCACACGACGCGGCCGGTGTCCCCCCGGCTGTCGTGGTAGGCGCGCACGGCCAGCAATCCGGCGAACTCGCCCTGGGAACCGGCGTTCGGCTGCAGCGAGACCTTGCTGTAGCCGGTGATCTCGGCCAGCCGGTCCTCGAGCTCACCGATCAGCTCAAGGTAGCCGCGCGCCTGCTCCAACGGCGCGAACGGGTGGATCTGGGCGAACTCGGGCCAGGTGATGGGCTCCATCTCGGCCGTCGCGTTGAGCTTCATGGTGCATGAGCCGAGCGGGATCATCGACCGGTCGAGCGCGATGTCCTTGTCCTGGAGCCGGCGCAGATAGCGCAGCATCGCCGTCTCGGACCGGTGGCCATGGAAGACCGGGTGCGTCAGGAACAGGCTCTCCCGGCGCAGCCCGGCCGGAACGGCCTCGCAGGCCTCACCGGCGGTGCCCTCCGGCGAGCCGGGCCCGGGCACCTGGGGTTCCGGTGCCCGCAGGCCGAACGACTCCAGCACGGCTGCCACGTGCTCGTCGAGGGTCGTCTCGTCACAGGCGATCGCTACGTGGTCGGCGTCGACGAGGCGCAGGTTGATCCCCGCCGCACGCGCGCGCGCCACGACGGCCTCCGCGCCGGCCGGTACGCGCGCGAGGACGGTGTCGAAGAATGCGTCGTGCACGACCTCCACGCCGCCGTCGCGCAGTCCGCCGGCGATCGCCACCGCGTGCCCGTGCACCCGTCCCGCGATCGCGGTCAGCCCCTCGGGGCCGTGGTAAACGGCGTACATGCCGGCCATCACCGCCAGCAGCACCTGCGCCGTGCAGATGTTGCTGGTGGCCTTCTCGCGGCGGATGTGCTGCTCGCGGGTCTGCAGGGCCAGGCGGTAGGCCTGCCGGCCGTCGGCGTCGAGGGAGACGCCCACCAGACGCCCCGGCAGCTGCCGCTGGATCCCCTCGCCCACGGCCAGATAGCCCGCGTGCGGACCGCCGAAGCCGTAGGGCACGCCGAACCGCTGTGTCGAGCCGACCGCGATGTCGGCGCCGAACTCTCCGGGCGGCCGCAGCAGCGTGAGAGCGAGCAGGTCGGCGGCCACGACCACCCGGGCGCCGCGCTCGTGCGCGGCCTCGGCCAGCGGCGCCAGGTCGCGTACGGCTCCGCTCGCGCCAGGGTACTGAAGCAGCACCCCGAAGAAGTCCTCCTCGGGCAGCCCGCCGGACAGCTCGGCGACGACGACCTCGATGCCGAGTGCCGTGGCCCGCGACCGTACGACCTCGACCGTCTGGGGCAGCGCGTCCGCGTCCACCAGGAAGGCACCGGGCTCCTTGCGGCGGGAGACCCTGTGGGCCAGTGTCATGGCCTCGGCCGCGGCGGTTCCCTCGTCCAGCATGGACGCGCCCGCCACCGGCAGCCCGGTGAGATCACTCACGACGGTCTGGAAGTTCAGCAGCGCCTCGAGGCGGCCCTGCGAGATCTCCGGCTGGTACGGGGTGTAGGCGGTGTACCAGCCCGGGTTCTCCAGGACGTTGCGCAGGATGACGCCCGGAGTGATCGTCCCGTGGTAACCGAGGCCGATCATGGACGTGAGGACCTCGTTGCGCTCGGCCAGCTCGCGCAGCCGGCGCAGAGAGCCGGCCTCGCTGAGCGCGGGCGGCAGGTCCAGCGGCCGGTCGGACCGGATGGCCGCGGGCACGGCATCGTCGATCAGGGCGGTGATGTCGGAATAGCCGACGACCTCGAGCATGCGGGCGTGCTCGTCCGCGGACGGTCCGATGTGCCGGTCGGCAAAGGTCTTCTCAGCGGTCATATGGGGAGCCTCCTGGGCTGCTGCGATGCTCAGGCCGCCACCGGACGGGCCGGTGGCGGGTCTCCCCCTCTGTCATCCGCTCCTGATCGGCGGAGCAGCGATTCCAGAGGTGCCTCGCCCACGCGGTCCTGTTTGCCTGAGAGGTTCCGGGGATGTTGCCCCTTCGGCGTCCCACGCCGTTGGCGTGTGATCTCTCCCGCACAGGGTCGACGGCCTTCTGGGTGCAGCCTACCCAATCTCCGGCCAAGGCCGATCATCCACGTCCCTGGTGGGAGCCGGCACAGGTGCGACATCATCGCGGGACAGGTATGGCATGACAGGGGTGACAAGTACGATGTACGGGATTGACGCAGGGGGGCGGCCCGCGAAGGTCTGGCGCCCTCGAGTGGGTGCGCCGAGCCCGGGAGCCCGATAGTGATTCTGCTTCCGAGAAGGTGCCCCGAGGGTGGTGACAGTTGGCACGGACGCATGAAGCGGCGGTGACCCCCGAGGTCGGCGATCCGGTGGCCACGCCGGTGGACGAGCCCGCCCGTCCGTGGCGCATCCGCAGGCCCTCGGACGCCATCCGGTTCCTGGTCTCGGCCGCCGTGCTCGGGCTCGTACTGCTGTTGCCGAGCATCGCCAAACAGACCACGAGCGGCCTCGAATCAGACATCACCCACGGCACCCAGCAGACTCCGCACTTCCTGCTCAACCTGGCCACGCTGGTGTCCAGCTTCGGCGTACTGGCCGTGCCCGTGGTCTTCGCCGTCGTCCGCCTGATCCGCAGGGACGGCATCCGCATCGCGGTGGGCCTGCTCGCCGCGGTGGTGGCGCTCGGCGCGACCGTGGGCCTGGACGAGTGGGTCACCGCGCCAGGGGGCCCGACCGACTCGCTCAGCTGGGGCGGGGTGGGCGCCGACCCGCTGCACACCGACATCACGCCGGTGATCGCCTATGTCACGGCCGTACGGCTGGCCGGGCGCACCCGCTGGCAGGTCATCACCTGGACGGTGATCGGGGTGGCCGCGCTCGCGGCCCTTACGGCGGGCTACGCCTCGGTGCTGGCCCTGGCCGCGACCTATGTCCTCGGCCGGGCGATCGGCTACGGCACGCTCTATGCCTTCGGTACCCCCAATCCACGGCCCTCCGGCACCGCGGTGATGGCCGTGCTCAGCCGGCTGGGACTGGTGCCGGTAAGTGCCCGCCGGCTCCCCGACGGTCCGGCGGAGACCCGGCGCTACGAGGTGGAGCTTGCGGATCCCGAGCCGGCGCAGAACGGACCGGCCCTGTCGCCGCCGCCGCGTCACCGGCTCGACGTCATGGTGCTGGACCGCGACCAGCAGAGCGCGGGCCTGCTCTACCGCGTGTGGCGCTACGCCCGGCTGCGCGGGGGCACCAACCGGCGGGCGCTGCGCTCCCTTCGCCGGTCGCTGGAACAGGAATCCCTGATGGCCCATGCCGCCGCGGCGGCCGGGGTCCGCACTCCGCGGCTCCTCGCGGCCTCGGAGGTCGGCTCCGAGGCCGCGCTACTCGCCTATGACCACGTGCCCGGGCGCAGGCTCGGCGGGCTCGAGGACCAGGAGCTGACCGACGAGCTGCTGACCCGCATCTGGCGGCAGCTACGGCTCCTGCAGGGCCATCGGCTGGCCCACCGGAGGCTCGAGGGCGACGGCATCCTGCTCGGCGACGACGGCCTCCCCTACATCGTCAACCTGGGAGCGGGAGAGATCGCCGCCAGCGACCTGGTGCTCCGGCTCGACCTCGCCCAGCTGCTCACCACCGTGGCCCTGCGGGTCGGTCCACAGCGCACCGTCCGTACGGCCGCTCCGGTGCTCGGCGCCGACACCCTCGTCGCCAGCGTGCCACTGCTCCAGCAGGTGGCGCTGAACCGCTCGACGCGATCCGCGCTGCAGCAGGACAAGGAGCTCCTGACCCGGGTCCGGGAACAGATCCTGCGGCTACGGCCGGAGATCGAGGTGGAGCCGGTCCGGCTCGAACGCTTCCGGCTCCGGACGGTGGTGAGCGTCATCGCCGGCGCGGCCGGGGCCTACTTCCTGCTCTCCCAGCTCAGCAACGTCGACCTGCCCCGGCTCGTGCTCCACTCCCAGTGGCAGTGGACCGCCGTCGGCCTGCTCGCCTCCGCCGTCACCTACGTCGCGGCCGCGTTCATGCTCATCGGCTTCGTGCCGGAGCGGCTGCCCGTCGGCCGGACGGTGCTGGTGCAGCTCTCCGCCTCGTTCGTCAAGCTCGTGGCGCCCGCCGCCGTCACCGGCGTGGCCGTCAACAGCCGCTACCTGCAGCGCGCCGGGGTGCGGCCGGGGCCCGCCGTCGCGAGCGTCGGGGCCTCGCAGCTCTCCGGCATGATCACGCACATCCTGCTGCTCGTGGTGTTCGGCTTCGTGACCGGGTCCGCCCACAGCGCCACCGACCTGGCGCCCTCCCGCACCGTCGTGATCGTGCTGCTGACCGTCGGCGTGCTGACGGCGGCCGCGGCCGCCGTCCCCCGTGTACGGCGGCTGGTCATGTCCCGGCTCAGGCCGATGTTCTCCGGAGTGGTCCCCCGGCTGCTCGACGTGCTGCAATCACCGCGGAAGATCATGACGGGGCTCGGCGGCACGCTGCTGCTGACCGCCGCGTTCGTGGTCTGCCTTGACTCCTCGATCCGGGCGTTCGGCGGTTCACTGCCCTGGACCGCGATCATCATCGTGTTCCTCACGGGGAATGCCCTGGGCTCGGCCGCTCCCACGCCGGGTGGCCTCGGCGCCGTCGAGGGCGCCCTGTCGCTGGGCCTGACGCTGTCGGGGCTGCCGGCCGAGACCGCGACCTCGGCGGTGCTGCTGTTCCGTTTGCTGACCTTCTGGCTCCCCGTGCTGCCCGGCTGGGCGGCCTTCGCCTATCTGCAGCGCAAGAAGGCCATCTAGGCGCGGAGCCGTCGCCTGTGCCGAGGCGCTTCAGCCCGTCTTGCGGCTGCGACGCCGGTGCGCGAGTTCGTCGTGCGGGTGGTCGTCGTCATCGTCACCGTCGGCCATGGCACGTTCGGACGGCAGCTCCGCCAGGCTTCCCTCGACCTCCTGCCAGACACGGCCGAGCGCTATGCCGAACACACCCTGCCCGCCTTGCAGCAGGTCGACGACCTCGTCCGCCGACGTGCACTCGTAGACGCTTACGCCGTCGCTCATCAGAGTGATCCGGGCCAGATCGTTGACGCCGCGGTTGCGCAGGTGCGAGACGGCCGTACGGATCTGCTGGAGCGACACTCCCGTGTCCAGGAGCCGCTTGACGACCTTGAGGACCAGGATGTCGCGAAAGCTGTAGAGCCGCTGGCTGCCCGAGCCCTGCGCGGGCCGGACACTCGGCTCCACCAGGCCGGTGCGCGCCCAGTAGTCGAGCTGGCGGTAGGTGATCCCGGCGGCCGAGCACGCCGTCGGGCCGCGATAGCCCACGTCCTCCGGGGGCGTCGCCACGGTGGTGTCGAACAGCAGGCCTTGCTCTCCGGCGCGCTGGGACGCGGTGTGCCTTTCGTGGGACGCATTGCCCTCGCCGCTGCTCGCCGCCACGCGGACCTCCGGCTTCTGTGACCCCGCGGCGCTTCGTCAAGGGGGTTCGACGAATTACACCACGGGTGTTCCACCAGCACGGTAGGTGCCGGTCAGAGTGTGGTCAACGTTCGTCGTCGGCGCGTCGCATGCCCGGAGGAAGCGGATTCATGTGGGCAAACTGCGCACCTCGACGTCCAATCGATCCCTACCCAGATCCAGCCGCCCCGGAACCGAGCGTCACCGGCGGGCGGCATCGGCCTCGCGCGGCCGGCCCGGGCCGGTGCGCGACCGAGCTCCGCGGCCCTAGCCGGCCCGGCCGAAGTCGTCGGGGGAGATGGTGTTGAGGAACTCGCGGAACTTCTCCACCTCGTCCTCCTGCTCGTCGGGGATGGAGACCCCCGCCTCCTCCAGGACGTCCTCACTGGCGAAGATCGTGGCCCCGGTGCGCAGGGCGAGAGCGATGGAGTCCGAGGGCCGGGCACTGACCTCGACGCCGTTGGAGAAGATCAGGTCGGCGAAGAAGATCCCCTCGCGAAGCGCGGTGATGTTGATGGTGCGCAACTGCACGCCCAGTGCCTCCAGGACGTCCCGGAACAGATCGTGGGTGAGCGGGCGAGCCGGGAGCACACCCTGCTGGGCGAACGCGATGGCGGTCGCTTCCACGGCTCCGATCCAGATGGGCAGGTAGCGATCCCCGGTCGTCTCCTTCAACAGGACGATCGGCTGATTGGAGGGCATCTCGACCCGGACGCCGACGACCTCCATCTGCTTCACTGTGGCTCCCCGCTGATAATGAGCTGGTCTCCAGATCTTCCTACTGGACCTTGTAGCCAACGTACACCTACGTCCGGAAGGCGCGACGACCCGAAGGGGCCGTAAGAGCCCCCTCGCCCACCGGCCTAATGACCGAGCAGATCCCGCAGCGCCACCGAGACCAGGGCCTGACGCAGCCTCGCCGAAAGGGCGGTGATCTCCCTCGCGGTCTCGTCGGCCCGGCCGTGGGCGCCCGGATCCCGCTGGCGCAGCAGCGGTGCGACGACCTGCTCGATGAGGCCGATCTCCCGATCCGCGGCGGCCTTCAGGGTGCGCAGATGCCGAGCCTCGAAGCCGAACACCCCCAGCGCCGCGGCGGTCCGGGCAATGGTCAACGCCTCGCCGTCATAGTGGCGCCCGGTCCGCTGGATCAGCCCGAACTCCTCGAGCCTGGCCAGCAGAGCACCATCGATGCCGGCCCCGTCGATCAGTTGCCGCCGGGTGAGGCGTACGTCCGGGTCATCCGCGGTGGTGTCGGCGGCCACCAGGGTCCGGGGCCCCCGCGGGCCGGGGGACGCGGTGGCGCCATCCCCGTCCCGGCTCTCCAGGCGGTCCTTGATCACTCGCAGTGGCAGATAGTGGTCACGCTGGGCCGCCAGGACGAACCGCAGCCGCTCGATGTCGGCCTGGCTGAACTGGCGATAGCCCGACGGGCTACGGTCCGGCTCGACCAGACCTTCGGCCTCCAAGAAGCGGATCTTGGAAATGGTGACATCGGGGAACTCGGCCCGAAGCCTGCCGAGCACATCCCCGATTGTCATGTGGGCCCTCGCGGCGCGCGCGTTCATGGCCCTCCCGTCGGTCGCCGCGTCCCCCTACCCCCTCAGCCGTGCTGCGGATTGGCGAGGAACACCAACCGGAACTTGCCGATCTGTACCTCGTCGCCGCCGGACAGCCCGGCCTCATCGATGCGTTCCCGGTTGACGTAGGTGCCGTTGAGGCTGCCCACGTCCCGTACGGAGAACACGTTTCCGCTCCGGTTGAACTCGGCGTGCCTGCGGGACACGGTCACGTCATCGAGGAAGATGTCGCTCTCGGGATGGCGGCCCGCCGAGGTGCTCTCGCTGTCGAGCAGGAACCGGCTTCCGGCGTTCGGCCCCCGTTTGACCACGAGCAGCGCGGTGCCCGGCGGCAGTGCCTCCACCGCCACCTGGTCGGCGGCCAGCTCCTCGCCCTGCTCCCCGTCCAGTGCCGCCTCGAGCCCGCTCAGTGAGATCGTCGAGGTGGACTCCCCCGGCTTCTCAGGCGCGGGGGGCACGCCCCTGGCAAGAGGAGTGCCGCAGTTCGAGCAGAAGCGGGCATCATCCGGATTGGCGTGACCACACTGCGTGCAGTAGACGCTCGGCATCGATCGGCTCGGCCTCCTACCTTCGGCGCACCTGCGGCACGCCCGCTACTCCCCCGCCCGTCTCATACGACGGTTTCCGCAACCTAAGCGTGCAAAGCCTGAAGGGTCAACTGGGACTTGGTCGCCCTCAAGGTACCTTCGACGGTGATCGCGGGTCCATACTGCCGCGCGGACTACGTGCGATCACTCACCCCCGGCGTGCTCCTCGCCTAAGACCGTACCGCGCGCACCGTGATCGTTTGCTCCTGGGTGATCAAACCGGTGGCTCCGGCGCTCTGCAGACTCTTGATCACCCCACCTGGGATGTTGAGGGCCGTGGCAAGGGTGTGGGAGTCCCCGATGGCCAGGAAGTGGTACGGCGGCTGCAGCCGCCGTCCGTCGGCCTCGACACCCGCGCCGGGCACGTCCAGGAAGTAACTGTTCACACCGATCCGGACGCCGTTGACCTCGATCACCTCGGCGCCGGCGTCGCGCAGCTCCTGCAGCGTATCGAGCAGGACTCCGGCCCGCACGCGCCGCGACGGATCTGTGATGTCGAGCTGGATGCCGGGCCCGGTGGCCGGGAGCGTGCCGGCCAGCAGGCCGTAGGTGGTCGCCCGCTTGCGGGCCTCGTCCATCGCGGCCTGGCCCTGCCGGTCCCGGGCGAGCTCGGCCTTGGTGTCCTCGAGGTCTCGGATGTCGCCGCGCAGCCGTTCCGAACGCTGGGACAGGTCGGACAGGATCCCCACCAGCTCGTCCTGGCGGGCACTGGCGAAACGCGTGTCGGCCTTGGTGGACTTCATCTGCGCCACGACGGCGAAACCGAGCACCAGGCACAGCAGCCCGACGACCAGCTGCCCCTTGTTGGCCCGCGGCAGGAGCATCGACAACGCACCATGGCCGCCCCCGCGCCGCGCGTGGCCCACGGGGTCGGTGCCGTCCCGTCCGTCCGGTGCGTGCGGACCCTCGCCCCCGGGCGCGCTCATGCCCTGAACAGCTTTCTCCGGATGGCCGCGACGTTCGAGAAGATCCGGATGCCGAGGACCACCACCACCCCGGTGGACAGCTGCGATCCGACACCGAGCTGATCGCCAAGGAAGACGATCAGGGCGGCGATGATGGTGTTGCTGAGGAATGAGACGACGAAGACCTTCTCGTCGAAGATGCCCTCGAGCCTGGCCCGCAGCCCTCCGAACATGGCGTCGAGGGCCGCGACGATGGCGATGGGGAGGTAGGGCTGCAGGTACAGCGGAACCTCTGGCTTGAGCAGCAGCCCCAGCAGCACCCCGGCCACGAGGCCGATGATGGCGATCACCCGTTCGTCTCCTCCTGCGCGTAGCGAAGCCGGAGCGCCCCGGCGGCCGGGAGCGTGGCTCCGCGCTCCGAATGTATGTCGGCGCTGATGCCGTACTGGTCCTTCAGCGCCCGCAGATGCCCGCTCGCGGGCGAATGGGCGAAGCCGGTCCTCAGGAGTTCGCGGTCGCCCAGCGCGGTCACGGTGTACGGCGGTGACAGCGGCCGGTAGTCGACCAGGATGGCCTCGCCCGCGGACCTGATGGCGGTGAGCGACGTCAGCCGCTGACCGTTGATCGCGATGGCCGTGGCGCCGGCCGACCACAGCCCGTTGACGACGATCTGCAGGTCCTGGTCGTAGACCCGGCCCCCGCCCGCCCCGTCGGTCTCCTGCCCGGCTCCCTGGGCCTCCTGGAGTGCGACCACGAGGGCCCCGCCGGAGGCCGGGGTCGCCGCCGCGGCGTCGGAGAGGCGGGCGAGCCTCCCGCGGGCTCTGCGCCCGGCGTCGCTGCTCGCCAGCGACGCCTCGCGTACCCGCTCGGTATCGCTGCGCAGTGCCGCGAGGCGGCGCTGCAACGCGTCCGACTCCGCTGTACGGCCGCGGATCTCGGTGATCAGCCGGGCCCTCTGCCGCGCCGCCACCGGCTCGCTCCGGCGCACCTGCTCGCCGGCCGCGGCCAGCAGGAGGCCGATGACGGCCAGCACGATGAGGAGCCCCGCGACACGGGCCCCCCGGCGCGGCCGCGAGGCCGCGACACCCGGGGCCGCGCGGCGGGTCGCCGCCTCGGCATACCCGGGGTCCAGGACCTTGCCGGCGAAGAGATCGGCGAGCAGGGACATCGAGGCGTCCGGACGCCCCCAGGCGCCGGGCGCCCGATTCTCCCGCTCCATCACCATGTCATTCTGGCAAGGCCCATCCGATGCTCGGGCCCGCTCGGCCTCCCTCCAGGGTGGTCGGGCGGGACCTGAGGGCCCCAGAGCCTCTGAGCCCGCCCTGCGGCCAAGCTCCCCTTCCCCTTCCCGGGCGCGGACGCAACGGCACGTACTGGGCCTCGTAGCGTCCGGGAGGTGCCGGGTCAGGCGTCGACGCGTTCCACCACCGCCGACCACTCCGCCAGAAGCGCCTGGGCGCTGTCGGGGTCGGGGCCTTCGGCCCATACGTTGGTGACCGCCTCAGAGGGGTCGGGGATCACGAGGACCCAGCGGCCGTCGTCCTCGACGACCCGTACGCCGTCGGTCGTGTCGATCCTGCGGTCGCCCGCCGCCTCGACGACGTGGCGCATGACACTCCCCTTGGCCGCCCATGGGGTCGGCACCGACCGTCGGAGCAGGTGCGCCTCGGGGATACGCTCGTCGATCTGCGACAGGGTCAGGCGGGTGCGGGCGACCAGGCCGAGGAGCCTGATGACGGCGGCGAGGCCGTCGATCGTCTTGCTGAACTCGGGTATGACGAACCCGCCACGGCCGTCCCCGGCGAAGATGATGTCCGAGGCCGCCGCCGTCTTGGTGAGGACGTCCTGGGAGGTCGAGGTCCACTCCACCTCCACGCCGTGGAAGCGGCAGACCTGCTCGGCGACCCGGGTGGTGGTGACCGGCAGCGCCACGCGCCCGGCCCGCCGCTCCGCCGCCACGAGGTCGAGCATGACGAGCAGGGCACGGTCGTCGCTGATCAGCTTGCCGGCTTCGTTGACGAGCGAGATCCGCTCTCCGACCGGGTCGAACCGCACGCCGAAGGCCGCGCGGGCCGAGGCGACGAGCTCACCGAGCCGCTGCAGGTCACGCATGCGTTCGGCGAGCGTCTCGGTCGGCGAGGCCTCATCGAGCGCGTTGTTCCTGGTCAGAACGTCGACGCCCACGCGACCGAGCACGCTCGGCAGCACCAGCGAGGTCACTCCTCCCGCGCAGTCGAGCACGACCTTGAGCTGGGCGTCGCGCACTCCCCCGATGTCGACGCACCGCACTAGGTCGCGCGAGTAGGTCTCGACGACCCGCGGTGGATAGCCGAGCTCCGCTATCTCCCCTGGGAAGGCACGCCGGAACTCCTGCCGGCCGAACACCCGCTCCAGTTTGCGCTGCCCACTCTGGGAGAGATCGCAGCCGATCTCGTCCATGAACATGATGTCCACGCCCTGGGGGTCCCCCGGGGTCGTCCGGATCAGGATCCCGCCGGCGGCGTCCGTCCGCGCCGTCTCGTAGCGGGCGACCGGCACCGTGCTGGCCTCGAGGTCCTGCACGTTGATGGCGCTCGCGGTCAGGGCACTGATCGCGGCGCGCTTGAGGGTACGGGCGGCTCGGCTCGCGTCCCGGGAGGCCGTGACCACCGCGCCCTTCTTGAGCGACGTGGCATAGGCGCTGGCCAGGCGGACGACGAGTTCGGGGGTGACCTCGACGTTCACCAGCCCGGACACGCCCCGCGGGCCGAAGAGGTTGCGCTGGCCGCGCGACTCCCAGATCACGCTCGTGTTGACGACCGCGCCGGCTTCGATGATCTTGAACGGGTAGACCTTGACGTCGCTGGAGATGTAGGCCTCGGCCTCGATGACGCACTCGTCCCCGACGATGGCCCCCTCCTCGACCCGGGTGCCGGCCATCAGGTCGGTGTTCTTGCCGATGACGCACCCGCGCAGGTGGGTGGAAGGGCCGACGAAGACGTTGTCGTGCACCACCGCGCGATGCAGGAAGGCGCCCTCTTTGATCACCACATTGCTGCCGAGCACGGTGAACTCACGCAGCTCGGCGCCGGCCTCGACCTTGGCGTAGTCGCCGATGTAGACCGGTCCCATGAGGACGGCCTCGGGGTCGACCTCGGCCCCTTCCCCGACCCAGATCCCGGGCGACACCTCGAAGCCGTCGAGTTCTATGTCCATCTTCCCCGAGAGCATGTCCGCCTGCGCCTTGAGATAGCTCTCGTGGGTGCCGACGTCCTCCCAGTAGCCGTCCGCGACATAGCCGTACAGCGGCGCGCCTTCGGCGAGCAGCTTGGGGAACACGTCGCCGGACCAGTCCACCGGCTCTCCCGCCGCGACGTGGTCGAGAACCTCGGGCTCCATGACGTAGATGCCGGTGTTCGCCGTGTCGGAGAAGACCTGCCCCCAGGTCGGCTTCTCCAGGAACCGCTGGATGCGGCCCTCGTCATCGATGATGATGATGCCGAACTCCAGCGGATTCGGCACGCGCTTGAGACCGATGGTGACGAGCGCGCCGTTCTCCTTGTGGAAGCGTACGAGGTCGGTCAGGTCGATGTCGGTGAGGGCGTCCCCGGAGATCACCAGGAAGCGCTCGTCGCGCAGGGCGTCCTGGGCGTTCTTGACGCTGCCGGCGGTGCCGAGGGGCATCTCCTCGGTGGCGTAGCTCAACGCCATGCCGATCTCCTCGCCGTCGCCGAAGTAGTTGCGCACGAGCGCGGCGAGGAACTGGACGGTGACGACGGTCTCGGTGAATCCGTGCCGCTTGAGCAGGCGCAGCACGTGTTCCATGATCGGCTTGTTGACCACCGGGAGCAGCGGCTTGGGCTGGTTGGCGGTCATCGGCCGCAGCCGCGTCCCCTCTCCACCCGCCATCACAACGGCCTTCACGAGAGCCACTCCTCTGCGACGGGTACTCCGATCATGGTCGGGGTTCCGCTCCCTTCAGTTCACCGGACCTGTGGTCGGCCCGCACGAGCTGCCGCACCTGGGCGGTGTAGAGGACGGCCGCCCACCAGTACAGGCCGGTTCCCCAGATCGTGAACGCCCATCCGACGACCTTCGCGACCACGGCATACGTCCCCGAATGGACCCCGAGAAACAGCAGCGGGAAGGCGTACAGCAGGCAGAGCGTGGCGGCCTTGCCCACGAAGTGCACCGGCGGCGGCCCGTAACCGTGCCGTCTCAGGAGGTAGAGGGGCAGCGCCATGTAGACCTCGCGGCCGATGAGCACGAGCGCCAGCCACAGGGGGACGACACCGCGGACGACCAGGCCGAGCAGTGTCGCGAAGATGTAGAGACGGTCCGCCGCGGGGTCGAGGAACGTGCCCAGCTTGCTGGTCTGGTCGAGCATCCGGGCGAGCTTGCCGTCGAGCCAGTCGGACAGCCCGGCGAAGACCAGGATGCCGAACGCCCACCAGTCCTGCTTGATGAGCACCAGCCACAGGAAAATGGGGACACCCAGCAGACGTGCGAAGCTCAAAACGTTCGGCCACGTCCACAGCCGGTCTTTCAATACCCACCTCCCGCTCCCCCAACGCTGGTCATGACCTTACCTGTCGGTACTGGCGTGCCGAATAAGTGGTGTGTGGGCGTCCGGAAAGGTCCATTGGCGGTACACGCAGGCTGGACGCACGACCGGCACACGCCCCGGCCTCCCGGAGGGGCGGCCCTTCGGCCACCGCTCCGTCCGGGTTCGGCCAGCAGCCGTGACGACGCTGGCCGAGACGGCGTGCCGCGTGTTATTGGTGCGGCGACAGGGCGGGGGCCGTCGTCCGCGCCGGGGCGCGCCGGGGCGCCTCGGGGCGGCCCGCGTCGGGCAGCCGGGTCGACTCCACGCAGTTGCCACTGGGGTTGCTGTAACTGCTCTTCCGCCAGCCGGCTTCGGGCGGCCAAGGCGGCACATCCGGATCGATCCGCTGCATGTGGCCCCCTCAGAACGCCACCCGTACGGGGATCAGGCCTCTGCCTCCCCTACGGCAGAGGGTGAGTGCCGGTTGAGTGGTCTGCCGGCGGCCACGGCCCAGCACATCCACGCGTATGGAGACATCATAGGTCCGGCATATGCCAAGTACACGTGCAAATGCGCGCGCCTCTGCCCTGAACGCCGACCTGCGTGATGGGACGCTGGGCGCCGGTGGGCTTATGTCGCTCATCGGCGTCCAGTGCCCCTATCGCCGGCCCCGGATGCGCATAGGGCCGACGGCGGAGCGACCGGATCTACTGGGGCGGATCGACGGTCCCTCCATCCCTGATCGTCCGGAAACCGCGGGCCGGCCGGTGCGATTCGTTGAGGAAATCCACAGAGGATCAACACCCGCGAGTATCCCGGACCACTTTGACTGTAACCCCGCAGGTCAGCGCATTGGAAGAGGTACGGGCACCACGGAAAATCACAACTGCCGTCGCACCGGGGCCGTAACTCACCGACACCACGCGACTGCCGGCGAGCACGGTCGCGGGCCGGCGTTCACCCTCCGGGTATCCCGTAGCGGGAGGCCACGACCGACGGCCGGTCCACCGGCCGCCCGGCGTCGATCGACTGGGCGAGCCGCACGTACTGCGCCTCCGCCCAGGCCAGCGGGGCCGCCGAGCCGGTCGGCTTGCCGGCGGTGAAGCCGTACTGGTTCGCACGGTCCCAGACCTGCTCGGGGATCAGGTAGCCGGCGTTGCCGGCGTCGGCCATGGCCTGGAGGTAGGAAGCGGCCGGCCGGCCCGCGGCCAGCTCGTACTCGCCCCGCTCCCCCGACAGCAGCGGCCATGCGCGGCCGGTCAGATGGCCGTGGGCCGCCGGCCACCCGGTGCCGTCATCCTGGCTCTCGCCGTAGGAGTCGTGGTTGTAGCGGTGCCAGTACACATCGCCGTTCGGGGCCGTGACCGAGTCGACGGCATCGAGTTCGGGCAGCGAGGCCGTCACGTCACCGTACGACGCCGGACGGACGCCGAGCCGCACCAGGTCGAGGAAGCCGCCGTCGACGATGTCGCGTTCGTACCAGGTGCCGTCGGCGAAGGTACGGGCGTAGGTGTCGTTGGGGTCGGTGTCGTGCTCGATCCGCTCATAGTACCGGTGGTCGCCGAAGTACCCGGTGGTGGTGAACGTCCAGCCGTCGAGCCGGCTCCGCCAGGAATCGGCGGTGTTCTCGTACGTCGCGGCGCTCGCGGAGTCACCGTTGCGGCGCGCGATGTCGCCGGCGCAGACCAGACCGGCGATCTCGGCCGCGACGGTGGACGGAGAGATGCCGCCCTGCTCCTCCCAGCGTTCCCCCGGAGTGGCGGGACCCAAGCTCACGATGTGATCCGCGGTCAACTTGATCTTGCTCCAGGTCGCCGCGTCGGTGAGGCCGGTCTGCCAGGCCAGCACGATCGGGAACGCGTCCTCGTCGAGCTGCTCGCAACAACCGAGCTGCTGCGGCGTCGCCCCGCTCACCCCGCCCACCGGCGAGTACCGGGGGAAGGACCCCGGCCCGTACGAGACGCCGTCCCCCTGGGTCCACGCGGTGATCTGCTGGCGGTTCCACAGCCACTGGGCCATGCGTTTGGCCTGGGTTGCGTCGCCGGCCGCGAGCAGCGCCGTGCCCTGCTGGTAGAGGTCGCGTGCCCACACGCGGTGGTACCCGTCGCTCAGGGCGTTTCCGTTGACGTAGTCACCCCAGGGGGTGGCCAGGGAGGCCACGTTCGCGCCCGCGAAGGTCTTGTCCTCCAGCCCGTGCAGGGTCATCAGGCCCACGAGGTAGACGCGGCGGCGCAGAGTGTCGCCGGACACGCTCGCCGGCACCGTCTTGCCGGTGAGGTAACCGTGCCATCCGGAGCCGTACGACGACTCCGCCGCGCCGAAGCCGGCCGACAGCGACGCGGTGGCCGCCGAGGCCGCGCTCGTGCGGTCGGCGCCGAAGCCCAGGGCGAGTGTGAAGGTGGTGTCCGCGCCGACCGGGACCTGCGCGGTCTGCACGATGTTGCCACCGCTGCTCGCGGTGTCGTACTGGTTGGTCAGCCGTTTGGTGGCGGACAGGTCGGTGTAGCCGTCGCTGGAGGTGCCGCTGTAGCCGGTCGAGTGGGCGGTGAAGGCGACCGAGGACTTCAGCGCCGAGGCCACCGTCGATCCGAACACCGGCTGCCCGTCGCTGGCGACCAGCGCGCCGCTCGCCGCGTCCCACGCGCCGGTGTCGTTGCCACCGCTCCCGGCCAGCGAGGGGTTGTACAGCACGTACAGTTTGTACGCGCCGCCGTCCAGGGACTGGAAACGCGTATTGATCAGCAGAGTGGAGCGGGCCGGGTCGGTCACGTAGGTCTTGGTCAGCCGGTAGCGCCCGCTGGTCGCCGTGTTCGTGACGGTGTACTCCAGCGACTTCTCGTCCGGCATCGACACCGCGTGGGTGGTCGCGTCGCGCTCCAGGTCCGTGAAGCTCGACCCGTCACTGACCACGTACTGCAGGTCCTGCACGTCGGGCACGTCGGTGCGTGGATAGAAGACCTCCGAAGTGACGCCGTTGGCCACGGTGAACCAGACCTTCGACGCCGTCGCGGTGGCGGTGCCCAGCGCCGTCTTGTCGCCGGTCGTCCACGAGGACCCGCCGCCTGGAGCGCCCGGCGCCTCACCCGCGGCCCGCGCCGCCGACGGCGCGAAGGTGAGCCCCGCCGCGAGCAGCAGCGCCGCCGACCGCCGACCGTGTCCGACACACCAGCCCATGGCAAGACTCCTCAGCGCTCTGGGAGAGACACACCCGCACGAAAAATAGACGGGTTCGCGGACTCCGACAAGATCTGCCCGGGGGCCGCCTCATCCGGCCGCCGGCCCGCGCGTGGTGTTCGCCGTGCTTCCATTCACGTGCGACTCACAGGTCGGCCAGGGCGATGGCGGTCCAGTGCTCGAAACGGGCGTACTTGTCGGCGATCGCCTGTGTCTGCGGGACGGGCATGTCGAGGACCACGTCGGCGGCGTCGGTGAGGTCCCAGTACGGGTGGCGCACGTCCTGGCCCGTCGCCTCGCGGTAGATCGCCTGGAAGCGCCCGGAGACCTCGACGCCGTAGTCGATGGCCAGGTTGATCCGCATCCGGGCCAGGTCGATGCCGTACGGCCCGCGGCAGCCGGTGGTCCAGTCGACGATGCCGGTGAGCCGGTCGCCGGACCACACCGTCTGGCCCGGATGGAAGTCGCGGTGGATGAACCCGGTCGCGGTCTCCGGCGCCGGCCTGGACACGGCCTCGAACACCCGCTCCCACAGCTCGGGACTGCCCGACCATTCAGGCGGGCGGCGGTCGCCGTACACGGCCCGGTCGTAGTACGGCGCATACGCCGGGAGGTCGGTCTCCAGGAACACCTCGTGGACGCGCGCGAGGGCCTGCGTCATCGCGGTGAGGAAGACGTCCATCTCCCAGGGGCGCGCGGGGGGACGCCCTGGCACCCGCGTGGTCAGCAGCGCGGGCACGTCGCAGATCCGGCCGTACGAGTCGGCGGCGAGCAGTCGCGGCGCGGGCACCTCGGTGTCGTCCAGCAACTCGAGCACGGCGGCCTCGTTGGCCGGGACGTACCAGGGGTCGGTGCGCAGCCGCCCCGTGTCGTGGAACCGGCGCACCACCATCCGGCGCGGCGGGTCGCCCGCGTCGATGGCGTGCATGGTGGTGGACCCGGCGCCCATCGAGCGGATCGAGATGATCCTGCCGCCGACGACGTCGCGAACCCAGCCGAGCACTGTATCCGGCGGATGCGGAGATGCCATCTACCGGGTGGTGGCGATCTTGGCGGCGAGACCCGGGTACGAGCCGGTCGCGACGTTGAGCCTCCGGAGCGCCGCGCCGATCAGCCGTACGGCGTCGTACACGACGGAGCCGCGGGTGAAGAGCATGTCCGGCCCGGACTTGATCATCAGCACGAAGGCCGTGGCGGCGTACGCGGCCAGTACTCCCGGACTGATGACGCCCACTGTGAACACCTTCTTCTCCGTCGATTACCCCGGCGTCTCCTGCTCGACACCGTCCGTTCGCCGGACGCGGCTAGCGTCGCTGCGCCACTCCCGACGACAAGAGGCTCCATGGCTAATTCCGATCGCATCTCCGAGGTCTACAAGGGCGAGCTCTGGGCTGAAAGCACGCAACAGGTCGCTCGTGATCGTATCCACTGGCTCGTCGGGCAGGCCAGCGGAGACGTTCTCGACATCGGATGCTCGCAGGGCATCGCCTCGATCCTCTGCGCCCGGCGCGGCCTGACCGTGCTCGGCGTGGACATCCAGGCCGACCGCGTCGAGTACGCGCGGTCCGAGCGCGACGGCGAACCCGAGGACGTACGCGAGCGGCTCGACTTCCTGGTCGCCGACGGAACCGCCCTCGACGTCCCGGACGGCTCCTTTGACACGGTCCTGATGGGCGAGATCGTGGAGCACTCCGAGGACGCCTCACCGCTGCTGGCCGAGGCGGCGCGGGTTCTGCGCCCCGACGGCCTGCTCGTGCTGACGACGCCGTTCGGCCTGAGCCGGCACCACGACCACCACGCCACGTTCTACGTGGACTCGCTGGTGCGGCTGCTGGCGCCGTACGTCTCGGTGGAGAGCCTCCACATCGTCGACAAGTACCTGCGGGTGCGGGCGCGGCCCATGCCGATGGCCGACCCGGACCGCCTCATCGTGGAGTCGCAACCGCTCATGGAGCGGGCGCTGATCGCCATCCAGGAGGCGGTGCAGGCCGAGAAGGAGAAGATGCGGCGTTACGACGTCGCCATCGCGCGGTACGAACAGGTCAACGCGCGGATGAAGAACCTGGAGGCGCGGCTGGCGCATCAGTCCTACCGCACGGACTATGTGACCTGGCAGCTGAAGTCGGCGAAGAACCGCAAGTGGTGGCGGCTCGGCGAGGCGCTGTGGAGCGCGAAGCGCCCGGCGGACGCCCTGCGGCTGCCGCGGAACGTCGCGACCGCGCTCAAGTCCTCGCCGCGCCTGGAAGAACCCGAACCGGAGACGACGGCGGGCTCCCCGGACCTGTCCGGCCATTACTCCTCGGTCGACATCCCCGACGTCGTCATCCCGGACGGGCCGGTGGCCCGGGACGTCAAGGTCGCGGTGATCCTCGACGTGTTCTCCGCCACCGCCTTCCGCTACGAGTGGCAGCAGATCCAGTTCGGGCCGGACGACTGGCGCGAGGTACTCGAACGGGAACGGCCCGCGATGCTGTTCGCCGAGTCCGCCTGGCACGGCAACGACGGCCGCTGGGCGACCATGATGAGCGCGGCGGGCGCCCCCAAGCAGCCGGTCCGCGACCTGGTCGCGTGGTGCGCGGAGCAGGGCATCCCCACGGTGTTCTGGAACAAGGAGGACCCGCCCAACTTCGAGCGCTTCATCGAGACGGCGAAGCTGTTCGACCGGGTCTTCACCGTGGACTCCGACTGCATCCCCCGATACGTCGAGGCGCTCGGCCACGACCGGGTCGCGCTCCTGCCGTTCGGCGCGCAGCCGCGCATCCACAACCCGGTCGCGGTCCCCGGCGGCCGCAGACACGAGGTCGCGTTCGCGGGGACGTACCACACCAGGAAGTACCCCGAGCGCGCCGCGCAGATGGACACCGTCCTCGCCCCGGCGCGCGAGTTCGACCTGCACATCTACAGCCGCATCTCCGACGACCCCGACTTCACCTTCCCGCCGGAGTACACCGACTTCATCGTCGGCTCGCTGCCGTACGAGCGGATGCTCGCGGCCTACAAGGCGTACAAGATCTTCCTCAACGTGAACTCGGTGACCGAGTCGCCGACGATGTGCGCCCGCCGGGTGTTCGAGCTGTCCGCGTGCGGCACACCGGTCGTCTCCGGTCATTCCCGCGCGCTGGAGAACGTCTTCGGGGATCTCGTACGGCTGTCGTCGGCGCCGGAGCAGACCACCGAGGCGCTCGTCGACCTGATGAAGAACGCCGACCTGCGTGACCGCACCGGGCACCTGGCCATGCGCGAGGTGTTCGGCAGGCACCTGTACGGCCACCGGGCCGACTCGCTGCTGTCGGCCGCCGGGGTCTCCCGCCCACGCCGCGAACGCTCGATCTCGGTGATCCTGCCCACCAACCGGCCCGAGCAGATCGACCACGCCCTCGAACAGGTGGCACAGCAGGTCCACCGGCCGTTGCAGCTCGTGCTGGTGCTCCACGGCATCCCGGCGGACGGCGTGGCGGAGAAGGCGCGGGCGGCCGGGCTGGAGGACGTCGTCGTGCTGACGGCCGACGCCTCACTCAGCCTCGGGTCGGTCCTCAACCTCGGTATCGACGCCGCCGACGGCGCGTACCTGGCCAAGATGGACGATGACAACCTCTACGGCGCGCACTACCTGAGCGACCTGGCGTACACCTTCGACTACACGACCGCCGGCCTCGTCGGGAAGGGCGCACACTACTGCGAGATGCGGACGCACGGCGTCACCCTGCTGCGCTTCCCGCACCTGGAGCACACCGAGGCGGAGCTCATCCAGGGCGGCACGATCCTCGCGGACGGCGACGTGCTCCGGAAACTGCGCTTCGCCGACCTGCCCCGCGCCGTCGACAGCGACCTGCTGCAGCGGGCTCTGCGCGAGAACGCCGGGATCTACTCCGCGGACCGCTTCAACTTCGTGTCCGTGCGCGGGGACCGCGAGGCGCACACGTGGAAGGTCAGCGACACGGAGCTGATGCGGCACGGCCGGGTCGCCTTCCA
>JAOPYH010000257.1 GCA_025964715.1 Streptosporangiaceae bacterium | reverse complement strand
GGACGCGACCACCGTGAGCATGGCGTTCGACCACAGCAACACCGATGGCTACTCGATTGCGATGACCGTCTACGAGATCCAGGCGCTGTACGACGCCGAGCTCGTCGGCGGCGAAGCCGGCTTGCCGGAGGCAGGCAGCTTCCTCGAGTTCTGCGCGATCGAACGGGGACGGCAGGTGCCGATGCCGTCGGTTGTGGCGACCGTCCAGCACTGGCACCGATTCCTGCGCGCCTGCGATGGCACTTTTCCTTCCTTCCCGGTAGACCTCGGCGTGCCCGCCGGGACGTTCACCGAACAGACATCTCTGGAAGAGATGGAGCTGCTCGATGCCCAGGCAGCCAACAAGTTCTTCCGGGCCTGTCGCGTGGCGGGCGGCAGTTTCGTCGCAGGTCTCCTTGCCGCGATGGGTGTGGCCGCGGCCGAACTGGGCGGGAGCGACCGCTACCGCACGGTGATACCGCTGCACACCCGCACCGAGCCCCGGTGGCAATGGTCGCTGGGCTGGTACATCAACGTTGCCCCCATCGACTTTCCGGTGCGGGGTGCCGTGACCTTCGCCGAGGTGCTTCGCGGCGCCGAGGCATCGTTCCGTCAGGCCAGGACGGTCGGGTCGGCACCGTTACCCGAGATCGCGGCCCTGCTCGGCTACGACGTCGATCCCACCCGGCGTGACCGCTTTTCCATGACGTCCTACATCGACACCCGGATGTTCCCTGGTTCCAAGCAGTACGACGCGTGGGCAGCGCACGCGGTCGGCAACGTGTCCTTCGGTGAAGAGGCCACCGTCTGGATCACCCGCACGCGCAACCGGGTGGCGGTCAGTGCCCGCTACCCCGACACCCCGACGGCTCGGAAGAACCTGACGACCTACTTCGATCTGGTCCGCAGCGTGCTCCTCGAGGTCGCGCTCACCGGCAACCGTGCGCTACGGGACGCGCTACCCACCGGCCGCACCGCGTCAGCCGGGCTGGACGTGGGCGCGCTGTCCGCCTGAACTCGTTCACGCCGGTATCGGGGCCCGCGTCGGCCCGGATGGCCAGCCGGGCCGTGAGCGCTGTCCCGGCCGTGACAACCGATCAGTTGCGGCGGCCGGCAGGATCGGCCTTGACCATGACACGGTGTCAGGGCCCAAGGTAGGACGTGCCATGTTTACTATCGGAGACTTCGCCAAGCTGGGCCGGGTATCGGTTCGGATGCTGCGCCATTACGACGCGATCGGGTTACTGACCCCCGTTGTGGTGGACCCGACCAGCGGATACCGCTTCTACAACGCCGAGCAGTTACGCCGGCTCAACCGGGTCATCGCGCTGAAGGATCTCGGCTTCACGCTGCAGCAGGTCCAGGCGATCCTCGACGACCAGGTGGACGTCGTTGAGCTTCGCGGGATGCTGCGCCTGCGGCGAGCGCAGTTGGAGGCCCAGATGACGGCGGACGCAGCCAGGCTGACCGGTGTGGAGGCGAGGCTCCGGATGATCGAGAAGGAGGGTCACATGAACACCCAGGACGTCGTACTCAAGGAAGTCGCCCCTATCCGCGCTGCCGAGCTGGCCACCACCGCCGCAGGTTACGGCCCCGAGCACGTCGGGCCGGTCATCCAGCCGCTCTACCCGGAGCTCTTCCGGCGTCTCGACGCGGCCAGCGTGACACCGAGCGGCCCGGCGATCGCGTACTACGAGCCGGACCCCGGCGAATCCGGTGATGCGGTGACGGTGCATGCCGGGATGCCCGTCGCGGCCGGCGCGGACCCCCGCTACGACTTCACGGTCGTGGACCTGCCGGCGATACCCTCCGCCGCGACCATCGTTCATCACGGCCCGATGGACGACGTGATGCAGAGCCTGCAGATTCTCGCCCGCTGGATCGAGGACAACGGGTACCGCCCGGTTGGCTACCACCGGGAGGTCTACCTCGACTACTACCCCGAAAAGGCCGACCGGGGCGTGACCGAGCTTCAGGTCGCCGTCGTCAAGGACTGACGGCGGGACGTGACCGCGAGCTATCCGGCGGTCGGTGGATCGCTGGCCGATCGCCGGGTGGTCTCGACGTGTTCTCGATGAGTCCCAGGAGTCTGGGCCGACCCCACAACGCAACAGCACCCGCAGCCACGGCTCGCCCCCGTTGCGCACCTCGACTTACCCCGCGGCGTGGCCCGACACGAGCACGCTGTTGTCAACCTGCCAGGAGAATCGGACCTCCCGACCGGGCACGACGTCACTCCAGCTGCCCGCGGTCTCCTTGACCACCCCGTTCCCGCCGCCCTTGAGCTTCAGCATGACCTTGCGGTACGCGCCCAGATAGACGATGTCTACCACTGTCGCGGGCAGGACCGCCAGATGATCGGTCGCGGGCAGGACATCGCCGGCGAGGATCCGGATGCGCTCAGGCCGCACGACGAGCGAGCATTCGCTCCCGTCCGGGACCGTCATGGCCCCGTTCGTCGGGATCACCGTGCCGTCCGGGCGCCGCAGGCCACTGCCACTGTCGAAGACCCCGCCGATGATCGTCGAGTCACCGAGGAATTCAGCGACGAACAACGAGTTCGGGTGGTCGTACAGATCTGCAGCGGTCCCAAGCTGCTCGACCGTGCCGTTGTTGAACACTGCGATCCGGTCCGACAGCGCGAGGGCCTCTTCCTGGTCGTGCGTGACAAAGATGATGGTGATGCCCAGGTCTCTGTGCAGGCGCGCGACCTCGGCCTGCAGCTGTTCGCGCAGCTTCTTGTCGAGCGCACCCAAGGGCTCATCGAGCAGGAGCACCCGGGGCCCGAACACGATCGACCGGGCGACCGCCACGCGCTGCTGCTGGCCGCCGGACAGCTCCTTCGGGTAGCGCCCCCCTAGGGATCCCAGGCGAACCAGCTCCAGGACATCGGCGACGCGCTTCGATATCTCCGTTCTGGGGACCTTCCGGCGCTCCAACGGAAAAGCGATGTTCTCCGCCGCCGTCATGTGTGGGAAGAGGGCGTACTGCTGGAAGACCACGCCAATGTTGCGGCGATGCGCCGGGAGCCCGACGATGTCATCCCCGTCGATGTAAATCGAGCCGCTTGTGACCTCGACGAATCCTGCGATCATGTTGAGCATCGTCGTCTTACCCGAGCCGGACGGGCCCAGGAACGTCATGAACTCCCCGAGATCGGAAGAG
>JAOPYH010000224.1 GCA_025964715.1 Streptosporangiaceae bacterium | reverse complement strand
CGGGGGAGCCGATCGGCGAGGACAAGCACCGTGTCCTGGTTTTAGACGTGGAGAACTCGCGCCGGCAGCTGCAGCGCCGGTACCGGCGGATCCGTCTGCAGGTCGACTCCCTCGTCCACCAGCACGGGATGCCCCCGGTCGACTGGGGCAACGCCCTGCGGATCGTGTCCCGCCCCGAGGGCGTCTCGCTGACGGACCCTCGCGAGTTGGGCCGCATCGAGCAGGCCATCTCCGCGACCGGGCCCGACCTGGTGGTGTGCGGCCCGCTCTACAAGATGTCCGGCCTCGACATCCGCGACGAACAGGCGGCGCTCGAGCTGTGCTCCTGCCTCGACTCCCTGCGGGTCCGGCACCAGTTCACGTTGATCGCCGAGGCCCACGCCGGCCACTCCGCCGACGGCGGCGGTGCCCGTCGGGTCCGGCCTATCGGCTCGTCGGTGTTCCTGCGCTGGCCGGAGTTCGGGTTCGGCATCGCCCCCGCAGAGGAGGCCGCCCACCAGGAGCACCCGGACACCGTCGAGGTCCGCCACTGGCGCGGTGCCCGCGACGAGCGGAACTGGCCTCGCCTGCTCAAGCACAACCACAACCTGCCCTGGATCCCTGCGAACCCCGACTACTGGGACCGCGCACACCTGGAGGTCGCATGACCCCGACGATCACTGCCATCGAGACCGAGTACGCCGGCTACAAGTTCCGCTCACGCCTCGAGGCCCGCTGGGCCGTCGCGTTCACCGAGCTCCGGATCGACTGGGAGTACGAGCCGCAGGGCTACCAGCTGCCAGACGGAACGAAGTACCTGCCCGACTTCAAGCTGGCCGACAAGCTGTTCGTCGAAGTCAAGGGATGCCTGGACGAGGCCGGCGCCAAGAAGGTCATCGGGCTGGCCGCTGCCGGGCACGAGGTGCTGCTGCTCGAGGACATCCCCAGCCCCGGATGTGCCGGGCCGGACTTCCACGGTCTGCGGCCCTCCTTTGGTCGCCGAGGCGATGGCTCGGTGGAGATCAGCCAGCTCGCTCTGGTCCCTAAGCGGTCCGGTTGGGCTCCGACGCCCTTCGGCTTCCCGCTGATCGTGAAAGACGTGTCCGACCCTGGGATCGCGAAGACCCTGCCGGGACTCGTCAGGGATCGGAAGCTCGCCCAGACCGACGGGTGGGTTCGCCGCCCGGCAGGCGTCGAGAACGCGTACCGCGTTGCCCGGCAGGCCCGGTTCGAGCACGGGGAGTCCCCGCGCACGTTCACTCGCCCGTCCGAGGCGTCATGACCGACCGCGTCTACCGCACCGCCACGGGCCGTATCTGGCATTGGCCTCACCCCGACCGGATCACCCACCGCTCCGCGTGCACGGCGTGGCCTCTCACCGACCACATGCACACCCTCCCCGTCTCGGTGCCCATGGCCGACCGGTGTGCCGGGCCGGGTTGCCGGCAGCGGTGGGAGGAGTGGTTTCGCCGCACGGTTCATGCCGCTCTGGTGGATGAGCTCGCCCGGTGCCGACCGACCAGCCAACAGGAGACCCCCGCATGACCGGGCACCTGATCCGCCGCATCACCAAGGCTGAGGACGGCAAGACCGACGTCTACGGCCCGTACGAGCAGTGCGCAACCTGCGGGCCGCTCGACCGCATGACGCTCGACCTGCTCGGGGCATACCGAGACCTCCTTGCTCAGCAGGAACTTGACCGGCTGCGCGCCCAGCGCGCCGCCGTGCTCGCCATCCACCGCAACGAGGCCAGCTATAGGCCCGGGGGCTCGTGCGCGCACTGCCGGTACGGCGACGACGTCGACTCGGACGTGTGGCCGTGCCCGACCGTCCGGGCTTTAGAAGACGACCGAGCACGACGAGAGGACGACAGACGATGAACGAGATCGACATGGACGAGGTCTACGCATCCGACGTGGACTGGAAGGCCACCGCGGAGAACATGCAGCAGGAGATCAACCGACTCCGCGCGCTCGTCCCCGACCCCACCCTTCCGCCCCAGGCCGCCCTGATCGAGATCGTCGAGCTCGACGGCCCTGAGTTCAACCCGTCCCAGCCCGGGACCGGGTACGTGAAGCCGAACCAGGTCCGCATCAATGGTGTCCCGCTCGCGATCCCCCGAGACGAGGCGATCGAGGTTCACCGCGTCCTGATCAACCACGGGGGCGAATACCCGGTCGGCGAGGACGTTCTGCAGGTCACGCTGACTTTGTTCGCGCGACGGGTCGTGATGGGCCCAGATCAGGCCGCGCAGGGATGAGCGGACAGAGCGATCTTCGGATGACCGACGAAGTGCTGACCGCTATCACCTCCACACTCCGGGCGCTGGCCGTCAGATTTGGCACTACCACCATCCCGGCTGACGAGCGACCCACCGATCAGCGGTCGTGGGAGATCGGGCAGGCGCAGGGCCACGCCGATGCTGAGGCTGCGCTGCTGTCCCTCGCCGAGAAGCTGGAGTCGTACGGCCGCGCCGCAATCCTCGACTGGCTCGTCCAGGACGCCGCCCGACACAACCTCTACGAGTTGACCGCCGAGCCGAGGGAGACGCGGTGACCGCGCATGTGGAGCACCAATCGAACGGGGACGTCCTCCTGTCCCGCCGCTACCCGACGGCGCAGCCGGGGTGTCCGACGGTCCGGCTGCGGTGGACCGCCGAGGAGTTCGCCGAGTTCGTGGCCCGTGTCAAGGCGGGGGAGTTCGACCGCGCCGAGGACGGTGCGAAGTGACCGCCCGCTCCGACGACGAAATCCTCGCCCGTTTCGGGTGGCTGCCGGATCCCGCCGCGGTGGCCGAGGTGGATGACCGCCACCACGTGGCTCGGATGCGCGCGGACCTGTCGGCGAAGCTGGCGCGGTTCCGCGCGGCAGGTGGGGCGCGAAGCCTTCTTGCTGGGGCTGAGATGCCTCTAGGCGACGAGATGTCGTCGCGACAACAGAACCGGGCGGGCGAACGCGTCGAGCCCGGAGACGGGCGCTCAGGACGCAAGCAGGAGTCGTCCGTCCTGCCGCCCCGGTCGGTCGAGGAACGCCGCGCAGCCCTCGACCCGATCGACACCCCCGAGACGGCCGCCCGGCGAGGAGAAGCCGCATGAACGCCGACCTGCCTCCGCTCGTCGATATGGACAGCTACGCCGCCATCCAGATCATCGAGCGGCGTGCCGACGCCCCGTCCCGCCTCCTCGCCGAGACCGCACGGCGAGTCGCGGACCTGTGGAACGACCCGCCGTTCACGTTCTGGCAGGCCGGGGAGGTCCGCCGGGTGTTCCCCGAGCTCGCGGACGCCCTCGACGAACTGCTTGGCGGAGGCCCCTCGGGAACAGTCGCATGACCGAGCGCCTGACAAACGACCTGGATCGTCTCGACACCGCCAGCTACCAGGCCGGCATGACCCTCACCCGGATGCTCGCCAGCCCCTACCTCCGCGCAGACGACCGCGCCGCATTCGAGACGGCCAGAACAGCACTAGAAGATCGCGCACGGCTACTTGACGAGGTCGCCCAGCTTCGACAGAGGCCCGAGGACGGTGCCGCGTGAGCGCCTTCGACTCGTGGCCGCGTACCCGCCGCGAAACCCCGCCCACCCCCGCCCCCGACATCGCAGCCGAGGTGTCCGG
>JAOPYH010000203.1 GCA_025964715.1 Streptosporangiaceae bacterium | reverse complement strand
TGGACGCCCTCGGTGACCTAGCAGCCGAGATCCTCGTCGACGGCACCATGATGCGGTCGCTGACCATGAAGGACGGCGTCGCCACCCTCGAGCTGGAGCCCGCCAGCGAGATCCTGACGATCTTCGTTGCCAGCATGCGCGGAGTCCTGGACGGCTACGGAGCAGAGAACTACGCCGAGACCGAGTTCAACACCCCGCCCTCCGTGTCCATGGACCTCCAGGATGGCCAGAACCCCCAGGACTCGTACACCGTCACCATCCAGCGCCGCCGCCAACCCACGCCCCACGAGTTCCGGCTCACCGCCGAACGCGAGCGCGACGCGGCCCACCGCGAGCTGGTCCGGATCGAAGAGGGGATCCGGGCCGCCATCGACCGTGACCGCGAGCAGTTCCCCGAAGGCCCCGAAGCGCAGGCGCGCCTTGGTCTCCTCACTGCGCTCCGCATCATCCAGGGCGACCGGTTCGGCGCCCCGAAGGAGGCGACACGCTGATGTCCGCCAACACCACCATCGAATGGACCCGCAACGACGACGGCACCCCGGGCCGCACATGGAATCCTGCGACCGGCTGTACCAAGATCAGCGTGGGGTGCGACAACTGCTACGCCGAGACCATCGCCGAGCGGTTCCGGGGCTATGCCGCATTCCCCAACGGCTTCGACGTCCAGGTCCGCGCCAACAAGGTCAACGACCCTCTGACCTGGCGCAAGCCCACCCGCGTCTTCGTCAACAGCATGTCGGACATGTTCCACGCGGACATCGACCAGGCCTGGATCGCTGACGTCTTCGCCGTCATGGCTGCCGCCCAGAAGCACACCTTCCAGCTGCTGACCAAGCGGCACGCCCGCATGCGATCCCTCCTGAACTCACCCGAGTTCATAGCCCAGGTCCGTTCCCGGGCTCTCGGCAAGGGACTCCCGGCCGACCAGTGGCAGTGGCCCATCGCAAATCTGTGGCTGGGGGTATCGGTAGAGAACCAGGAGTGGGCCGACATCCGCATCCGCCCCCTCATGCAGACCCCCGCCGCCGTCCGCTTCCTGTCCTGCGAACCCCTGCTCGGACCGATCAAGCTGCACCGCGGACACACCCACTGCCCCACCCATGACTTCCCCGGCGGCTTCTGCACCGGAGGATGCCCCGACCTGATCGCCCCGAACTGGGTGATCGTCGGCGGAGAGTCCGGACGCAAGGCCCGCCCCATGGACCCCCAGTGGGCAACGTCCCTCCGCGACCAATGCGCCGAAGCCGACATTCCCTATTTTTTCAAACAGTGGGGAGAGTGGGCCCCCAGCGGCTACCTCGTCATCCGCAGCAGGCCCGAGCCCGGCAGTGTCCTGGTCGGCGACCCGGTCGATGACCTCGGCCACCGAATCGAGCTGCGCCGCGTCGGCAAGAAGGCCGCCGGCCGCGAGCTGGACGGCCTCGAGCACAACGCGTTCCCGGAACCGCGGTGAACGAGTACGAGACCGCCTGCGGCGGCAAGCGCCGGTACCTCTCCCGGGCCTTGGCGAAGCGGGAGTCCAGCCGAATACGGCGTGAAGGCGGCGGCAACCTCCGCGCCTACGCCTGCAACTTCTGCGGCCAGCACCACCTCGGCCACCGGCCTGGCGAAGCCACCTACCTGCGTGAAGACCGCACCAGCCCCACCCGAACCCGCATAGCAGGGGAGACACCAACCCAATGACCACTCTCGCTTTCGTCGATACCGAGACCACTCACCTGAGCCCGGAACTCGGGGACGCCTGGGAGATCGCTGTCATCCGACGCGACCACGACGGCGTAGAGACCGAGGGACTGTGGCAGGTCCGTGTCCCGCTGGAGCACGCCGAAGAGGAGGCGCTGCGCATCAGCCGGTATCACGAGCGGTTCGGTGTGCCGGACGGCTGTGACGCCATCTCCATCACCTCCTACGGCCGCCCCGCTCGCACCGCCCGGATGCGGCTGTCGCTCCCGGAGATGCTGTTCGACTTCCAGGAGATGGTGCAGGACGCGGTTCTGGTCGGCTCCAACCCGGGATTCGATGACCGGTTCCTGCGGAAGCTCCTGCACGCTCATGGCCGCAAGGTCGGCTGGCACTACAGGCCCACGTGCATCGCCAACCTCGCCGAGGGCTACCTGTGGCGGGACCGCCCGGAGGTGATGGCCCAGCAGAAGGGGCCGCTGTCCTCCCGCTGGCTGTCCCAGCAGATGGGCGTCGAACTGCCGACCGCCGACGTGGCGCACACGGCGCTCGGCGATGCCCGCTGGGCGAAGGCCGTCTTCGATGCCGTCACCGACTTCCCCCAGGAGCGCACCGCATGATCACCGACACGCGGCCGTACACCATCGAGACCAGCGAGGACGACAACGGCGTCCAGCAGCCGACCGAAGCCATCTGGACTCCCACCCCCGAGAATGCCGAATCCAACGGGTTCCTCGCCCACCGGATCCGGCGGTTCGACAGCGACGGCCACGGCTGGGCCTTCACCGAAGACGGACAGCCCACCCCGCAGATCTTCATCACCGGCGTGGGAAGCGAAGAGGAGCCGCCGGACCAGTTCATCGCCCTTGGGCACGGCCACACCCAGACCGCCATCTACCAGGCCGCCACCGCCTACATGAAGCGGTTCTTCGCCTGGCCCGACCTCCACAGCAACACCGAAGGCCTCGCCTCCGACCCCGCGCGCACACCGCTCCCCGACAGCGAGCACGCCGTGTTCCTCCGCCACCCCCACCCTGACCACCCGTGCAGCTGCGAATGGGACGGTCAGTGGCGCGTCGTCTACGTCGATCCGTCGGAGCCTGGCTCAGTCCCGGTCACCGTCATGCGCCGCCCGGGGGTACGCCGATGACCCTCACCCGGCCCCGGTCCTGGCGCATCGAACTACCTGCCGGGATGTTCCTCCTCAACGACAACCAGCGTCTGGACCGGCGCCGGAAGGCCGAACACATCGCCGTCATCCGGCAGACCACCGCCTACACCGCGCGGCATGCCAAGCTTCCGGAGCTCGAGCGCGCCCACGTCTTCTACGTCGTCCACCCCGACAAGAAGACGCGGAGCCGGGACCCCGGCAACTGGTCGCCCTCGGCGAAGGCTGCGATCGATGGCCTCGTGGACGCGGGCCTGCTCCCGGACGACAACTCCACGCGTCTGCTCGGTCCCGACCCCCGTTTGGGGACCGCCCGGGCCAAGACGCAGATGGCGCTGGTCATCACTGATCTGACCAGCATCCACCCCGACCACCTGGCCCTCCTCAACCCGCCTGGAGACCTGACGTGAGCGTCATGACGAGCCGCACCATCACTCCTACCGCGCCGCGCCGCAGGCCGGCCGGCACCAGGTGGGAGGACGAAGCCTCCTGCCGGGCAGCGGGCGTCAACAACAGCGTGTTCTTCACCGACACCGTGCGCGCCCATGCCGCCGCGAAGCGTCTGTGCCGGTCGTGCCCAGTCCTCACTACATGCCTCAAGACAGCGGAGCGGGACGAGGCAGGCACGAAGGACGTGTTCTGGCTGGTCGGTGGCCTGACGGATGGGCAGCGGCTTGCGCTGCGGTACGCCAGGCTGCTCGGTCAGCACCCAAACCTCAAGCAGGCCCGGACGCTACTGGGACCACGGTGGCGGTCCGAGATCGCGCGCATGCGGACTGCCGCAGCCACGCCGACGGAGATGGTCCAGCAGTTGCGTGCCAAGGGGGCGCTGGTCAATGAGGCGACGGTGCGGCTGGCCGTGTGGTGGTCCGGCGGTACAGGGGGCCTACTGAGTCGCCGCCGGCCGGGAGACAGGCGCACCGAATGGCAGCGGATACAGGACGACCACCGGGACCTGGTGCTGGCGCTACGCGCGGCGGGTGCGTCGCATCTGGACGTGGCGGCCTACTTCGGAGTGGCGTTCCGGCAGGCGAATCTGGCGGTAACTGCGATCGAGAAGGCGGCGACGGCGGCATGAGTTCTTTGACTGCCGTTCAGCGCGGTGACCTCGCGGAGGAGATGCTGCCCGTCGCGGCGCGCCTGGCGACCATCGTGCACGGTGACGGAGGCACCCTCGAGGTCGAGCAGGTCCTGTCGGTGCTGGATGGCCGGGAGAAGGATGCGCTGATCGTGGTGCTGGCGGGCCTGGCTGACCCTGACCGTCCGTTGGCGGCTTTGCTGGGATGGCTGGACTTCGATGAGGCGGGCGTGCCGGTGGAGCCGGCCCACGACGACCGCAGCACCCTCCGGGACCTGGTCGAGCGCCAGGACGACGACGCTGACGCTGCTGCTCTGGTGGACGAGGTTGCGGTGCGCCGCTACCTGGCGGGCTTGCAGATCCAGCTGTCCAAGCCCGACCGGATCGCCGCCATTCTCCGGGGCCTGTCGCAGGGCATGGAGTGGCATGACCTGGACCGGCTGTCCGGTCTCGCGAAGGGCTCCACGTACACGTTCCTTCTGCGGGAACGGAAAGCAGCAGCACTGCGCGGAGAGACCCTGGAATGGAGGACGTCGATTCCGCAGCCCCTGACAGAGGCGCAGGTGATCGACATTCGGGAGCGTATCGCCGACAGCGAGGATGTTTTCAAGGTCGCCGCGTCGCATGACATCAGCAAGAGCCACGCGTACCGGATTGCCCGGGGCGAGCACTACCCGCACTACGGCGGCCCGATCCGGGAACCGAATACGGGGCCGGCCACGGCGACACAGACCATCTGGGCGGGCCGCAGCGGCTCCGCAGCCAAGAGCCTGTCGCCGACTGACCAGGACCAGGTGCGTGCCCGGGCGCAGGACGGCGCGTCAGCGGAGGAGCTGGCGGCCGAGTTCAAGGTGAACACCACGACGATCCGCGAGTACGCGGCGAGCTGAGGAGAGTACGAGCATGGCTGGAGAGACTGTCATCTGTGTTGTTGGAAACCTTGTCGACGATCCCGAGCTGCGGTTCACACCGTCCGGCGTGGCGGTCGCCAAGTTCCGGGTGGCGTCCGTACCGCGAAACTTCAACCGCGACACGGACACGTGGGAGGACGCCAAGGACGGCCTGTTCCTGACGTGCTCGGCTTGGCGGCAGATGGCGGAGAACTGCGCTGAGAGCCTGCAGCGCGGGATGCGGGTGATCGTGCAGGGCCGGCTCAAGCAGCGGTCGTACGAGGACCGTGAGGGCGTCAAGCGGACCGTCTACGAACTTGATGTCGATGAGGTGGGTCCGGGGCTGAGCCGCGCCGCGGCGAAGGTCACCAAGAACGCCAGCAGTGG
>JAOPYH010000120.1 GCA_025964715.1 Streptosporangiaceae bacterium | reverse complement strand
GAACTTGCGCATCTGGTTCGGCGTGCCGAGGCCGGTCAGCACGACCTTGCCCTTGTACTGGGAGCCGGAGATGTAGCGGGCCGCGGCCGCGATGCCGACGGTGGTCGGCGCGATGATGCCCTTGAGGTTGGGGTAGGCCTGCAGGAGTCCCTGGACCTCCTGGAAGGACTTCTGGTCGTCGTCGTCGCCGTAGGCCACCTTGACCAGCTTCAGGTCCTTGTACTCGGGCTTGGTGAGCTCGTCCTTCATGAACTGGATCCAGGTGTTCTGGTTCGTCGCGTTGGCCGTCGCCGACAGGACCGCGATCTCCCCCTTGCCGCCGGTCATCTCGGACAGCATCTTGACCTGGGTCCGGCCGATCTCCTCGGAGCCGGCCTGGTTGATGAACAGATCGCGGCACTGCTTGGAGGTGTCGGAGTCGTAGGCCACGACCTTCACGCCCTTGGACCTCGCCTGCTGCAGCGGCCCGCACACCGCGTTGGGGTCGTTGGCGGCGATGAGGATGGCGTCGTGCCGCTGCTGGACCAGCGTGTTGACATAGGACACCTGCGAGGAGGCGGAGCCGTCCGAGGGGCCGACCTCCTTGGCCGTGCCGCCGAACTCCCTGGCCGCGTCGATGCCGGCATGGTCGACGAGCGTCTCGTACGGGTTGTTGATCTGCTTGGGCAGGAAGGCGAGCTTCAGGTCCTTCTTCAGCGGCGCGTTGGGGTCGGCCGAGGCCGTCGCGCCGCCGGAGCCGGTGCCGGCCGGGCCGGCGGTGGAGCTCTTGGTCGTGCCGCCGCAGGCCGCCAGCCCGAGGGCGAGCACGCTCGCGGTGGCCAGCGTCACGATCGAGCGCGGCGCGCGCCAGAGGGTCCGGGAACGGTCGGTCATCGTTGCTGCCTTTCGGGGGTTCGAAAGCCGGGATGGGATGGATGGGGGAGGGACGGACGCTGTCAGGAGGGTGCGGGGAGCGGCGGGCGGCCACGCCGTCGTGCGCGTGACTCCCTGATGACGGCGGCCACCCGGGGCGTGAGCACGGAGACGATGAGCAGCAGGCCGGTGACCATGGCCTGGATCTCGTTGGCGACGTCGTTCAGCATGAGCAGGTTGCGCAGCAGGCCGATGAGAAGGACGCCGGCGATGACGCCGCCGAGGGTTCCCTTGCCACCGTCGAAGTCCACGCCACCGAGCAGGACGGCGGCGATCACCGTGAGTTCGATCCCCACACCGTTGTCGGCCCGGGCGCTGCCGTAGCGCAGGGTGAACACGATCCCGGCGAACGCGGCCGTGAGCCCGGACACCACGAACAGCACGAGCTTGACCCGCTTGACCCGGATACCGGCGAAGAACGCGGCCTCCTCCTGCGCACCGATGGCGAACAGCGACCGCCCGATGCCGGTGGCGTGCAGCACCACCGCGGTGAGGACGGCCAGCAGGACGAACAGCGCGACGGGATAGGGCACGGGGGTGCCCGGGACGTTCTTGGTCGCCAGGTCGGTGTACTGCTGCGGGAACTGCGCCACGGCCTCGGTGCCGAGGACCACGTAGGCCAGCCCCCGGTAGAGGGTCAGCGTCCCGATGGTCACCGCCAGCGACGGCAGGCCGAGCCGGGTCACCAGGAGACCGTTGAGCAGTCCGCAGACGACGCCCAGCACCAGGATGAGAGGGATGATCGTCTCAATGGGCCAGCCGGCGTTCCACAGGGATCCGGTCAGCGCGCTCGCGAGGCCGAGGACGGAGGCGACCGACAGGTCCACCTCGGCGCACACCACCAGGAGTGTCATCGGCAGCGCGATGAGCGCGATCTCGCCCAGGTCTCCGAGCGCGAAGGACAGATTGTCGGTGTTGGCGAAGTCCGGCGAAACACCCGTACCGCCGAGGAAGACCGCGATCAGCAGCGCGGTGACGACGACGTCCCACCGGACGAAGCGCCCGAGGCCGCCGCGGGTCGCCGCGACTTCGGCGGCGGGCCTGCCGGCCGTTTCAGAAGCCATGGCGGCGGTTCCCCTTTCTCAGTGCGCGGGTCACCCGCAGGGCGAGCAGGCGGTCGACGCTGATCGCCAGGAGCAGGAGCACCCCGGTGATCGCCTGCTGCCAGAAGGCGTCGACCTTCAACACCACCAGGACGCTGCCGATCGTGGTGATCAGCAGGGCGCCCAGGGCGGCGCCGTAGACGGTCCCGATGCCGCCGACGATCGCGACGCCCCCGACGACGACGGCGCTGACGACGCGCAACTCCCAGCCGTTGGCCGCGTCGGCCACGACGGTGCCGAAGCGCGACAGCCATAGGACCCCGGCGAGGCCGGCGAACATGCCGCTGGCGAGATAGACCGCCAGCACCCGGCGCCGGATCGGGACCCCGGCCAGGGTGGCGGCCTCGGGGCTGGATCCGATCGCGTAGAGCTCCCGGCCGGACGAATAGGACCGGAGGTAGAAACCGACCCCCAGCATGATCGCGACGGCGGTGATCGGCAGGTACGGGATGCCGAGCACCCCGTCGTTGCCGAGGCGCAGCACGCCGGCCGGCAGGTCGGCGGCGCTGATCTGCCGGCCGTGGGCGATGTAGTGGTCCAGGCCCTTGATGACGTACAACGTGCCGAGGGTGACCACGAGGGCGGGCACGCGGCAGAAGCTGACCAGCACGCCGTTGACGAGCCCGCAGGCGGCGCCGACCGCCACACCGACGAGCATGGCGAGCAGCACGTTGTGCTCGGTGCCGGACACGAACGAGCCGGTCAGGAACGCCACCAGCCCGACGACCGAGCCGACCGACAGGTCGATGTTGCGGGTGATCACCACGAGGGTCTGGCCGACGGCGAGCAGGGCCAGGATCGAGGCGTTGAGGAACATGTCCTTGACGCCCTGGCCGGACAGGAACAGGGGGTTGGCGATCGTCGTCGCGCCCACCAGGACGATGAGGACCGCGACGATACTGAGCTCACGGGCGCGCAGGACCAGCTCGACCATTCCGCGGCCCGCCGCCTTCGGTGCGAGGGCCGGTTCCGGCGGGACGGACTCGACGGTGCCGGTGTCCATGGTCATGCGGCGGCCTTCCCGTTCTGGCCGGTCGCGGCCGCCATGACGCCCGCCTCGGTCGCCTCGGCCCGCGGGATGTCCGCGACCAGGCGGCCCTCGTGCATGACCAGCACGCGGTCGGCCATGCCGAGCACCTCGGGCAGGTCCGAGGAGATCATGAGCACGGCGAGGTCCTGTGCCGCGAGATCCGACAGCAGGCGGTGGACCTCGGCCTTGGTCCCGACGTCGATGCCCCGGGTGGGCTCGTCGACGATGAGCACGGTCGGCTCGGTGGCGAGCCATTTGGCCAGCACGACCTTCTGCTGGTTGCCGCCGGAGAGCACGCCGACCGCATCGGTGAGCCGGGCGTACTTCAGCTGGAGCCGCACTGCCCAGTCCCTGGCCCGGTCGCGTTCGACGCGCCGGGAGATCAGCGGGCCCCGCCGCATCGAGCGCAGCTGGGTGAGCCCCATGTTGCGTTCGATCGACATGTTCATGACCAGGCCCTGCTGGCGGCGGTCCTCGGGGACGAGCCCGAGGCCGGCGGACATCGCCGCCGTCGGGCTCGCCGGTGGCAGCCTCCGGCCGTCCACCTCCACGTCGCCGGCGTCCCAACGGTCCACACCGAAGATCGCACGGGCGACCTCGCTGCGGCCGGCTCCCACGAGGCCCGCCAGTGCGACGATCTCGCCGCGGCGCACTTCGAAGGACACGTCGGTGAAGACCCCTTCGCGGGTCAGCCGGGAGACCTTCAGCGCCACATCCCCGGGGGTCACGTCCTGCTTGGGATAGAGGGCTTCGAGCTCCCGGCCGACCATGCGGTGCACGAGGTCGTCGGGCCCGAGACCGGCCACCGGCTCGCTGGAGATCCAGGCGCCGTCCCTCAGCGTCGTGACGCGCTGGCACAGCTGGAAGATCTCCTCGAGCCGGTGCGAGATGAACAGCACCGCGCAGCCCTGCTCCTGCAGGTTCCGCGTCACCGCGAACAGGCGGGCGACCTCCTGCCCGGTGAGCGCGGCCGTGGGCTCGTCCATGATCAGCACCCGTGCGTCCCGGGAGATGGCCTTGGCGATCTCCACGACCTGCTGGTCGGCGATCGAGAGCCCCCGGGCCGGCTGCTGCGGATCCAGGGCGACCCGGAGCCGCTTGAAGAGCTCGGCGGTCTCGGCGTGCATCGCGCGCCGGTCGATCCGGCGCAGGCTGGTGCGGGGCTGGCGGCCCATGAAGATGTTCTCGGCCACCGACAGGTCCGGGAAGAGCGTGGGTTCCTGGTAGATGACGGCCACGCCCGCGTGCTGCGCGTCGGCCGGACCGTGGAAGACCACCGGCTCGCCGTCCAGCAGGATCTCACCGGCGTCGGGCCGGTGGACGCCTGCGAACGTTTTGACGACCGTCGACTTGCCGGCGCCGTTCTCTCCGGCGAGGGCGTGCACCTCCCCGGCGTACAGCTCTAGCGTCACACCCTGCAGAGCCCGTACGGCTCCGAATGATCTGCTCACGTTGACCAGCGCAAGTGTCGGCGGGGCCGAGGGAGCGGGTGTACTCACGGACGACCCTCCACGTCGGGGACCATGGTGACGATGGGATGAAAAACGTTTTAAATCGATGTTGCGGAGGACGCTAGATGTGGCCCCCGGCACACGTCAAGGCCCAAAGTTGAAAAACTTCGGCGTCCCCCAGGCCGCACGGCTGTGGACGATTTCCATCCGGCCGCGGCCACCCTCGCCAAGATCACATCTGGGTTGACACGTTTTAATAACGTGCCCCAAAGTGGGCGTATCGGAGACGGACCAGCAGGAGGACGGCGGGGGCTGCATGGGCACACGGAGCGACGGCCCGACGCCCGCGGCTTCCTGGGAACGGCCCGGCACGGTCGGGATCAAACAGGTGGCCCGGCACGCCGGGGTCTCCCCCGGCACCGTCTCCAATGTGCTCAACCGGCCGGAACGCGTGGCCGCCCAGACCCGCACCAGGGTGCAACAGGCCATCCAGGAGCTCGGCTTCGTGCGGAACGGGTCGGCGTCGACCCTGCGGGCCGGCCGGGGGCGGACCATCGGGCTGATGGTCCTGGATCTCGGCAACCCTTTCTTCACCGACGTGGCACGGGGCGTCGAGGACGTCGTGAGCGAGCGCGGCTACGCGGTGATCCTCTGCAGCTCCAGTGCCTCAGCCTCGCGTGAGGAGCGCAACCTGCGGATGCTCGCCGAGCAGCGGGTGCGCGGGGTCCTGGTGACGCCGGTCAGCGACGACCTCGAGCGGCTCGAGCGGCTGCGCGACCGCGGCGTCGCCACCGTGCTGCTCGACCATTCCGCGACCCGGCCCAACCAGTGTTCGGTGGCGGTCGACGACGTGGCCGGCGGCGAGCTCGCGGTCGCGCACCTGCTGGCCCGCGGAGCGCGGGACATCGCCTACATCAGCGGTCCCCTGTCCATCCGACAGTGCGCGGACCGCCGCGCCGGATGTCACCGGGCCCTGCGCAACGCGGGCTACGACTCCGCGCCGCGCGAGCTGGTCGTCGCGACCATGACGCCCCGCGGTGGGATGGAGGCCGCCGAGAAGCTCCTCGCCGAAGGGCCGCTGCCCGACGGGATCTTCTGCGCCAACGACCTGCTCGCCATGGGGGTCCTGCGCGTGCTGCTGCAGGCCGGGGTCAGCGTTCCGGGCGACGTGGCTCTTATCGGCTATGACGACATAGAGTTCATCGGAGCGGCCGCGGTGCCGCTGAGCTCGGTCCGCCAGCCCACTTACCAGCTAGGCCGTATCGCCACGGAACTCCTGCTCAACGAGTGCGACAACCCCAAGGGGCACGCGCATCAGCAGGTGATGTTCCAGCCCGAGCTGATCGTCCGAGAGTCGACGGAGTGAGTCCTTTGCGGGTGGCACTGTTCATCACATGTCTCAACGACACGATGTACCCCCAGACGGGGAAGGCCGTGGTCCGGCTGCTCACCCGGCTGGGGCACGAGGTCGACTTTCCAGAGGCCCAGACCTGCTGTGGCCAGATGCACCTCAACACCGGTTACCGCGACCAGTGCGTGCCACTCGTCAAGGGTTTCACCGAGGCGTTCGAGTCCTACGACGCCGTGGTGACCCCGTCCGCGTCCTGTGGAGCCATGATCCGCGACTGGCATCCGCGGGTCGCCAAGAGCACGGGAGACGCGAGGTTCACCGCCGCGGTCGCGCGGACCGCACCCAAGGTCTACGAGCTGTCGGAGTTCCTGGTCGATGTTCTCGGGGTGACCGATGTCGGCGCGTACTTCCCGCACCGAGTGACCTATCACCCGACCTGCCACTCGCTGCGGATGCTGAAGGTCGGTGACCGCCCCTTGCGGCTCCTGCGGCAGGTCCGCGGCATCGATCTGGTGGAGCTGCCGGACGCGGCCGAGTGCTGCGGTTTCGGCGGCACCTTCGCCCTGAAGAATTCAGCGGTCTCCAGCGCGATGGGCGCCGACAAAGCCGAGAACGTGCGCAAGACGTCGGCCGAGGTCCTGTGCGCCGCGGACAACTCGTGCCTGATGCACATCGGCGGCACGCTCTCCCGGCTGGACGCCGGCGTGCGGCCCGTACACCTAGCGGAGATCCTCGCCAGCACGGAGGCCCAGCAGTGAGCACCCACCCGGCAGCCGAGCGGCGCAGTGAAGGAGCGGGCCGATGAGCGAGGCGATGCCGACGTATCTGGGGATGCCCTCCTTCCCCAAGGCCGCCCGGGAGGGCGTTGGCAACAGCCGGTTGCGGAGCAACCTGGCGCATGCCACCACGACCATCCGCGGCAAGCGCGAACGGGCCATCGGGGAGCTGACGGACTGGCCCGAGCTGCGCGAGGCGGCCAAGGAGATCAAGGACCACACACTCGAGCATCTGGGTCACTACCTGCGCCTGCTGGAGGAGCGGGTCACCGCGGCGGGCGGGATCGTGCACTGGGCACGCGACGCCGAGGAGGCCAACCGGATCGTCACCGACCTCGTCCGCGCCACCGGCGAGACCGAGGTCGTCAAGGTCAAGTCGATGGCCACCCAGGAGATCGGCCTCAACGAGGCGCTCGCCGAGGCGGGGATCTCCGCGTACGAAACCGACCTCGCCGAGCTCATCGTGCAGTTGGGCAACGACCGGCCGAGCCACATCCTCGTGCCCGCCATCCACCGCAACCGGTCGGAGATCCGCGACATCTTCCGGCGCGAGATGCCGGACGCCCCGGCTGACCTGTCCGACTCTCCGGCCGAGCTGGCCGAGGCCGCGCGCAAGCACCTGCGGGCCAAGTTCCTGTCCGCCAAGGTCGCCGTGTCCGGGGTCAACTTCGCCGTCGCCGAGACCGGCACGGTCCTGGTCGTCGAGTCCGAGGGCAACGGCCGTATGTGCCTCACCCTCCCGGACACCCTCATCTCCGTGATGGGCATCGAGAAGGTCCTGCCGACCGCCAAGGACCTCGAGGTGTTCCTGCAGCTGCTCCCGCGGTCCTCCACCGCCGAGCGGATGAACCCCTACACCTCGGCGTGGACGGGTGTCACACCCGGCGACGGGCCGCAGGAGTTCCACCTTGTGCTTCTGGACAACGGCCGCGTCGCCACCCGCGACGACGAGATCGGCCGCCAGGCCCTGCGATGCATCCGCTGCTCGGCCTGTCTCAACGTCTGCCCGGTCTACTCTCGCGCGGGCGGGCACGCCTACGGCTCTCCCTATCCGGGCCCCATCGGCGCGATCCTGTCGCCGCAGCTCCGCGGCATCGGCTCGCCGATCGACGCCTCACTGCCCTACGCCTCCACGCTCTGCGGAGCCTGCTACGAGGTGTGCCCGGTGGCGATCGACATCCCGGAAGTGCTGGTGCACCTGCGTGCCAAGTCGGTCGAGGCCAAGGGCAAGGCCGGCCTGGAGCGTGCGGTGATGGCCGTCGCCGCCTGGACGCTCCGCACCCCCGGGCGTCTCAGGCTGGCGCAGCGCGCCGCCTCGCTGAGCCGCAACATCGTCGCGCGCAAGGGGCGCATCCGGCGGCTGCCCGGGCCCCTGCACGCCTGGACCGACACCCGGGACGCCCCGGCTCCGCCCGAGGAGTCGTTCCGGGCCTGGTGGGACCGCACGCAGAAGCAACAGCGGGGAGAGCAGAAGTGAACGCCCGCGAGGAGATCCTGCGCCGGGTCAGCGATGCCACGGGAGCTCCGGCGGCCGAATACGCGGCCATCAAGCGGCCCTACCAGCGCAGCCACCACCAGGTCGGCATCGTGGACCTGTTCGCCGAGCGGGTCGCCGACTACCGCGCCATCGTGCACCGCGTCCCGGCCGCTGACCTGCCGGCGGCCATCGCGACGGCGCTCGCCGCGCGTCCGGGCGCGTACGGGGTCCCGGACGGGCTGCCGGCCGAGTGGGTCGCCGGGATCGAGTCGGCCCGGCTGGCCTCGGACCCGGCCGACCTCGCCCGGCTGGCGGGCGTGGTCACCGGATGCGCGGTGGCGATCGCCGAGACCGGCACGATCGTGCTCGACCACAGCACCGGACAGGGCCGCCGGGCGCTCACTCTGGTCCCGGACTACCACCTCGTGGTCGTCACCGCGGACCAGATCGCCGCCGACGTTCCGGAGGCCCTGGAGCGCCTCGACATCACCCGGCCGCTCACCTTCATCTCGGGACCGTCCGCCACCAGCGACATAGAGCTGTCCCGCGTGGAGGGCGTACACGGGCCGCGCACCCTGGAGGTACTGATCGTATGACCCGGCCGCAGGCGTTCGCGGCCGTCGACCTGGGTGCCTCCAGCGGGCGCGTGATGGTCGGGCGGGCCGGGAACGGCGAGCTGAGCCTTAGCGAGGCCCACCGCTTCCCCAACCGGCCGGTACATGTCGGCGGGACCCTGCTCTGGAACATCCTGGGCCTCTACCGTGAGATCCTCGACGGCCTGCGGGCCGCCGGGCCGCGGCCGGCGTCGATAGGCATCGACTCGTGGGCCGTCGACTATGGCCTGCTCGACGGCCGGGGAGCACTGCTGGGCAACCCCGTGCACTATCGCGACGGCCGTACGGACGGTGTGATGGAACGAGTGCGCGCAGACATCGGTGACCGCCGGCTGTACGACGTCAGCGGGCTGCAGTTCCTGCCCATCAACACGATCTACCAGCTGGTCGCGGATGCGCGGACCGCACGGCTCCAGCGGGCCGAGACGCTCCTGCTGATCCCGGACCTGATCTCCTACTGGCTGACCGGCGAGATCGGCGCGGAGTTCACCAACGCCTCGACGACCGGCCTCCTGGACGTACGCTCGCGGGACTGGGCGACCGACCTCCTGGGACAGCTCGGCCTGCCACAACGGGTCTTGCCGGCGCTGCGCCACCCAGGCGAACCGGCGGGCACGCTCCTACCGGAGGTCGCGGGCGAGATCGGGCTGCCGGATACCGTCCCGGTGACGGCCGTGGCCTCACACGACACGGCGTCCGCGGTGGCGGCGGTGCCCGCGGCGGGTGACCGCTTCGCCTACATCTCGTGCGGCACCTGGTCCCTGGTCGGGGTGGAGCTTGCCGGGCCGGTGCTGAGCGACGAGAGCCGTACGGCCAACTTCACCAACGAGGCAGGGGTCGACGGGACGATCCGCTACCTGCGCAACGTCATGGGGCTGTGGCTTCTGCAGGAGTCTCTGCGTGCGTGGGGCTCCCCGGACCTGGGGTCACTGCTGGCCGCGGCCACCGAGGTCCCGGCCTTGCGCTCCGTCGTGGACCCCGACGCCCCGGAGTTCCTGCCGCCGGGAGACATGCCGGGCCGGATCGCCGCGTACTGCGATCGGACGGGGCAGCCGGCGCCGGCGAGCAGGGCGGAGACGGTCCGCTGCATCGTGGACAGCCTCGCGCTCGGCCACCGGGCCGCCCTGCGCCAGGCGATGAGCCTCTCGGGGCACGAGGTGGACGTCATCCACCTGGTGGGCGGCGGATCCCGCAACGAGCTGCTGTGCCGGCTCACCGCCGACGCCTGCGGCCTCCCTATCGTGGCCGGCCCGGCCGAGGCCACGGCGCTCGGCAACGTCCTCGTGCAGGCACGCGCGTTCGGCATCGTGAAGGATCTCGCGGAGATGCGCGACCTCGTGGCCCGCACGCAGCGACTGCGGCGCTTCGAACCACGGGGTGACGAGGCGGCCTGGGCCTCCGCCGCCGCCCGCGTCGGCCTCGGCTGACCCGGCCCGCCGACAGAAATCCGGCATCCTGATCCTGACACCCAATCGTGCTCCTGGTCCCCCTCGGCGACCTCGCCCGCCCGCACCGCCTGATCACGGTGCTGCTGTGCCTCACCGCCGGGTGCCTCGCGGTGGCCGCCGCCGCACCGGGCCGGCCGGTGAGCGTCCGCCCGCGGGACCCGCGACGCCGTACGGGCGACTGTTGGGGCCTGCCCCGGCTGCTGCGCGACCGGCCGCTACTCCGCCTGGCCTGCCAACTGCAGTTCTGCTGGTTCTCGGTCTTCATCGCGGCCTGACCGTGCTGGCCCTGCAGCTGCCGGAGACACCCTCGTGGGGCTCGGGATCGGCATGCTGTCCCTCACCCTCGGCATATGCAGGGCGCGCAGGCCGTCCGTTCCCGCCCACCGACATCGCCGAGATCGGCCGTGGGTTCGGCTGCGAGGCCGTCACCGTACGCCGCCGCGAGGACCTCGCCCCCGTCAAGGAATGGCTCGAGGGCCCGCGTGACCGGCCCCTGGTGGTCGCGGCCAAGGTGACGCGAGACCGCCCGGCCTGGTGGCTGGGAGAGGCCTTCCGCGGCCACTGACCGGCATCTACCCTGGTGCCGTACGACCGCGAGGTCCGTCGGCGCCGGGAGGACCGCACACATGACCGGTGAGCTGTGGACGGAGCTGTTGTCGCAGGCGTTGACGGCGCTGCCCGGCGACACCGGCGCAGGAGCGGTGCAAGGAGAACTGTCGCTCGACGGCGCCGTGGGGCTGCTCGGGTCGAACCTTCCGGCCCACGACACGGCCATCGCCTGCGTCGGGACCGCGTTGCTCGCCGCGGCCGCACTGGCCGGGCAGCGCGACGGCCGAGGACATCGGCCGGTGCGCGTGGACGCCGGCCACGTCGCCGCCGCCGTGCGGAGTGAGGTCCATCTACGGCTCAACGGCCAGGCGATCGCCGGGTTCGCCCCGCTGTCGCGCTTCTGGCGCGCGTCGGACGGGTGGGTGCGTACGCATGGCAACTATTCATGGCACCGCGAGGCATTGCTCCGCGGACTGGAGACCACCGGCGACATCGCCTCGGTCGAGGCCGCGGTCAAGAGCACCACGGCCCTGGAGGTGGAGGAACGGGTCGTCGCCGCGGGCGGCCTTGCCGTCGCCGTCCGTACGGAGGAGGAGTGGCTGATCCACCCGCACGGCCAGGTGGTCGCCGGGCAGTGCCTGGTGGAGGGCGGCCGCACCGGCAACGCAGCGCCTCGGCGGCGCGTCCCGGGGCTCCTGCCCGCGTCCGGGCTGCGGGTCCTGGACCTCACCCGGGTCATCGCCGGCCCGGTCTCCACCAGGTTCCTGGCGGCACTGGGCGCGGACGTGTTGCGGCTCGACCCGCCGCACCGTCCCGAACTGCCGCTGCACGTCTACGACGGGCTGCCGGGCAAGCGCAGCGCCGTGCTCGACGCGCGCACGCCGGACGGGCTCGCGCGCCTGCACGGGCTGCTCGACGGGGCCGATGTCCTGGTCCACGGCTACCGGCCCGGCGCGCTCGACTGCTTCGGCCTGAGCTCCTCCGCGCTCGCCGACCGGCATCCCGGGCTCGTCGTAGTGTCGCTGTCGGCCTGGGGCGCCTCCGGCCCCTGGGGCGGCCGGCGCGGCTTCGACAGCATCGTGCAGGCCGCCACCGGGATCGCGATGGTGGAATCTCCGGACGGCGACCGGCCGGGTGCGCTGCCCTGCCAGCTGCTGGACCACGGGACCGGCTACCTGGCCGCGGCGGCGGTGCTCGACGCCCTCCGCCGGCAGGAAGAACACGGGGGCACCTACCTCCAGGAACTCTCCCTGGCCCGCACGGCGCACTGGCTCCTCGGGCTGCCGCGTGACCGCCGGGAGCCGTTGACCTCCGAGAAGGCTCACGAAGCCTGGCTCACCACTGTCGGCAGCGCCGACGGGCCGATCACCACGGTGACGCCTCCGGGTGTGCTCGACGGTCGCCGTCTCTGCTGGCCCAGCCCTTTGACGACGTACGGTGGTGATCGGCTGGAATGGCCGAGCGCCTTTACGCAGTAAGGCAGTGACTTGCCCGGCCCAGGCCCGGATCCTCGTAGAATCGCCGGATGCCTTCCCCTCTCGACGACTCCGAGGTGACTGACGCGACCCGGGTCCTGCGGCGCGTCTTCGGCTACGACTCGTTCCGGGAGGGCCAGCAGGAGATCATCGAGCACGTTGTCGCCGGCCATGACGCGCTCGTGCTCATGCCGACCGGCGGCGGCAAGTCCCTGTGCTACCAGATCCCCGCGCTGGTACGCGAAGGGGTCGGCGTCGTGATCTCCCCTCTCATCGCGCTGATGCAGGACCAGGTCGACGCCCTTACCGCCCTGGGGGTACGGGCGGGATTCCTCAACTCCACGCAGGACCTGGAGCAGCGCCGCCAGGTCGAGAAGGCCTTTCTCGCCGGCGAGCTGGACCTGCTCTACCTGGCGCCGGAACGCCTCCGGGTGGAGTCGACGCTGAGGCTGCTCGACTCCGGAACCATCTCGCTGTTCGCCATCGACGAAGCGCACTGCGTGGCCCAGTGGGGGCACGACTTCCGGCCGGACTACCTCGCTCTGTCGGCATTGCACGAGCGCTGGCCGGCCGTACCCCGCATCGCCCTGACCGCGACGGCCACCGAGGCGACCCACGCCGAGATCACCGCCCGGCTCAACCTCGAGCAGGCCCGCCACTTCGTGGCGAGCTTCGACCGCCCGAACATCCAGTACCGCATCGCGCCCAAGAACGAGCCCAAGCGGCAACTGCTCGAGCTCCTGCGTACCGAGCACGCCGGAGACGCCGGCATCGTCTACTGCCTCTCCCGGGCGTCGGTCGAGAAGATCGCCGCGTTCCTGACGGAGAACGGCATCGAGGCACTTCCCTACCACGCGGGCCTGGACTCGCGGATCCGCGCGGCGAACCAGTCACGCTTCCTGCGTGCGGACGGCATCGTCATGGTGGCGACCATCGCCTTCGGCATGGGGATCGACAAACCCGACGTCCGTTTCGTCGCCCACCTCGACCTGCCCAAGTCCGTCGAGGGCTACTACCAGGAGACCGGGCGGGCGGGGCGCGACGGCATGCCCTCGACCGCGTGGCTGGCCTATGGTCTCCAGGACGTCGTGCAGCAGCGCAAGATGATCGAGTCCTCCGAGGGCGACCTCGCCCACCGCCGTCGCCTCGGCAGCCACCTTGACGCCATGCTCGCCCTCTGCGAGACCGTAGAATGCCGCCGCGTGCGGCTGCTCGCCTATTTCGGCCAGCGCGGCACGGCGTGCGGCAACTGCGACACGTGCCTGTCGCCCCCGGAGACGTGGGACGGCACGGTCGCCGCCCAGAAGGTCCTGTCCACGGTCTACCGGCTCGACCGCGAGCGGCACCAGAAGTTCGGTACCGGCCAGATCGTCGACATCCTCGTGGGCAAGAAGACGCCCAAGGTGGAGCAGCACGGCCACGACTCCCTCACCGTGTTCGGGGTCGGCACGGACCTGCGGGACGGTGAGTGGCGCGGCGTCGTACGCCAGCTGCTGGCGCAGGGACTCCTCGCCGTCGAGGGCGACTACGGCACCCTCGTGCTGACGGACGCCAGCGCCGAGGTGCTGCGAGGAGAACGTCAGGTTCCGCTGCGGCGCGAGCCCGAGCGGCCGGCCCGAGCCGCCAAGGTGGCCAAATCCGCTCGTGCCGCCGTGGAACTCCCCGAGGAGGCGCTGGCCGTCTTCGAGCGGCTCCGCGCCTGGCGTGCCGCGACCGCGAAGGAACAGGGCGTGCCCGCGTACGTCATCTTCCACGACGCGACCCTCCGCGAGATCGTTTCTGTTTCACCGTCGTCGCTGGCCGAGCTCGGCAAGGTCAGCGGTGTGGGAGAGAACAAGCTCGCGAAGTACGGACAGCAGGTCCTCGACGCCCTCACGGACTAGACATCCCACTGGACGTCGAGCGTGGCGGCGTCCGGCTCCAGGAAACGCAGGAGCTCCGCTGCCTCGTCGGTGAGCGCCGAGACCGCACTGCTCGTGAGGGGTTCGAAGGGCGCCATCCGGAGGGTGGCGACCTTGCGCTTACGTTCCACCTGCCAGGTGCCACGGACGAAGCCGTCCCAGAGGAACGTCGCACGCACGCGGAGGTTCTTGGTGACGACGCGGCTGCGATGCTCATCCGCTATGACGCGGGTGCGGGCCGCGTGCGCGAGCACGAGGTTGTCGAACTCCGGCAGGAAACGCGCCGGGGCCACAACGTCCTCGGCCGGACGCGGTGCGCCGGGCAAATCGAACAGCTCGCGGCCCCGCTCGTCACGGAACACCTCCAATCGGGGGCGCAGGCCGTCCAGCACGGCTTTGAGCCCCTTGTGCCCCATCCACGTCTGGGCGTCGGCCGCGCTCGCCGGGCCGAAGGCCGCGAGATAACGCAGCACCAGTTCCTCGATCGGTTCGCCGGCGAGCGTCGACCCGAGCCACAGGTCCGCGAGCGCGAACCGCGCGATGCGCGGAAAACCCCAGCGGTCGTCGGTGGGCACCATGACCAGCGGCAGCTGGGTCCGCACCGCGTGGCCCAGACCACGATCGTTCGCTTCCGGGAACTCCTCCTGGAGCAGGCGACGCAGCTCGCCGAAGTCACGAGGTCGTTCACGTAGGAGCTCACGGGCGACCGGGAGCACCTTGTCGAGATCCATCCCATCGAAGAGATCACTGCGCCCGGACACCACGTGGGCGAGCGCCGGCCGCAACGCCGGCCGGGCCGCGGCGTAGTCGGCCGCGCTGGTCAGATGCAGCGTGGCCCGCATCATCGTCGCCCGCACGACCAGACGGTCGTGCAGGGCCCGGTGAAGATGCTCGGGGCGGAATCCCTCGACCCGGGTCCACAGGCCGGTGAAGGGGTGCCGCGCCTCCTGCGCCTGCATCCCGGCCAGCCGTGACACGGCCGTGACGACGTCGGTCTTCTCCCTCGCCAGCAGCATCTGACGCGCCAGCGTCGCACGGTTCAGTCGCCGCGTGGTCAAGGTCTCCATGGGCCCAGACTGACAGCCCTGTCCGACACTCGGAGGACCATGCCACCGAACCCAAGGATCACGCGGGTTCGGTGGGGATCGCGTCGAGGACGGTGCCGAGGACGCATCGCGCCGGGCCCTCGAAGGATGCGTCGAGCTCCCGGAAGACCTGCTGGGCCCTGGCGGCGGGCCAGCCGTCGGGCAGCTGGCGGGCCGGCAGCCGAGGGTCGTGGCGCGTGAGCTGCAGCCACTCGGCCTTCATGTGGAGTTGCCTGGCGAGGTCGTCGGGCGCCTTCGGCAGCGGGCTCGGGCGGTCCCAGCGGCGCAGGAACGCGCGGTAGCGCTCGGCGAGCGCGTCGAGGTCGAAGGCCTCGTGGACGAGCTGGGCGATGTCGGTGGGGCCGGCCGGCCGCGCGGTGAAGACCTTGACGTGGTCGCGGAGGCCGAGTCGCTCGAGGGTCTCGGTGACGTCCACGGTCGAGGGGGCCATCCAGAGCCCACTGTGCAGCATGCCGAACCCAGACCAGATGAGTTGTGAACGCAGGTCACGGCGCTCCCTGCTCCAGGACTCGGGGAAGGAGAAGCCGACCAGGGTCCAGCAGCCGCCCGGGTCCTCATTGACGGGGCCCGGCCCCTGGATGCGCGTCTCGCCGTCTCTGAGGATGGCCTCGGACCTGGGCGTCAGGCCGAAGTAGACCCGGCGTCCCCGGCGGCCGCGCCGCAGCAGGTCCCGGGCGACCATGCGCGTCAGCGTGGAGCGGGTCGCCTGTTCGGAGACGCCGAGCCGGCCGAACACCTCGATGAAGGTCCCGGAGGAGACCGAGACGTCCCGGCCCAGCACATAGTGGCCGAGAAAGGTCAGCATCAGGGACTGCGGTCGCATGGGAGCCGCGTCAACCGCAGGTGTTCCGCTCTTCACGGCCCTCCGACCGCCCACGGTGCCTCCGAGAAATGTTGGGCAGAATCTTGACCCCAGTTTAGAGGATGCCTACATTCAGGGGCACGCCGGCTGATCGTCCAACCCCACAGGAGGTAGCCGTGCGCACAACCGTGTCACCGTTGCTCGCAGCCCTGGCCCTCACCGCCACCGCCGCGACAGCCTGCGGAGGTGCCGGTCCGGACAACGGCAAAGGCCCCATCAAGGTCGGGCTGGTCGTGTCCCTCACCGGCAACTACGCCCCCCTGGGGAGCGAGGACAAGAAGGCCGTGGAGCTCGCGGTCGAGCAGGCCAACGCCAAGGGCGGGCTCCTCGGGCGCAAGATCGAGCTCCTGTTCCGCGATGACAAGACGCTTCCCGACCAGGCGGTGCTCGGCTTCAACGACGTCAAGAGCAAGAAGGTCACCGCCGTCATCGGGCCGGTGTTCTCCAACTCGGCGCTGGCCGTGGAGCCGCTCGCCCAGCGGGAGAAGATCCCCTACCTGTCGCTGGCCCCCGCCAGCGAACAGGTGAAGCCGATCAAGTCGTACGTCTTCGTCACCCCGGCGCTCTCGGCGATGTACGCCGAGCGCTACCTGCAGTACTTCCAGTACAAGGGCATCAAGAAGATCGCCGTGGCGCACGACAGCAAGAGCGCCTACGCCGTGGCCGGCTACGACGGGACCAAGGAACTCGCCGCGAAGTACGGCGTACAGATCGTCCGAGACGAGCCTTTCGAGACCACGACGACCGACTTCAGCACGATCTTCACGCATGTGAAGGACTCCGGCGCCCAGGCCCTGCTCTTCTGGGGCACCGGAGCTCCCGGCGTCATCGTCGCCAAGCAGTACGCCTCGGCCGGCCTCAAGGTTCCGCTGATGCTGACCGGCTCCCAGGCCAGCAAGCTGTGGCTGCAGCCCGTCGGCCCGGCGGCCGAAGGGATCACTGTGCAGAGCGCCATCGGTGTGATCGGCGACCACCTGCCGGCCGGCCCGCAGAAGCAGGTCATCGACCAGATGGCGGTGCCGTTCCAACAGAAGCACGGCTACTCCCCGCCGCAGTTCGCCCAGGACGGCTACAGCGCCGCGTTGCTGCTGTTCGAGGCCATCACCAAGGCCGGGAGCACGGACGGACCGAAGATCCAGAAGGCGCTCGAGGGCATGACGCTGGTGACGCCGAACGGGAAGTTCCGCTACTCCCCCACCGACCACTCCGGCCTGACCCCTGACTACATCTCCATCAACACGGTGAAGAACGGCCAGTTCGTCCCGACCGACTGGGCCCAGCGGCAGCTGACCAAGACCGTCACCGCGGGCTGACGCGGTGCTGGAGGTGAACGGGGTCTCCCGGCAGTTCGGGGGGGTCTACGCGCTCCGCGATGTCCGGCTCGATATCGCGGAGGGCGAGCTGCGCGGGGTCATCGGCCCCAACGGGGCCGGCAAGTCGACGTTGTTCAACCTGATCAGCGGGCACCTCACCCCCGACCAGGGGACCATCTCCTTCCACGGCACGCGGCTCGACCCGCTGCCGGCTCATCGCCGGGCCGCGCTGGGTGTCGCCATCGTGTTCCAGGCCGCCCGGATCTTCCGCGGGATGACCGTACGGGAGAACGTCATGGTCGGCGCGCACGCCAGCACGGGGGCCGGCTTCCTGTCCGCGGCGCTGCGGCTGCCTTCCCATGCCCGCGAGGAGAGGCTCATCCGTGCCCGGGCCGACGCCGCCCTCGGCCGGGTGGGCCTGCGGGACTGGGCCGGCCGGCCGGCCGAAACACTGCCGCTCGGCCAGCAGCGTTCCATGCAGCTGGCGCGCGCCCTGTGCGCGGACCCGGAACTGCTGTTGCTGGACGAGCCGGCCTCGGGACTGCGCGCCGCGGAGCGCCAGGCCCTCGTCGGCCTCATCGGGGAGCTGCGCGAGACCGGGTTGACGATCATGCTGATCGAGCACGACGTCGCCATGGTCACCCGCCTGGCCGACCGGATCACCGTGCTCGACCTCGGCCGTGTCATCGCCGACGGCACGCCCGCGGAGATCCGTTCGGACCCGCGGGTCGTCGCCGCCTACCTCGGCGAGGAGGTGCCGTCGTGACACCGGTGATCGAAATGGCCGACCTGGTCGTACGGTACGGCTCGGCCACCGCGCTCGACCAGGTCTCGCTGACGGTGAACGAGGGCGAGATGGTCGCGCTCATCGGGCCCAACGGGGCCGGCAAGTCCACCCTGGTGAACACCCTGTCCGGCATCATCCGGCCCGCCGCCGGGACGCTACGGGTGGCGGGGCGCCTGGCTCATGTCCCCGAGGGCCGGCAGCTTTTCGGCGACCTGACGGTCGACGACAACCTGCGGCTGGGGGCGTGGGGCTCGAAACAGCGCGATACCTCGTGGGTCTACGACCTGCTCCCCGGCCTCGTCCGGCTGCGCGGGCGGCGCGCGCACGGCCTGTCCGGCGGCGAGCAGCAGATGGTCGCGATGGGCCGCGCGCTGATGGGCCGGCCCGAGGTCATCGCGGTGGACGAGCTGTCGCTCGGCCTCGCCCCCATGGTCGTGGCCGACCTGGCCCGGCACCTCGCCGAGCTCAACGCCTCCCAGGGCGTGGCGGTGCTGCTCATCGAACAGAACGCCCGCCTGGCGCTGGACCTCTGCACCCGCGCGTACGTGCTGGAGGCGGGGCGGATCGTCGCCGAGGGACCGTGCGAGGAGCTGGCCCGCAGTCCCGAGGTGGCGCACGCCTATCTGGGCGGGCCGATCGAGGAGATCTCGTGAGCGCGTTCGTCAGCTATCTCATCAACGGCCTGGCGGTGGGCTGCGGCTTCGCACTGATCGGCAGCGGCCTCGTGGCGATCCACCGGGTCACCCGCGTCGTGAACTTCGCCCAGGCCATGTTCGCCGTGCTGGCCGGGCTCAGCGCCGCCTCGTTCGTCCACCTCGGCCTGCCGCACGGGCTCGCCGAGCTCGCGGCCGTGGCCGTCGCCGTGGCGGCCGGTCTCCTCACCGGCCTGGTCACCATCGGCAGACGCGGCACCACCCCGCAGTCGGCCCTCATCATCACGCTGGGTCTGGGCATCTTCGCCTACGCGTTCGAGGTCCTGATCTGGGGCGACCAGCCCCGGTCGTTCCCCGGCCTGCGCGGCTCCATCACGCTCGCCGGCGCCACCGTCCAGCGTCAGTATCTGCTGGTGATCGTGGTCACGGCGGTGGTCTTCACGGCACTCGCTCTGTTCTTCGGGCACACCTATCTCGGCAAGGCCCTGTCGGCGTGCGCCGCCAATCCGTACGCCGCCCGGGTCGTCGGCATCGACGTACGGCGAATGGGCCTGCTGGCGTTCGCGCTCGGGGGCGGCCTCGGCGGAGTGGCCGGCGTGCTCCTCACCCCGCTGCAGCCGATCTCGTTCGACTCAGACGTGTCCCTGATCGTCAACGGCTTCGCGGCCGCGATCCTCGGCGGGCTCAACCGCCCGGTTCCCGCGCTCGCCGGCGGTCTCGTGCTCGGCGTCGCGGAGGCCATGGTCGCTGGGTATGGCAAGGCCTCCTATCAGGTCGAGGTCGCCCTGGGGCTGATGCTCGCGATCATGATTTGGCAGGGCGCCCGGCGGCCCGCCATGCAGGAGGAGACCGCCTGATGAAGCAGCTCGAACGGCTGCGGCTTCCGATCTTCGCCATCGCCGCGCTGGCCCTCGCCTCGGTGCTCGGCGAGGGGCAGCTGCCGGTGTTCATCCTGCTGGGGCTCGCGGCGATGGTCACCGTCGGCGTATCGCTCCTCATGGGGTACGCGGGACAGGTCTCACTCGGCCAGGCCGCCTTCTACGCCGTGGGCGGCTACACCGCCGGACTGCTCGCCGTGCACGGACAGCCGGCCGTGCTGGGGCTGCTGGCCGCACCGGTGGTCGCGGCCGCCTTCGCCGTCGTCATCGGGGTCCCGCTGCTGCGACTGCGCGGGCACCACCTCGCGTTCGCCACACTCGCCACCCAGCTCATCCTGCTGTCCCTCGCGGGCGAGCTGAAGGCCGTCGGCGGGAGCATCGGCCTGCAGGGCATCCCCCGCTTCGGCATCGGCTCGTTCGAGCTCGGCGGCGACCGGGGCTACGCCTATCTCACCTGGGCCGCGCTCGCCGCGGTCATGCTGGTGGCCCACAACGTCATCGAGTCCCGGCCGGGCCGGGGGCTGCGCGCTCTGGCGACCAGCGAGATCGCGGCCGAGTCGGCGGGTGTCGCCGTCGGACGCTACAAGCTCGTCGTCTTCGCGCTGTCCGCGGCCTTCGCGGGGCTGGCCGGTGGGATCTACGCCTTCTACGTCGGCTATATCGCCCCGGGGTCGTTCCCCATCCTGCTCTCCATCGAATACGTCGTCATGGCCGTGGTCGGGGGGCTGGGCACGATCTGGGGCGCCCTCGCCGGCGCGGTGGCGGTCACGCTCCTCGTGCAGGTGCTCAACAACGTCGGGACCCTCGAGGGGATGCCGTCCTACGCCCCCAGCGTGCTCTCGTACGCCGTGTACGCACTCCTCCTGATCACCGCCGTGCTGTTCCTCCCGGGCGGAATCGTGCCGGCCGTACGGGACCGGCTCACGAGGTCACGCCGGCCGACGAGTTCACCCAGTTGAGTTCGCACAGTTGAGTTCGCACAGTTGAGCGACGAAGGGAAACGGATAGTGGATCTCACCGGGAAGACCGCCATCGTGACCGGGGCCGCACGCGGTCTCGGGCTCGCGTACGCGCGGGCGCTGGCGGCCGCCGGCGCGTCCGTCGTCGTGAACGACGCCGACGGACCCGCGGCGCATGAGGCGGTCGACCGCATCACCGCGGACGGCGGCACCGCCGTCGCAGAGGCCGTGCCGGTCGGCACGGCCGAGGCCGCCGACCGGCTGGTCGCGCGGGCCGTGGACGCCTTCGGCCGGCTGGACGTGCTGGTGACCAACGCGGGCATCCTTCGCGACCGGATGCTGTGGAAGATGACCGACGACGATTTCGACGCGGTGATCGAGACGCATCTGCGCGGCACCTTCACCTGTGCCCGCGCGGCCGTACGCAGGCTGCGCGAGCAGGGCGAAGGGGGCCGGCTCATCCTGGTGGGCTCCCCCGCCGGGCAGCGCGGCAACGTCGGCCAGACCAACTACGCCGCGGCCAAGGCCGGCATCGCCGCCATGGCGCGCACGTGGTCGATGGAGTGCGCCAGGGCCGGCATCACCGTCAACGCGATCGTCCCCGTGGCCGCCACCTCCATGACCAAGACCATCCCGGCGTTCGCTCCGTACATCGAGGCTTTCGAGGAGCGTGGCGAGCCGTTCCCGCCCTGGCTTCGCCAGGGCGAGGGCTTCGGCGTCCCGGAGGACGCCGCGGGACTCGTGGTGTTCCTGTCCTCCGACGCCGCGGCCGACGTGACTGGGCAGTGCGTCGGCATCGGCGGCGACAAGCTCTCCCTGTGGTCCCATCCGCAGGAGGTCGGCGCGGCCTACGCCGACGGCGGCTGGAGCCCCGAGGCGATCGGGGCCGCCTGGGCGACCTCGGTGGGCCGGGCCCCGCAGACCGTCGGCATCCCGGCGCCGAGGACCCCGTCGCGATGAACGTCGCCGAGCTCACCGCGATCGACGTGCACACCCACGCCGAGGTGTCAGAGAGCGGGCACACCGCACTGCCGCCGGAGCTGAACGAGGCCTCGGCCGGCTATTTCAACGTCCAGGGGGCGCGCACGCCGACGGTTCCCGAGCTCGCGCGGTACTACCGCGAGCGCAACATGGCCGCCGTGGTCTTCACCGTCGACGCCGAGACCGCCACCGGCCATCCACCCGTCCCCAACGAGGAGGTCGCGCGGGCCTGCGCGGACAACCCCGACGTGCTGATCCCGTTCGCCGGCATCGACCCCTGGAAGGGCAAGGAGGCCGTCCGGCAGGTCAGGCGGCTGGCCGACGAGCACGGGATCCGCGGGGTCAAGTTCCACCCGAGCCTGCAGGCCTTCTTCCCGAACGACCACGCCGCCTATGGGTTGTACGAGGCGCTGCAGGAGCTCGGGCTCGTCGCGCTGTTCCACACCGGCCAGACCGGCATCGGCGCGCGGGTACGCGGCGGCGGAGGCATCCGGCTGAAGTACTCCAACCCCATGTACGTCGACGACGTCGCCGCGGACTTCCCCGAGCTACGGATCATCCTCGCGCACCCTTCGTTCCCGTGGCAGGACGAGGCCCTCGCGGTGGCCACCCACAAACCCCTCGTCCACATCGACCTGTCGGGATGGTCGCCGAAGTACTTTCCGCCCCAGCTGGTGCGCTACGCCAACTCGCTGCTCAAGGACAAGATGCTGTTCGGCTCGGATTTCCCCGTCCTCACGCCGGACCGCTGGCTCGCCGACTTCGCCGCTCTCGACATCAAGCCCGAGGTGCGGCCGCTGATCCTCAAGGACAACGCGGCCCGGCTCCTCGGCCTGACCTGAGGAGATCACCGTGCGTAATGAAGGTCTCGGATCGTGGCCGGCCCGCCGCGCCCGGATGACCCCGGACCGTACGGCCGTCATCTTCGAGGACCGCTCCTGGACGTATGCGCGGCTGCACGAGCGGGTCACCCGCCTGGCCCACGCGTTCCGAGGGCTGGGCGTCCGGCCCGGGGACCGGGTCGCCTACCTAGGCCCGAACCATCCGGCGTTCCTGGAGACACTGTTCGCCACCGGAATGCTCGGCGCCATCCTGGTCCCGCTGAACTCCCGCCTGGCCGGGCCCGAGCTGGAGTTCATGCTGACGGACTCCGGCACCCAGGTGCTGGTGCACGGACCCGAGTCGGCCGGCACGGTGGCGCAGATGCGTCTGGCCGCTCTGACCCGGGATGTGGCCGTCGGCGGCGACCTCGAGCAACTGATCGCCGGCGGCTCGACCGACCCGCTGGACGAGCCGGTCGGTCCCGACGACGTCTGCATGATCATGTACACGTCGGGGACCACCGGCCGGCCCAAGGGCGCCATGATCACGCACGCTAACGTGACCTGGAACTGCGTCAATGTGCTTCTCGACATCGACCTCACCCGCGACGAGATCACCCTGGTCAGCGCCCCGATGTTCCACACCGCCGCGCTCAACATGACCTGCCTGCCCACGCTCCTCAAAGGCGGAACGGCGGTCATCATGCCGTCCTTCTCGCCGGACTCCGCGTTCGACCTCATCCAGCGCCACCGGGTGAGCTGGATGTTCGGGGTCCCGGCCATGTTCACCGCGATGGCCCGGTCGCCCCGCTGGGCGGAGGCCGACCTGTCGTCCGTACGGATCCTGGAGTGCGGGGGCGCCCCGGTGCCGGAGGCCCTGATCCAGACCTACCGGGCGCGCGGGCTCACCTTCCTGCAGGGCTACGGCATGACCGAGGCGGCACCGGGCGTGCTGTTCCTCGGCCCGGAGGCGGCCGACCGGGTGGGATCGGCCGGAAAGCCGTCGTTCTTCACCGACGTGCGGATGACCGGTCCGGACGAGCCCGGCGAGATCCTGGTCAAGGGGCCCAATGTGATGAAGGGCTACTGGGGCCGGGCCGACGCCACCCGGGAGGCGTTCGGGGAGGACCGCTGGTTCCGTACCGGCGACGCGGCCGTAACCGACGAGGACGGTTTCTTCTACATCGTCGACAGGATCAAAGATGTGATCATCTCGGGTGGCGAGAACGTCTACCCGGCCGAGGTGGAGGCCGTGCTCTACGGGCACCCGGCGGTCGCCGACTGCGCCGTCATCGGCGTACCGGACGATGCGTGGGGCGAGGTCGGCAAGGCGGTAGTGGTGCTGCGGCCGGACGCCCGCGCGGACGCCGCCGAACTGCTCGGCTCGCTGGACGGGCGGCTCGCGAAATACAAGATCCCCAAGTCGGTGGAATTCACCGGCGTGCTCCCCCGCGGCGCCTCCGGAAAGGTGCTGAAGCAAGAACTCCGGCAGGCATACGGCGCACAGACTGAAAGGACCTGATGTGACGACCACCGTCAACGGGCTCGCGGAGCTCAAGGCCAAGGCCGGGCAGGATCTCGGACACAGCGGGTGGATGGAGGTCCCGCAGGACCGGATCAACGCCTTCGCGGACGCGACGGACGATCACCAGTGGATCCACGTCGACACCGAACGCGCCGCCGCTGGGCCGTTCGGCGGGACCATCGCGCACGGCTACCTGACGCTGTCGCTGGTCATCCCGCTGTGGAGCGATCTCCTGGAGGTCACGGGAGTGGGCATGGGCGTCAACTACGGCCTCAACAGGGTGCGCTTTCCGGCGCCGGTTCCGGCCGGGGCTAAGATCCGGCTCAGCGCGTCCCTGACCGAGGTCACCGACGTGCCGGGCGGCGGCGTCCAGGCGCTCGTCGACTTCACGGTGGAGTGCGACCGTGGCGGCAAGCCCGTCTGCGTCGCCCAGGCCGTCTACCGTTACTACCCCTGAAAGGGAGTGCCATGGCCCTCCGCGACACCCCCCCGTTCCGCGCCGACCACGTCGGCAGCCTGCTGCGCCCGCAGAACCTGCTCGACGCCCGCGCCGACTTCGCCGCCGGGCGGATCAAGGCCGAGGAGCTGCGCGCCATAGAGGACGACGCCATCCGCGCGGCCGTCAAGATGCAGCACGAGGCGGGGCTGAAGTCGGCCACCGACGGCGAGTTCCGCCGTACGTCGTGGCACATGGACTTCATCTACCGGCTCGGCGGCATCAGGGCCGCGGAGGACAAGATCAAGGTCCAGTTCCACAACGCGGCCGGTGATCTGGAGTTCAGCAGCGCCGCGCTTCAGGTGCACGACAAGGTCGAACTGACGGAGACGGTCTTCGCGGACGACTTCACCTTCCTGCGCGACGTGACCGCCGAGGGCGGCGCCGCGGTCACCCCGAAGCTCACCATCCCGTCGCCGAACATGGTCCACTACCGCGGCGGCCCCGCGGCCATCGACCAGGCGGTCTATCCCGAGGTCGAGGAGTTCTGGAGCGACCTCGCCGCCGCGTACTCCCAGCAGGTACGGCGGCTCGGCGAGCTGGGCTGCACCTACCTGCAGTTCGACGACACGAGCCTGGCCTACCTCAACGACCCGGCGCAGCGGGCGATGATCTCCGAGCGGGGCGACGACGCCGACCAGCTCCACCTGCGCTACATCCGGCAGATCAACGCCGCGCTCGCGGACAAGCCGGCGGGCATGGCCGTCACCACCCACATGTGCCGCGGCAACTTCCGCTCCTCCTGGACGGCCGAGGGCGGCTACGACTTCGTCGCCGAGGCCCTGTTCACCGAGCTCAACGTGGACGGCTTCTTCCTGGAGTACGACGACGACCGCTCCGGCGGCTTCGAGCCGCTGCGTTTCGTCCCCAAGGGCAAGACGGTCGTGCTGGGCCTGGTCACCACGAAGACCGGCGAGCTCGAGAGCAAGGACGACCTCAAGCGCCGCATCGACGAGGCCGCCCGGTACGTCCCGCTCGACCAGCTGTGCCTCTCGCCGCAGTGCGGCTTCTCCTCCACGGTCGAGGGCAACGCGCTGACCCGAGAGCAGCAGATCGCCAAGCTGGCCCTGATCGTCGAGACCGCCGAGGAGGTCTGGGGCGCCTAGGCGGTCTCGACCACCAGGCCCTGATGGCCGGTCACGGCCGCACGCCGGGGCGAGTGCGAGACTGTCGGCATGGCCCATGAGTCTCCATACGACCCCGCGTGCGCCGTGGCGCACGGCGAAGCCCAGCCCGACGCCGAACGCGAGGGCGGCCGCACGCTCGTCGCGGTGTTCGCCTCTCCGGTGGCCGACTTCCTGCTGCGCTTCGGGGCCGATCTCGGCTATCGCGGTGTCCTCCTGGAGCCGGACCCGGGCCGCCTGAGCGGCCGGGATCCCGGCTCCGCCGAGATCGTCACCGTGACGCCGGACGGGGTCGACGGCACCGCGGACGTCGTGGTCACCGACCACCACCGGACGGAGCTCGGCGCCGTTCTGCGAGATCTGCTCGCCCGTTCACCACGGTGGATCGGCGTGATGGGCAATCCCCGCCACGCGGGCCCGCACGTACGGGCGCTGAGCGACCTTGGTGTGCCCAACGAGGACATCGCCCGGGTCCACCGCCCGGTCGGCCTCAACATCGGCTCGCGCACCCCACCCGAGATCGCGGTGGCGACCCTGGCCGGCCTGCTCGCCGACCGCAACGACCGTCCGGGTGGATTCGCCTTCTGATGGTGCCGCGGACAGGCGATCATACAGTGGCTTTCGGTGATATTTGCGGCGGAGCTGCTACCGACCGCACCCATGCACTCAACTAAGGGTGTACTGATGCCACAATGGTCCCGCAAACACCGGCAATCACCCAGAGTTGATGGGAAGATCCCGTAAACCACTGTCCCCTGGTGGCGCGTCCCGCGGCTCTTGCTCCCAGGGACGGGGGCCGACAGCACCTTCGGAGGATCTCGTGGCCAGCTGGCCGACCAGCGAACGAGTCGATGATCAACGCTTGGCTCTAGCTCTTCGTGGGGGCGACGCAGACGCCCTGACCCAGCTCTACGACGCATACGCTCCAGGGCTGTACGAGTATTGCCACGCGCTCCTGCGGGATGAGGTGACGGCCGCCTACGCCGTGCACGACTCCCTCATCGCCGCGGTCGAGAACATCTCCCGGCTACGTGAGCCGGAGCGTCTGCGCGGATGGCTCTACGCGCTCGCACGGGCCGAGTGCGGGCGTCTGCGCGAGGATCCCGACCGGCCGGCCGAGAACCGCGAGGCGCCCGAGATCGAGGACATGCACCTCGACGCGGCCGAGCGCACGCAGCGTGACGACACCCGCCAGCTGGTCCACAGCGCCCTCGCCGGACTGACCGGCCGCCAGCGCGAGGCCCTCGACCTCACGGTGCGGCACGAGCTGAGCACCGAGGAACTCGCCCCGGTCCTCGGCGTCACCACCCGCCAGTCGGCCGAGCTGGCCCGCCAGGCTCGCGGTCACCTCGGCACGACCGTGGCAGCCGCGCTGACCGCCCGCGCGCTGAAGGACGAGTGTCCCAGCCTGGCCGCGCTCTCCGACGAGTGGCCGCTGAGCCCCGAATCCTGCGCGCGGCTCGTCCGGCACATCGAGAGCTGCCCGACGTGCGGTGAACACCGGCCGCGAGAGGTGTCGATCAACCGGTTGCTCCAGGTGCTTCCCATCGCCGCCGCCCCGGAGGATCTGCGTGCGCAGGTCCTCACCACGGCCACCGCCGCCGAGCACCACGACGACCGGCTGGCGCTGGCGGATCGCGCAGAACCACTCGACAGCTCGGGCTGGCCGGTGTCCCCGGAGGCCGCGCGAGCGCCCCAGCGCACCGCCCGGACGCCTGTCCGGTTCTGGCCTGTCGTCGCCGCAGCGGCCGCTGTCGTGGTCATCGTGGCCGCCGTGATGTGGCTCGTCCCTGGCGGCTCGTCTTCCAAGACCGCCGCACAGTCCACAAACGCGCCGGAGTCGATGCCCTCACCGCCGGCGGACTCCCCGAGCAACGTTGCGCCGGTGGAGTCGGGCCTCCCGGCCACGCCGTCCCCCACCGAGAGCACGAAGAGTCCGACTCCCACGCCGACTCCCACCCCGAGCGGGAGCACGTCCTCCCTGCCCACCTCCCGTCCGACGACCAAGCCGCCCGTCGCGCCGCCGCCGGTCAGGACCGGCACGCTCTCCGTCTCCGGCTGCCACATCCGCTCAGGCAACAGGGGCTGCACGATCACGGTCACCGCGGTCGGCGGCAGCGTGAGCTGGTCCGTGACCGGCACCTCGGGTGGAGGGCTCAGCGCGTCGGGCAGCGGCCAGCTGTCCGAGGGACAGTCCGGCGGCGTGACGGTGAGCCGCAGTGGATGGTGCATCGGCGAGGGCAGCGGCTCGGTCTCGTTCTCCCCGAGCGGCACGGCCGAGGTGACCTACAGCTGCTAGCCACGGCTGCCTCGGGGTCCTCCCCCGACGCAGCCGTGCGGTTCAGCGCCGCCTGGTGTTGAACCGCCGCAGCATGCCCTGGATCTTCGCCCGGGTCCTCGGGTCCCGGGCCACGCGCTCGGCTCGCGCACGGGCCTGCCGGCCCTGCGGGCTGCGCATGAACGTCTGGATACGCCTGATGATGGAAGCCACCACTCCACCTCCGCCCGTGGCATAGGAGTACTCCGCGCTACGTACCCGCTGAACGGACGGCCGCTCACCCACGTTCCCGCGGCAGGCCCCCCGCAGGACCCGGCGGCACAGCAGGACTACGGCCACAGGCCGGTGAGCCGCACCGCCTCTTCCGGGCTGCCGGTAAGGCGGAGGCCTGGGACGGGCTGACCTGCCTGGTCGAGCACGCGCCAGCCGCCGAGCCCCACCACGGGCCGCCCGCCCGCGCGCATGGCCAGCGCCAGCTCGGACAGCGTCCCCCACGAGCCGCCGACAGCGATCACCGCGTCGCCGGAGTTCACGATGACCGCGTTCCGCGCCTGTCCCATCCCCGTCGGGATGGCGATGGACAGGTCCGGGTTCGCGCCCTCGCGGTCCGCGGCCGACAGGACCCCGACGACCGTGCCGCCCACGGACCGCGCCCCCGCGGCCACCGCGGCCATGACACCGCCATAGCCGCCACAGATCACCACCGCTCCACGGACCGCGACCAGCCGCCCGACCTCGAAGGCGCTGTCCCATTCTTCGGCCGTGCAGTCACGTGGTCCGCACACCGACACCTGGATCGCCATCCGGGACCTCCTCGCGCGGCACTGCTCTGGTCTGCCCCTGCCACGCCGACCCTCGAATCGGGGGCGACGCGGCTCGAAGGTACTCCCCGGCCAGGCCGCTATCGCTGGGCGTGCGCTTTCGGCCCGTAGACGTCCCAGAGCTCGCCGACGAAGAAGCCGCCGAACCGCTGCATCGCGCGGGCGCCGTGCGGCCCGGCCGTACGGAAGGTCGTGAGCTGTTCGACGAAGTCCGCCAGCTCGATGTGGAGCGTGCCCGCACCCAGGATGGCGGCGTGTTCGTCCCCGCCCTCGGGCACGTGCCCGTCGAGCAGCCTGAAGAACAGCGTGGAGGTGTCCGGCCAGACGTGCGTGAGCGGACCGTGGTGCACGTTCTTCCAGCCCGAGAGGGTACGGGGCCGGTCCATGTCGTCGGTGAAGTACAACCGGTACCTCATCAGACGGCGATCTGGCGCGCCGGCAGGCGCGAACAGATTGAACCAGCCCCGTTGGACAGGACGCCGGCCCCCGCAGCAAGCGGCGTCAATCCAGCCCTCCGCCCCGGCAGTGTGCGCCGGGTCATCCAGGAAGCGATCCACGTCGTCGGCCGTGATGGTGAGCCGGAACGCCAACCGCTCGCGGTGCCGGGCGAGCTCGCCGTCCCCCGGCTTGCTCACCCCCGCACTGTAGAAACCCTTCATCTCCTCGGTGAACGACAGCGACGTGCGCCCGGCCGCGGCGTGCTCCGTGACGGAGGACTCCGCGGACCCCGCAGACACGCACGCCGTGTCGTTCCCCGCCCCGGTCACCGGGCCGGCGTTCTCCGGCCCGGCGCCCCCGCTCTCACTCCCCTGCCCCTGATCCCCCGCGTGGCGCACGGCGGCCGGAGCGGCCGCCCGTTCCAGCAGGCGCGTGGACATCCGGTCCGCTAGTGCCGCGATCGTGAGGGACGGGTTGGCCCCCACGGGGCCCGGCAGCGCCGCGCCGTCGGCGATGTAGAGCCCGGGGAACCCGAACACCTCGCCATAGGGGTCGCAGACGCCCTCCCCCGGGTGCCGGCCCATCGGGGCCCCGCCCAAGGGATGCACGGTGATGACCCGCTTACGGAACCACGCCGGGTTGTCGGCGTACTCGGCTCCGAGCACGTCGGCGATCCGCCGCATCGTGAGCCGGAGCCGTTCGAAGTGGGCCTTGCTCGTCGCGGTGCTCCACTCCGCGTCGAGCTTGTCGTCGCGCAGCCGCAGGACTCCGTCGGGCACGTCCCGGCCCATCCCGAGCAGCGGCAGTGAGCTGATCGACAGGGCGCCGTCGCCGATCAGGTCGGCGATCTCCTTCGACAGGTTGGTGTCCGGCGCGTGCCGGATGAAGTCGCGGAACCGCTCGAACAGGAAACGGACCGTACGGTTGATCTCGCTGGACACATCGGCGCCCTCGATCAGCCAGTCCACGAAACTCGGATAGCCGCCGTCCTCGATGTAGCCGCCGCGGCCGGCGCCGGGGAAGCCGTCCTCCTCGTCCGGCAGCCTGATGGCGCTGGTGATCACCGGCCCGCGGCTGGCGTCCAGCGGCCGGACGCGACTGCGGTCCGTCGCCTTCAGCAGGAAGGTCAGCAGGTCACCGTTACCGCAGAACCGGGTGCCCAGCGCCTGGCTGAGTCCGGGGAGCTGCATGCGGCTGCGCAGCAGGAGATAGGAGGTGCCGTACGTCCCGCCGGCGAGCACGAGACGCTCGCACGCGATGGTGCGTACAAGTGGCTTGCGCGACTTCACCGCCGGGTCGTGCACGACGTAGTCCACCTCGTAGCCGCCTCCGGCGCGTGGCCGGATGATCTTCACCTCGTGGAGGGTGCGCAGATCGGCGCCGAGGTGCTTGGCGGCGGAGAGGTAGGTGTGGTCGAGGCTGTTCTTGGACCCGGCGTTGCAGCCGATGTCGCACTCGCCGCACAGCTCGCAGGTGCGGCGGGTCACGCCGTGCAGGTTGCCGTAGTCGGGGTCGACGATGGGCAGGCCGATCCCGGGCTCGCCGCCCTTGGCCGGCGCGAAGCTGACCGCCAGGGGCGGAAGCGTCCAGCCGAGACCGAGCTCGACCGCCGCGTCCTGCATCGCGTGCGTCTTCGGGGTGTCCGCGTAGGCGGGGTCGTCGAACGGGTACGGAGTCGCGCCGATCATCCGTTCGACCTCGTCGTAGTGCGGGTCGAGCTCGGCGCGGCCGACCGGCCAGGTCTCGTAGCCGCCGTTCGGCAGCGGCTGCTCGCGGACGAACCAGTGCTCGTCCTTGCGTAGCAGCACGTTGGCGTAGATCAGCGAGCCGCCGCCGAGTCCGCTGGAGACCACCGAGTCCAGGCCGCGGAAGCTCCACACGTCGAACATGCCGTACAGGCCCTCGCGAGGATCCCAGAAGGCCCGGCTCATCTCGGACGGGCTTCGGGCGAAGCTTCCCGGCGGATAGTCGCGGCCGCGCTCGAGCAGCACGACCGATCTGCCCGCCTCGGCGAGCCGATAGGCGGCGACGGACCCGCCGAATCCAGAGCCCACCACCACGGCGTCGACTTTCTCCATGGTCATGATCGCTCTGCCTTTCCTCGCCGGGCCATGTCAGACCGCCTTGCGCTTGAGGAAGTCGACCATGCGCGGAAACACATCGACGTGGGCGTCCTTGCCCATGAACGGATCCATGTGGCCGTATCCGGGGAGCAGCTCCAGCTCGTGCAGGTCCGGGGCCGCCTTGGAAAGCTCCCGATGGCAGACGATGTTGGAATCGGTGAAGACGTTGTTGCGGTCGCCGGTGAGGAACAGCACCGGCGAAGTGATCCGGCCCGCCGCCGCGAGGTAGTCGGCCGGCAGGTCTTCACGCCTCCGGTCGTAGCGCACGGCCCGGCCGGCCCGCACCATCTTGTAGACGTGCCGGTAGTAGTGCACCCCGGTGCCGCCGCACAGGTCGGCCATGCGCTCGTGGGTGACGGGCGTGAGCTGGTCATGGCCGTACAACGCCGGTCTGCCGCTGCCCCACATGAAGCTGAGCATGTGGCAGGACCGGACCTCGCACTCGCGGTGGAACAGCGAGACCAGCCTGGAGAACATCCAGCCACGGGTGAGGACCGGCGCGTCACCGAACCGCGGGTCGAGGAAGGACATTCCGAGGACGTACTCCGACAGCGCTGGTCCGAGGCCGAGCTTCCAGCGGGCCCACCGGGGCACGCGCGGCGTGAGCGCGACGCTGTTGGAGATCACGCTCGCGATGTCCTCCACCGCGCCCGCCGCCAGGCTCATCATGAAGGACACCGAGCCGAGGCAGTGCGCGATGACGTGCACGCGGCGGTCGCCGATGACCTCCCGCATCCTGCGCAGCGCGGCGGGGTGGTCGTAGCGCGCGACGTCGTCGAGCGTGTAGCGATGGGTCTCGGTGTCGTAGGGGAACCGGCTGCTCATCCGGAAGTCCAGCGCCCACACGTCCGAGAAGCCGTTGTCCAGCAGGAACCCCGCCAGGTTGGGGTGCTCGGGCATGATGAACATGTCACTCGACAGTGTCAGGCCGTGGATCAGGAGCACGACGTCGTCGCAGTCGGCGCGATGGAACCGGGTCAGGCTCAGCCCGAGTCCGTCCTCGGTCGCGAAGGGATACGTGGACACCTCGGCGTCCCGCACGCCGTCCAGCGTGTACCGCGGAATTCGGGTGTCCATTTGTTCGTCCTCCAGGGAAGGCGTGCAGTCCAACAATGACGCGCCGGGCCCGTACGGCGTGTCGTGGTAAACCCTGCCTTTCCCCGCATCCCCCCGTACGGGCGTATCGGTGGAGCGGGCGAGTCCGCATCGCACGCCGGTGGCGGGACACCTCGGCCCGCCCGGCGCTCCGGCCGGTCAGTCCCCGCCGGGCCGGGCCAGCGCGCTGACCACGCCGACCCGGGAGGTGACACCGAGCTTGGCGAACATGCGGGACAGATGAGTCTCCACCGTGCGGACACTGACGAAGAGCTTCTCGGCGATCTGCTGGTTGGTGTTGCCCTCGGCGACCAGGATCGCGACCTCGTGCTCCCGGCGCGACAGCCCGTGGGGGCCGGTGCCGCGGGTCGTCGGCGTCGCGACCCGGACACCGAGCCGGCGCTGCTCCCGGACGACGAGTCCGTGCAGGGTACGGGCTCCGGACTCGGCGAAGAGGCTCGCGGCGGTGCGGAGCTCTCTGCGCGCCTCGGCCGGCCGGCCGGCCTCGGCGTAGGCCAGGCCCGCGCAGAGCCTGGCCCGGCCAGTGTCGATCCGCAGTTCCGCGGGGCCGAACACCTCGGCCGCCTCACTGGCGTATCTCGCCGCGCTGACCGGATCGGAGGTGAACAGCGCGTACGCGCGGGCGAGCCGGGCCACCGCGAGGGAGGTCTCCAGCTCCGGATGGGCGGTCGCGTCGGCCCGGTCGGCCCACAGGGCCGCCTCCTCGGGCCGGCCGCGCGTCGCCTCGAGGTAGGCCATGGTCTCGCAGCACGACAGCAGCGTGCTCGGGTCCAGGACCGGCGAGTCGAAGGCGTTGCAGGCCTGCGAGACGAAGTTCGCACCCTCGTCCAGCCGGCCGGCGTTGATCAACGCCACGCCCCGGGTGTAGAGGGCGAGCGAGCCCCACCACTCGCCGCCACCGCGAGTGGTGCGCACAGCCTGCTCGCCGAGCCGCACCGCCTCCTGGTCGTCGCCGGCCAGGCTGGCCACGAGGCACCGCATCGCCAGGGCGATGACCAGCGGCTCGCCGGAATGCAACAGCCGGGCGACCTCCACCGCGTCTTCGGCCACCTGCGCGGCCTCGTCCAGCCGGCCCATCATGGCGTAGGCCCGGGACTGGCCGGCCAGCAGGTACGCGACCATATAGCTCTGCCCCGTCGACTGACTCACCGACAGTGCCCGTTCGAATCTGCGGAGTGCGCTCTGATGCCGGCCCATCATCAGCTCGCACCAGCAGAGCCACGCGATGGCGTCCATCCAGTCGGCGACGTCGTTGTCGGCGGCGGTGCCGACCAGCCGGTCCGCGGCCTCGATGTAGCGCACGGCGTCGGAGATGCGGCCGGCGGCGTAGGCGGGCATCGGCCGCAGCGCGGCGATCGCCAGCTCGAGGCTCTGCGTACGTCCCGGAGCGCTTTCCGGCATGTAGTCGAGGACCGCCTGGGCCGCCCTGAAGTCCACCCGCATGAGGCTCTCGGCCACCAGCCGCAACCGCAGGGGCACGGTGACCGGCGCCTGCGGATCCGGCATCTGGCGGAGCTCGGCCAGGACGAGCGCCCGGGCCTCGTTCGGCCGGCCGAGCAACCGCTCGATCACGGCACCGAAGCGCACGGCCTGAGCACGCCCGGCATGATCGTCGGCCGGCAGCAGCCGCAGCGCCTCGCGCGCCGTCTCCCTTCCGTCGGTGAGCCGCCCGCTGACCGTCTGGAGCCGGGCGAGCTCCAGCAGGAGCTCCAGCCGCGGACCCGGGTCCCCGGCGGCGACGGGCATCAGCCGCAGGGCCGCCTTGAGCCAGTGCGCCCCGGTCCCCGGCGCGTGCGCGGCCACCGCCCGCGCGGCCTCGACCAGCGTGGCTATCGCCTGCTCGTCGCCGAACCGGCCCGACCTCTCCACGTGATGAGCCCGCGTGAGCGCGGGCGCCCCGACCCGGGCGAGATGAGCGCTGATCCGGGCATGCGCCGCCAGCCGCCAACCGGCCGCCGCCGACCCGTACACCGCGTGGCGTACGAGCGGATGCCGGAACCTGAACCGTCCGGCCCCCGCGGGCCGCACCACATCGCGTGCGACCATCTCATCGAGCGCCCGCAGCGCCGCGTCCTCGGGCACCTCCGCCGCGACGGCGGCGACGAGGGGCTCGAACTCGTCGGCCGCGACGGCCGCCGCCTGCGCGACCAACCGCGCTGTCGCGGACAGACCGCTCATCTCCAGGTCCAGTGCGGCGCGCACGGCGCGCGGCAGCTCGCCCTCCTCACTGCCGCGGGCGATCGGAGCCTCACTGCGGGCGAGTGCCTCCAGATAGAAGGGGTTGCCGCCGCTCACCTCATAGAGGGCCCGGCGCCGGGCCCGCCCCACCCGCGGGCCGAGGAACTCCGCGACCTCGTCCTCCGCCAGCGGCCCCACGGGGATGTGCCGTCCGTCGGCCGCCTCGACCAGCGCGGCCAGCCGGGGCGAGGCCTGGGCGGGGCGATAGGCGACGGCGATGACCACCTGGCAGCGCGGAGGGTGACGGACGAGATGGTCGAGCAGCTCGATGGAGCTGTCATCGGCCCAGTGGACGTCGTCGAGGATCAGGACGAGCCCGCGGGGTGTGGCGATCTCGTCGAGCAGCTGCCGGACGGCGCGGTAGAGCCGGTAGCGCGCGAGCCCCGGCAGATCCTCGCCGGCGTCCACGGGGGGCATCGTCGACAGGGCCGGGAACACCGCCGCGAGCAGCCGGGTCGCCTCCACACCGAGACGGCCGGGCAGCAGTTCGCCGAGGCCCTCGACCCTGTCGTCGAGCGCGTCGACGACCGCGCCGAAGGGGATCTGCTGCTCGAACTCGGCGGCGCGGCCGCACGACGTCACCAGACCGCGGGCATCCGCGGCGCTCGCCAGCTCGCTCAGCAGCCGCGTCTTGCCGGCGCCCGGCTCGCCCACCAGGCCGAGGAACTGAAAGGAGCCGTTCGCCGCCGCGTCGAGGGCTCGGGAAAAACCGTCCAGCGCGTCACGGCGCCCGACCAAGGGGGCGTTGGGCGGGTGCTCATCCGTGCCACCCACGCGACGGTTCATGCTCACACCTCACAGCGACATGCGGCCGATAAGTCATGATCATGTGTCGCGTTCATGTCGTAAAGGATCGGCAAGGTCACTTTACATATCCGGCCTTGCTTGGGGGACCCTCAGGCATGGTGTCCTGACGGTGGAACACGGGAATCCGGGGGCAGGAGGCGACGGTGACCGGTCCGGGATCCGCACGCCGGCTTCGCGTCGCCGCCTGCCTGTCGTTGTCCGGCCGGCACGCCCGCTTCGGCGGCCAGGCCGCGCTGGGGTTGCGCGTGTGGCGATCCTTGGAGGATTCGGCCGAGCTCGTCGTGGCCGACGACCGCAGTGACCCGAGAAGGCTCGAGCAGGCAATGCGGCGGCTCCGCGTTGACGCCGACGTTGTCCTGGGTCCTTACTCCACCCAGCTGATGAGGGGGGCCGGCCGGTCCGCGGCGGAGGCCGGCGGCCTGGTGTGGAACCACGGCGGGTCGGGTGATGACGTCCAGGCGGCCTACCCGGGCCATGTGATCTCGGTGCCGACGCCGGCCGGCCGCTACGCGGAGCCGTTCCTGCGCCTGCTCGCCCGCGAGCCCGTGCGGGTCCCGCTCCTCATCGCCGAGGGCCGAGGCCGCTTCGGACGGCAGGTCGCCGCCGGGGCCGATGCGGCGGCGTGCGGGCTGGGCCTCGAGACGGTGCGACTCGGGCCGGGAGACCGGCCACGGCCGGCCGAACCACCGGGGCACTGGGACCTCCTGTGCGCGGGTTCTTTCGAGGAGGACGTCGCGACCGTGCGGCACGCTCGGGGGCTGCGACGGCCTCCGCGCACGGTCTGCGCCGTGGCGGCCGGCGTCAGCGAGTTCGGCCGGGCCGTCGCCGACCCCGAGGGGGTCTTCGGCGTCGGGCAGTGGACCACCGGCACGGGGCACGGCGCCGAGCTCGGGCCGGCGGAGGAGGATTTTCTGGCCGCCTATGCGGAGCGGACCGGTGGCGGTGTGCCGGACTACCCGGCCGTGCAGGCGGCGGCCGCCGCCGTGCTGGCCGTCCATTGCGCGAGCCTGGCCAAAGGGTCGGCCCGTGAGCTGCTGTGGCCGGTGGCCACGGCACTGGACACCTCCACGCTGTTCGGCCGCTTCAAGGTGGACCCCGGCGACGGGGCACAGTTGGCGCACCTGGCGGTCCTCACGCGCTGGACGTCCGGCAGGCCCATCTGCGCGTGATCGAACAATCGCAGAAGATCCTTATTTTGATCGACTTTTCCGTTGAACCGGTCTCCTGTACCGTTTGCCACCGTTTTACTATTCGCGTGCGTGATCGCATGCAGGGTTGAGGAAGTGATCACGTTTTCATCTCCGCCTTGTTCCGGGGCCTACTGAGAACTTTCACCGCGGCGGCCGCCCGGTTCCGGCGGCGTCCGCAGCCGACGCGCACACCTGAACAGGACCGGTACCTGGAGTCCCTGACCGCCAGCCTCGAAGCCGGCGCCGAGGAATACCTCGCCTGGCTCGCGGATCACCACTGGCCGGGCGACGAGTACCTCGACCTGGAGCGCGACTGGCGGGCCGAATCCGGGGCCGCCGAGCCGGCCGCGGACCACGCGGGGGCCGGCCGGTCGGCCTGCCCAGGCTGCCTCGGGCCGAGCAAGGACGTGTGGCCGTGCCGTACGTGCGGCCGGCTCCTGCACCATGCCTGCGGACACGGCATGCGCCGGCGGCTCGTCCGGCGGCCGTACCGGACCCGGGACATGGACTCGGAGTCCGTCATCGCCGAGTGGGTCTGCACCGACTGCGCCGCGGTCGTCGCCCTGGACGTGGATCACTGGGGAGCGGACGCCGAGGACTGAGAGGGCACGGCCCTCAGCCGGCCTCACGCCGCCAGTGGTAGCTGTGCTCGGGCCGGCCCGGGCCGCCGTAGCGCGGGCGGCGCTCGGCGAGACCCTGGTCGGCGAGATGCTCCAGATAGCGGCGCGCCGTGACGCGGGAGACGCCCACCTCCGCGCCGACCTGGGTCGCCGACAGCTCTCCGCTCAGCTCCCGCAGGGCCTGGACGACCGCGACCATGGTCTCGGGACTGAGTCCCTTCGGAAGGGCCGCGCCGCTGGTGCCCCGCAGGGCCGAGAAGGCCAGATCGATGTCGTGTTGCGCGGCGGTGGCGTGCGGCGCCCCGATGTGGCGGTGGTAGTCGGCGTAACGCTGGAGCTTCTCGCGGAAGGAGGCGAAGGTGAACGGCTTGAGCAGGTATTGCACGACCCCCTGGGAGACCGCGGTGCGGACGACCTGCAGGTCGCGTGCCGAGGTGACGGCGATGACGTCCGCGGTGTCGCCGCGGGCCCGCATCGCCCGGCAGACCTCCAGGCCGCCCATGTCCGGCAGATAGAAGTCCAGGAGCACGAGATCGACCTCGTGGGCGGCGAGGAATCGAAGGGCCTCACCCCCCTGGTGCACCACCCCCACCGCGGCGAATCCGGAGATCCGCTCGACGTAGGCCCGATGGGCGTCGGCGATCAGGGGGTCGTCCTCGACCACCAGAGTGCGGATCACGTCGCCGCCCGCTCCGGTAGGGGCAGCCGGACCGTGAAGACCGCGCCGGTATTCCTGCTCACGTCGATGTCGCCTCCGTAGCGGTTGATGATCTGCTGGACCAGTCCGAGGCCGAGCCCTCGCCCCTGGTGCCGCTCGGTCGAGGCAGGGGGCGTGGTCGGCTTCGCCTGCTTGGTGGACCAGCCGCGGGTGAAGGCGTCACGGATGTGCGCCGGATCCAGCCCGGCGCCGGTATCGGAGACCCGCACCAGGAGCGCATCGCCGTCCTCGCGGGCGGTGACGAAGACGCGGCGAGGCGGCGGGGCCGCCAGCGCCGCGTCGATGGCGTTGTCGATGAGGTTCCCGACAAGGGTGACCAGGTCCCGCGGCTCGATCGCGGTCCCGCCCAGGGCCGTGTCATCGGTGATGACGAGCTCGACCCCCCGCTCGTTCGCCTGGGCGGCCTTGCCGAGCAGCAGGGCCGCCAGCACGGGCTCGGTCACCGACCCCAGCAGCCGGTCGGTGAGCTCCTGCGCGGTGGCGAGCTCCGCGGTGGCGAAGCGCACCGCCTCCTCGGTTCGGCCGAGCTCCACCAGGGTGATGACGGTGTGCAGCCGGTTCGCGGCCTCGTGGGCCTGCGCACGGAGCGCCTCGGTGAAGCCGCGGATCGAGTTGAGCTCTCCCGACAGCGCCTCGAGCTCGGTGTGGTCGCGCAGCGTCGTGACCGTGCCGAGCCTGCGGCCGCCGCGCGTGGCCGGCAGCTGGTTCACGACCAGAACACGCTCGTCGGTCAGATGGATCTCGTCGGTGACCGTACGCCCCGAGACGAGGAGGTCCCGCAGCGGTGACGGTAGGGACAGGCCCGCCGCGGGCGCGCCCTCCGCGCCCGGTGACAGGTCGATGAGCCGTACGGCCTCGTCATTGGCCAGCACGAGGCGGTGCTCCCGGTCCAGCACGAGGACCCCCTCGCGGACCGAGTGCAGGACCGCGTCGTGATGCTCGTACATCCGGGTGATCTCCTCAGGGCCGAGGCCCAGGGTCTGCCGCCACAGCCGGCGGCTCACCAGCAGGGCACCCAGCGCCGCGAGCGTGAAACCGAGGGCACTGACCCAGATCATCGCGGGCATCCGCCGGGTCAGCTGCTCGCTGACCCGGGTCGTCGTGATGCCGGTGGCGACCAGCCCCTCGACGTGGCCGCCGGCGCCGGCCACCGGCACGACGGCCCGGATGGAGGGCCCCAGCGTTCCGGTGTAGGTCTCGGTGAACGACCGTCCGCGCAGCGCCGGGTCGACATGGCCGAGGAAGGGATGGCCGATCTGCGTCACGTCGGGATGGGAGTAGCGGACGCGGCCGATGTTCATGACCACGACGAAGTCCACCCCGGTGCCGTGCCGTACGGTCTCGGCCAGCGGCTGCAGCCGGCCGGCCGGATCGGGTTCGTGCAGCGCGGCGAGCACGTCCGGCGAGGCGGCGAACGTTCGTGCCACGTCCAGGACACGCCGCCGCGCGTCGGCCCGGGCGTCCCGCTGCGCGTAGACAAGTACGACGGCCGTGCCGGCCACGACCACCAGGCCCACGACCATCACCTGCAGCAGGAACAGCTGGGTCGCGAGACGGAGCCGCCGCAAACGGACAAACATGCGCCCAAGTGTGCGCTATCGCAGCCAACACCCCCAAAGCGCGCCCACGGCACCGCCGGATGGAAGGCGGGACGGTCCCCCACGCGACCTTTATGTACGTAATGGTGACAGCACCTGCCGCCACCCTCACCCTTGGGACCGCGCCCGGCGGCCGTCCGGCGATGGCGCCCCGCCCACCCCGGTCGGGTACGAGAAGGAGAACACATGGAAGTGCCAGCAGACTCCGCGAAGACGCCCCCTGAGCGGGTTCGCACTCCTGTTTACCGGCAGCTGTACGTCTGGGTTCTCACCGCCATCGTCCTCGGCATCGTGGTCGGCGCCGTGTGGCCCTCGGTGGGTGTCGGGCTCGAGCCGCTCGGCACGACCTTTGTCAACGCCATCAAGATGATCATCACGCCGATCATCTTCCTGACCGTCGTCTCCGGTATCGCCGGGGTCGAGGACCTGCGCCGGGTCGGCCGGGTGGGGCTGAAGGCCCTGGTCTACTTCGAGGCCGTCACCACGGTGGCCCTGGCCCTCGGTCTCATCGCGGTCAACGTCTTCCGTCCCGGCGCCGGCGTACACGCCAAGCCCGGCACGTTGGAGGTCAGCGGCAAGGCCGCGACGTACATCCAGCAGGGCGAAAGCCAGAGCTGGTGGCACTTCATCACCGACATGGTGCCCGACAGCGTCGTGGGGGCGTTCGCCCAGGGCAACGTGCTGCAGGTTCTGTTCTTCGCGGTCCTGTTCGGCGTGGCCGTCAAGGCCCTCGGGCCGGTGGGCGCGCCCATCGCGGCAGGCGTGAACAACCTGAGCGCCGTGATCTTCAAGGTCCTGCGCTATGTCATGTTCGCGGCTCCCATCGGCGCGTTCGGCGCCATGGCCTTCACCATCGGTAAGTACGGCCTCTCGACGCTGACCAGCCTCGGCAAGCTCATCGGGCTCTTCTACGGCACGTCGATCTTCTTCGTGATCGTGGTGCTCGGGGCCATCGCGGCCCTCAACCGGATCAACATGTTCAAGCTGCTGCGCTACCTCCGCGAGGAGCTGCTGGTCGTGCTCGGCACCTCCTCCTCGGAGTCGGTGCTGCCGCAGCTCATGCGCAAGCTCGAGAATCTGGGCGCCCCGCGGCAGATCGTCGGTCTCACGGTGCCCACCGGATACTCCTTCAACCTCGACGGCACCTGCATCTACCTGACGCTGGCCGCCCTGTACGTCGCCCAGGCCACGGACGTCAACCTGTCCCTGGGGGCACAGCTCGGGCTGCTCGCCGTCCTGCTCCTGACCTCCAAGGGCGCCGCGGGCGTGACCGGATCCGGGTTCATCGTGCTCGCCGCCACGCTGTCCACAGTCGGCACGATCCCGGTCGCGGGCATCATGCTGATCTTCGGCATCGACAAGTTCATGTCCGAGTGCCGCGCGATCATCAACGTCTGCGGCAACAGCCTGGCCTCCATCGTGGTAGCCCGCTGGGAGGGCGTGTTCGACCACGACCGGGCACGCCGGGTGCTGAACGGCGAGGCCGTCGAGCCGCTCGAGCCGGTCCGTGAGGCCCAGCAGCCCGTCGCCGCGGGAGCGAGCGCCTAGGGTCCGCCTTCGCCGGCCCTGTCGTAACCGGACGGGCCGGCCCGCGAACCTCGCACGAGGGGTTCACGGGCCGGCCCGTTGTCGTACGTCAGGTATGTCCCATGGCCCGCGGCTTCGCGACCATTGCCGGCAGGTGCTCGCGCACCATCAGAGCGCTGGCGACGATCACGAAGATCACGTACGCAAGGAACGGGATCAGCGAGATGACCGGGCCGCCCGGCCTGAACGTCCCGCCGGTCCTGGAGACGAACAGGGCACTGGCCACGCCGAGGACGGCGCACGCGATCGCGAACCACATCATCCAGTCCGGCAGCATGTGCGTACGGTGGATCCCCATGGCCAGAGCCACGAAGGGCACGGCCGCGGCGATCCCGATCATGGTGAAGAGCACCTGGGTGACGTCGTACAGCCCGACCATGGTGATCATCGTGGCCAGCTCACCGGTGCGGTAGGCGATGCTTCCGTACAGCGCCGCACCGACGAACATCACCGCCGCCACGAGGATCACGCCCCCGAGCAATGCACCCGGCAGGTCACTGTCGGCAGCGCGTTCTCGCAGCGTCTGGGCCAGTGCGGCGCCGAACCACACCAGCAGCGCGGCAGCGCCACCGAGCAGGAACGCCTGCGTGATCACCAGTGCGCGGTTCTCGCTGAAGAACGTGACGATCTGGCCGGCCGTGGCGTCGACGCGGGGCATCGCGCCGCCGGGCAGGAAGTAGGCGATCAGAGCGAGCAGGGCATAGCCGAAACCCGCGACGCCTCCCCAGCGCAACTCATGGTGCTCGGCCATCGAGACCACCTCCATTGAGGGCCATGGCATCTGTGCGACGCGTCCGTCCTCGGCCGTCGAGCGGGGTGCGCGCAGTCCGTGCCCGCGTCCGTCGCCGATCAAGGAAGCGCCTGGCGGGTGAACGGGGGCGGTCACTCCGCGCCCCGTGCTGTCACCCGGCATGGATACGAGGCTCTTATGCCCAGGTCAGACGGCTAAACCACCTTGGGCTCCCGGATGCGTTCAGTTTCGGGCTGATCTGGGCGTGGATCGCATGTGAGACTCGTCACAAATACGAGCCGCCAGCGGGGCGGGCCGGGGGCGCCCGCGAAATAGGACCTTGACCTGCCTTGTTTGTCCCTTTGTGAGGGTTATGCTGCTCTGTGACCGTTATTTACCGAACGGTGACCAACGGGGGCGGCGCGGCAAAGCCGGCCCCAACCGATCAGCATCAGCGCAACAGCGAGACGGAGGTGGACAACATGTGCTCGCACCAACCCGGGTGTCCCTCGGCGAAGGCATGCGACCGAACAGCGGCCCGTGTGGTCTCAAGCCACCCCGAACAGGGCTGGAGCCTGCTGTGCAACGGGGTGATCTTGTTCGACGACTCCGGACAGCTGCTGCCGGACGGCTGCGAGGTCGAGCCTCGGCGTCCGGCCGGCCTGCTGACCACGGCCGCCTGATCGGCCCGGCACACCTGATCCCCGGTAATTAGTCGCAACACCATATTCGGAGAGGAGCATCGTGCGCCGTATCTACGTCAAGGTCCGCCGACCGGCCGGACCGCCACGCGAGACCGATCCCGACCTGCGGACCCCTTCGGGCCGCCCCATGCCCTACTGAGGATCCCTCGAGGTCCTGAAGACCTTCCAGCGAAAGCCCCGAGACCGGACGCCCCGACCAGACCCGCCTCGCCCGGCGGGCCGGGAACTCCTGCGGCCCGCGCTTCGTCTCCTTCCGCCGCCGGATCAAAACACCGATGATGGGGGCATATCCCCCCGAGCAGGACGAGGTGTGAGCGATGGCGGCCGCCGAGGATCTGCGCTACCCAGCCGGGTCACTGGTCCTCGTGGCGGGGTTGCCCGGCGCCGGAAAGAGCACCCTGCTCCTGCGCCTGTACCGGCTGCGCGGTGACGAGACCGAGCCTGTGGCGGCCGGTCCGGTACGGGTCATCGATTCACGGCAGTCCCGTAACTGGTGGGCGCGCTACCTCGGCCCGGTACCCGTTCGGGCCCGCACGCCCCTGGTACACGCCACCCACGTGTGGCGCATCGCCCGGGCGCTGCTGGGCGGCCATGCGGTGGTCGCCCACACCCGCGGCACCTGGCCGCACATCCTGCACGGCTTCGCCTGGCTGGCCCATCGCCGAGGCACCGACCTGCACCTCATCCTGCTCGACGTGACGCCCCAGATCGCCCGCGCGGGCCAGCGTTCACGAGGCCGTGTCGTCACGGACATGACGTTCGCCAGGCACTGCCGCCGGTGGCAGGTGCTCATCGACCGGACCCGCACCGGCGCCCTCGAACCCGCCGCGAGCGTCACGGTCCTCGACCGGGTGGCCGCCGACGAGCTGGACGGCATCCGCTTCGACGCCTGAACCCGGCGGCTTCACCAGCTGTGCACGGTGCCGTCCTCGAGGCGGTTGACCGGCAGATAGGCCGGCTCGTACGGGTAGGCCGCCGCCAGGTCCTCGTCGATGTCGACGCCGAGTCCCGGCTCCTCCGAGGGAAGCAGATAGCCGGCCTCGAATCGGTGGCCGTGCGGGAACACCGCGTCGGTCTCCGGGGTGTGGCGCGTGTACTCCTGGAGCCCGAAGTTGGGGATGCTGACGTCGACCTGCAGTGCGGCCGCCATGCAGACGGGCGACTGGTCCGGCGCGCCGTGCGAGGCGCCGCGGACGTGGAACAGTGCCGCCAGGTCGAAGATCCGGCGTACGTGCGAGATGCCGCCGGCGTGCACGACCGCGACCCGGACGTAGTCGATGAGCTGCTCGGTGATGAGGGTGTGGCAGTCCCAGACCGAGTTGAACACCTCCCCCACCGCTATGGGCGTACGGGTGTGCCCGCGGATCACCCGGTAGCCCTCCTGCAGCTCGGCCGGCACGGGGTCCTCCATCCACGTCAGGGCGTACGGCTCGAGGGCGTGGCCGAGTCTGGCCGCCTCGATAGGGGTGAGCCGGTGGTGCACGTCGTGCAGCAGCTTCAGCTCCGGGCCGAGCTCCGCCCGCACCCGGGCGAACACCGACGGGATGAAGTCCAGGTAGCGCTCGGTCGACCAGACCTCCTCGGCCGGACCGGCCGGGGCGGCGGGCGCATGCCCCGGCAGGTCCTGGCGCGGGCCATGGCCGCCGGCCGGCCCCGGAACCGCGGCCTGCACGCGGACCGCCCGGTAGCCGACGTCGCGCAGACGCGCGGCGTCCTCGAGCACGCCGTCGATCGTCTCCCCGCAGGCGTGCCCGTAGGCGGTCACACCGTCCCGGCAGCGTCCGCCGAGCAACTGGTAGACGGGAAGGCCGGCCACCTTGCCCTTGAGGTCCCACAGGGCGGTGTCCACGGCGGAGATCGCGCTCATCGTGACCGGCCCGCGCCGCCAGTAGGCCCCTTTGTAGAGGTACTGCCAGGTGTCCTCGATCCGCGCCGGGTCCCGGCCGATGAGCAGCGGCACGACGTGTTCGCGCAGGTAGGCCACCACCGCCAGCTCACGGCCGTTGAGGGTCGCGTCGCCGACTCCGGTCAGCCCCTCATCGGTATCGATCTTGAGCGTGACGAAGTTGCGGCCTGGGCAGGTCACGATCACGCGGGCGTCAGTGATTCTCACGGCTGTGGCTCCCCGGCGGCCGAACGGCCCCCTCCCCCATATCTCCCCAGGTCAAGACCGATCCAGCCATCAGCTGCCCGGTGCTGCTGCTCCTCCAGCAGCGACGCGAACCGCTCCTCGTCCACGGTGAGACCCGCGGACCCCGCGGCGTCGAGCGTCAGGTCGATCGGGAACCCGTAGGTCACGTACAGCTCGAACGCCGTCTCTGCGGCCGGCCGTGTCCAGCCGGTGACGCCCGCCCGGCCGATGGCTGCCTCCAGGAGCCGGGAGCCCTGGCGCAGCGTACGGTCGAAGCCCTCCTCCTCGGCTATCACCACCTGTTCGACGAGTGACCGGTGCGCGCCGAGCTCCGGCCATGCGCCGGTGAGGGTGTCGATCACCGCGGAGGTCACCCCGCGCAGCGCGGCCATCGGAGTCCTGCTCAGATTTGGAGGCCGGCATCCTCCGTGGGGAGCCGGCCTCTTCGCAGCGCGAGGTCCTAGCCGAGCGCCGGGTAGTCGATGTAGCCCTTGGCGTCGCCGCCGTAGAACGTGTCGGTGTCCGGGGTGTTGAAGGGGCCACCTTCGCGGAGCCGGCGGGGCAGGTCCGGGTTGGCCAGGAACCGCGAGCCGAAGGACAGGATGTCCGCCGTGCCGTCCTCGATCAGCTCGAGGTGCTCCGGTCCGGTCGTGCCGCCGGGCGTGGAGGGGTTCAGGATGAACGTGCTGCTCCACTGCTTGCGCAGCTCGAGCGAAAGCGCGCGGTCCGGGCCCTCGCCGACGTGGAGATAGACGAGCCCGATCCGGTCGAGCTCCGGCACCAGGGCGCGGTAGGTCTCGCGGTGATCGTCCTCGGTGGTGTCGTTGGCGCCGTTGTTCGGAGAGATCCTGATCCCTGTACGGTCGGCACCGATCGCCTCGGCCACCGCGCGGGCGACCTCGATGTGGAACCGGATCCGGCCGGTGACCGAACCGCCCCAGCCGTCCGTACGCAGGTTGGTGTTGGTGGACAGGAACTGGTGCGGCAGGTATCCGTTGGCCCCGTGAATCTCCACGCCGTCGAAGCCGGCGGCGATGGCGTTGCGCGCGGCCTCGACGAAGCCCGCGATGGTCTGGAGGATCTCCTCCTCGGTCAGCTCCTTGGGCGTGACCATGTCCTGCAGGCCGTCCGGGGTGAAGACCTGCCCCTGCGCGGCGACCGGCGAGGGACCGACCGGGGTCAGCCCGTCCGGCAGCAGGCTCGGGTGCCCCACCCGGCCGGCGTGCATGAGCTGGGCGAAGATCACACCGCCCTTCTCGTGCACGGCGCCGGTGACCTTCCGCCACGCCTCGACCTGCTCGGCGCTGTGCAGGCCCGGCGTCGACGGGTAGCCCTGGCCGACCACCGACGGCTGCGTGCCCTCCGTGATGATCAGGCCGGCGCCGGCGCGCTCGGCGTAGTACGTCGCGGTCATGTCGGTCGGGCTGTTGCCCGGGCCGAACGCCCGGCTGCGGGTCATCGGCGCCATCGCGATGCGGTTGGCAAGCCGTACGGGCCCGAGGTCAATGGGGTCGAACGCAGTGGTCATACCGATCCTTCGCCGTGAGCGGCCCGCAGCGACAACGCCACGTGACCGCAAGCCCTGTGCCTACCTGTCCCCACAAGCGCCTTCGGCGGAAGGATCTTCCCCGGGCAGCGCGGACTGAGATGCAGATCACTTCACGGCTCGGGTCACGCTGGCGGACCAGCCGGTTCATCTGAAGGTGAGCGGGCTCGCACCCCGCCAGAAGGTCACCGTCACCTCCACGGCGGTCGACTACGAACGCGGGCAATGGCGTGGGCAGGCGATCTTCCGCGCCGACGGCCCGGCGTGGTGTCTCTGGACCAGGGCCGTCCCATCTCGGGCAGCTATCAGGGCGTGGACGGGATGGGCTTGTTCTGGTCGATGAACCCCG
>JAOPYH010000107.1 GCA_025964715.1 Streptosporangiaceae bacterium | reverse complement strand
TCGAGGATGAGCTTGAGCATGTTGTCGACGTCGCGCCGGTGGCGGGTGCCGGAGACGAAGAGGGCCGTCACGCCGTAGGTGTGTTCGGAGTTCGGCTTGTGTCCGGGTGCGGTGGCGCGGAACTTCCACGCGACGACTTGCTCGGCGTCGCGGGTCTTCTGGGGTGTGTAGGTCTGGTTCTTGCTTCCCTTGGTGGCGAAGCGGGGCCGCGCCTTGGAGACGGGCTCGCCATCGACGGTGAACCGGGCAACGACGATCGGGGCCCGCCCTGCCGTGTTCCCGTGGCTATCAGCCCACGGCAGGGCGGGGGTGGAGTCACCTCCCACCGGGGGGTCGGCACCCGGTGGGAGGGAGATCTCGGGGGCGGTCACGCCGGTCTCCTCGTAGCGAGAGGCCGATCGTGCAGAGCTGTGGAGGCGACGGCCGGTGTGGGCGTGGCCTTGGCTGAGGGCGTCAGCGTCGGGCTGGTGGGAGGCTCTGGTGTGGTGGTGTCCGGCGGCGGGGAGTCGGAGCGGTCATGCCACGGCCTCGTCGACGGTGGCGTTGACACAGGCCGGGGCCGGCGGGCATGGCGGGCGGCGCGGGTGTGCGCCTCCCGAGTGGTCGCCGTCGGGTCCGGGGTCGTGTCAGCTGGGTCGGCGTGGCCGTACACGACGGCGCCAGCGGCCCCCGGTCGAGGGACGCCGAGCGGGCGGGGTGTGGGCGTGTGAGACGACGCAGGCACGGCAGAGTGGCGTGCAGCGGGCCGGCCGGTGCCGGGGTCAGGCAACACCACCACGAGCACGGCGACAGCGGTAAGAAAAGCGCACACTGCGGCGAGGCCGATGAGTTCGGGGCGTGGAGCACGACTGCTGCCGCGGTGGCGTCCCGGGCCGGTCGAGGTGCCCGCGCCCGCGCTGATGGGCAGCTCCCGCGTGGTGTCGTCGGTGGCGGATTCGTCGCTCATGCGATCGCCTCATTTGCGAACAGGTCGCCCTGACCCGGGACGACCGGCGGCGGCTTTGGCTTGCCGAGGACCCGGGCGAGTTCGCCGGGGTCGGTGGTGCGCCACTGGGCGAGGCGGGCGTAGTCGTGGGAGAGATCGAAGGAGATGGCGTTGCGGCCGAGAGCTCTGGCGGCGAGGGCTGTGGTGCCGGTCCCGCCAAACGGGTCGACGACGACGCTCGGCCGGGTCGGCGCCGTGGGTTCGGCGCAGGCGCAGACGTACGCGAGGGAGGTCGGGCGGCGCAGCAGGTACTCCCGCGCGTAGCCGCCCAGCGCGGCCCGCGCTTCGTCCGCCAGCAGGTAGACATCGGCGGTGTTCTTCCCGGTGCCGGATTGTGTTGCGGCACCCCTGCTGTCGCGGGTTCCGATGCGGTACCGCTCGGGCAGGTAGAGCAGCGACTTGTCCGGCCCGTATTTATCGCCGAGGTTGACGAAGATGGACCCGCTCGGCTTGAGGACCCGCGTCCACTCGCGGGTGCACTCCAGCAACGCCTCGATGTACTCGCGGGGCGTCGACTCGGCGCCGATCTGGCCGGCGAGGCTGCCGTCCCCGTCTCGGTAGTCCCTCAAAGCGGAGTATGGGGGTGAGGTGACGATGAGGTCGACGGACGCGTCCGGGAGCGGGAGGTTCCGGGCGTCAGCGCGGACAACGGCGGCGGTCACGCTGCACCTTCTTCAAGGTCAGGCGCGGGCCGGGTCTGACCTCTCAGGAGCTTGGCCAGCCACGACTTCTGCACGCCGTAGTCAGCGGCGATCCGGCTGATCGTCTCGCCTTCGGCTCGGCGGTCCCGTATCTCCTCCAGCTGCGAGACCGTGATGCGCGGCCGGCCGTTGTGCCCGAGGCCATCGCGTCGCCACCGGCGGGTGTACCGCCACAGCCGGGAGGGCTTCTCCCCCTCATGCCAACAGTTCAGGAAGGCGCACCGGGCCCGCGAGAGGAGGAAGGTGAAGCGGTGATAGTCCATCCCCAGCGAAGCCGCCGCAGCGTCGGGGTCACCGAACGCGGCAAGGGCCAAGAACACGCTGCGGTGCTCCTCGGGAAGGCGATACCAGATCTGCCACAACGCGAGCTGCTCGACCACCCGGACCTCAGGTGAGGGGGTGGGGCGCCCGGCGTATTGCCAGTACCGCTCGTAGCCGGCCATCGGCTGCCAGGTGTGCTCGGAGATTCCGGCGTGGTGCACCACGGCACGGGCCTCATCGTTGATCGCCTTCCCGCCCGCGGCGATGAGCTCGCTGGGTGAGGGTGGTTCGGGCGCCGAGCACAGCGCCTCGGCGATACCGGACCATGCCGTCTCGTAGCGGACGTGGAATTCCAGGGACCGGATGCCCTTGGCTCGCCGGCATGCGGCCTTGGCGAGCCGGTCCAGGTCGGCGAGGTTGTAGCCGTGGCGGAGGGTGTGGACGTCCTGCGTCTGCGGTTCCCACCGGGGCTGGGCCGCGGTGGCGGTGGTCGGGTAGTAGGTCAGCTGGACCATGTCGCGCCGCCGTCCAGCTGCTCGGGCTGCCAGATGTGCAGCAGCCCGCAGAAGCACTTCCCGCGGGGGGTCGCGCACACGTTGACGCCGAGCTCGGCGGGCTTGACGCACCAGTCGGGGACCCAGTGGGGGGCGTATCCGTCGTGGGCGCCGGGCGCGGTGGACACCACGTAACCGTCGGCGTTGCCGTTCTGTTCGGGCCGGACGGCGGTGCTGAAGCGGCCGGAGGCGATGACGAGCGTTCCGGGGGGGATCATGACGCGTCCCGGCTGTAGTTCCGGGGGCTGGTCAGGCCCATCCATATGCACGTATCGGACGGCGACATTGCGACGTCGCGATCCGGGTGGCCGACCGGCGGCACACCCGGGCGGGGACGGGTCAGCAGCCAGCCGGTCACTCCAACACCGATCGACAGGCCAACAACGAAGGAGATCATGACGTCTCCCCCAGGTCCCCGATGGCGTGCATCATCTGGGTGGGAGCCGAAGCGGCTCCCCGGTCGACCTCGCTCAGCCGATCAACAAGCGCCTTGTTCGCCGTGACGATCGCGTCCCGGTCGGACTTCAACGCCATGTACATCCACCACCACACCAGCGACACCGAACCCGCAGCGACGAAGGCGAACACCAACGCCATCCACAGGGACGGCACCAGCGCGGCGAGGACCAGGCCTGTGGCGATCAGGCAGGCAGCGGATAGGAGTGCGGCGTGACCGTCCACCCAGTCGACGCCGGTGCGGACGGGGATGCGGATCGACACGTTGCGGGCTCTCTGCAGGAACGGGGTGCGGGCGCGGGGGGCAACGGTGCCGCGGCGGTGTCGGGGCTTGTACTGCGGCTCCGGGTCCTGCTCCGGCTGTGGCTCTGTCGGCTGCGGGGCCTGCCGGAGCGTTACCGCGGTCACGGCGCTGAGCCGTTCACCTCGGCCGCGGACATCGCCTGTGTGGGGCGGTCAGCGCCGTTCGCGACAAGGGCATCGGCGATGGCCGTGCCAGTCCGCGGGTCCCCGGTGTGTATCGGCAGGGACCCCACCGGCGCGGTCAGCGGGTCCGGGACGATCGCGTCTATCACCGCCTGCGCGGCCTGCTGCGGGAGCCTCTCGCGCGGGTGCGTCAGGTCCGGGTTGCCGGTCGCCTGCGCGTCCACCGTCGCCTCCATCTGGCGGGCGACGTCGATGTGGCGGTTCTCTTCCCGTCTGGCGTCTTCCGCGCGGCGGAGGAGGTCCTGCTTGGTGTCTTCCTTCTGCTTGACCTCGATGAGGATCTGCTCGGCCCGGTTCCGCAGCGCCGTGGCCTCGCTGCGGAGACGGTCAGCGTCCCGCTCGAGCGACGCGGCGGCCTGCCCGGCTTCGCGGGCGCAACGGTCCGCGGCCAGGTGCTGGGCCCAGATGGCGTCGAGGCCAGCGTCGGAGGTGACAGTGAACGTGGGCATGGTGTCCTCGGTGTTGGTGGTGGGGGGGGCGGAGACGTCGGGGCCGCGGCCTCGGCGGCGGCCTCCGGCGGTCACGCCGCCTCCTCGCTCGTCTCGGCGGTCTCAACCGGGTCCGCGCTCGGCGTCGGGGCGTCCGTCAGGCGGGGCACGACAGTCAGCCAGACGCGGGGGTCCTCGAACCCGTGGCGGCCTTCCTTGCCGTCGTCGGTGACGTACTCGGCGATGACCACGCCGCCCTCACGGCCGACAGCGGTGATAAGCCAGTTGACGTCCTGTCCCGGGTGGTCCGGGTCGGTGAGGAGCACGTCACCGATGCCGAGCGCAATCGGCTGGACCTCAACGGTCAGGGGCTTGTTGTCAGGCATGTCGTTCCCTTCTCTCCGGGGGCAGGTGCGGGGTTTGTGGGCGCGGGCGATGCCAGCGCGGATCCGGGACAGCCCGGACGGGGACGGGGTGACGGCTTCCACCGCCGCGTAGAGGTGACGGCGGAGCGTGTCCTCGAGCACGGCGGTGACGGTCATGCGGCTTCGATCCGCTGCCTCAGCGCCTCGCAGTTCGCGATCTTCTCCCGCGACTCCTCGACGTACTGCTGGTTGCCGTGCTGCGTCCAGAAGTCGATCTGCTCGGACTCCGTGTCGCGGATCTGCTCCACCGCGGCGAGGACCGCGCTCTTGGTCGCCCACTCGTCATCGAGGACAGGTGTCTTGCCGTCGTGCAGGCACTCGCTGACGTAGCCGTAGACACTCGTGACGGAGATGTGGGCTGACCTGTCGTAAAACGCCGCCTTGTAGAAGATCCCGCAGCGGCGGCGGCCGAGCCCATCGACGATGTACGACCCCATCGAGTGGTCGGAGCCCTCGCGCTTCCACCCGGCAGGGAGGGTCGCCCGGCGGAACATCGGGTCCCCGTCGACCTGCTCACCGAGGACGAACCCGAGCGAGGTCAGGTCCGCTTCGGAGCCGCCGTTGATCTGGCTGGGGATGACGTCGGAGTTGACGAGTTCCCGCTGGCCGGCGGCTTCCTGTGCCTCGATTGGGGTGGAGGGGTTACCTCCCATGGCGGCGGCGAGGAACAGCATCGCTTCGATGGGGTCCTCGTGCATGGCGCGCTCGGTGTTGCGGGGGGTTCGGAAGTTAGACATGGCGGATCTCCTCATGCGGGGGTGGTTGCGGGGGTTCATGCGGCATCGCCTCGGTCCCACGAGTGGGCGAGGAACCCGAGCTCGTACGCCCAAGGGGGCTCGGTGTCGTGGATCTCCGAGTGGTGGATACGGCAGATCAGCCGGACGTTGTCGCGGTCGACGATCGAACCTCCGCGGGCACGCGTCAGCGGCTCATGCGGGTCCGTCGCCGGCGAGGCGCACCACGGCACCTCACACACGGTCGGGTCGGCGAACAGCTCAGCGACCAGAGCGCGGCGCTCCACGTACCGGCGGACGGTCTTGGCGCTACGGGGCTTGATGGGAGTCGTGCTCGTCAGTGGCTTCTGTCCCGGGTTCAACCCGGTGCGCCGCGGCATCGGCTTCGTGCGGCGAGGCATCGGTGAGTTCTTCATGCGCCACCGACCCCGGCCAACTTCATCTCGTCTCGGGTGGTCGCGCTCAAACTGCGGCCAACGTCCACGGTGGCGTGCATGACCTTCAGCGCCTCTTTGCAGGCGGACACTTCCTGGTCGGCGACGTCCGCCACGAACCGGGCTTCAGCCGCAGCCAGCTCCGCTTCCTGCTTGCGGACATCCATCGGCCCCTGAGCGGCCAAGAACGCGTGGGCGTAGGCGACCTTGGCTTCCTTCTTCGCCTTCGCTGACTTCTCCCCGAGTTCACGGAGCTCGCGGACCTTCGCGTACATCTGCCGGGTAAGGACAATGAGGGCTTTCGCGATCTCGGTTGGAGTTAGCTCTGAGACGTCGACCTGCTCCAGTTCGGCCTGGTCGATCTCGGCGAGTCCCGTGGTCACTGCCCATCACCGCCCGCCTGGCTGGCACGCATCTCCAGGAGCGCCGACAGGTCCATGTCGTCGTCATCCGCTGCGGCCGGAGCCTCGGCCGGCTCCTCCACGACCGGGGCGGGCAGCACGGGCGGGGCGAGGTACTCCAGCACCTTGGCGGGGTCGTCCTGCCACGCCTCCTTGACCGCGTCACGACCTT
>JAOPYH010000091.1 GCA_025964715.1 Streptosporangiaceae bacterium | reverse complement strand
GGGCCGGCCGCAACAGCGTCCTGCATCCCGTCTGGGGTGACCCCAAGCCTAACACCGTCCCAGAACCAACCAGAACGATCATCAAAATCGAAGAGGCGTCCCCGGGGCCGACCGCCGAACCGGCGTTCCGCATCCCTCGGGGCATTGAGAACATTAGACACAGTTCCCACAAACGTCAACCCACGTGCCGTACCCGGCCAACGCCGGCGCCAAACCACAGATCCCGCCACACGTCTACACGAGCGCGAAGACTGACCGCGGCGCCGGAAACCCGAACCCGGGTCCACGCGCCGCCATGGAAGAGCAAGGAGACCGCGCCAGATATTCCCGGCCGGTGCGAGGATCGAACGATGACCGAGGACGCACAGGCTCAGGGACGTTCCGACGACACGACGGCGTGGCACCAGCGGCTGCGGCACATCCGCGGCGGCACACTCAGCGCGGATACCGCGCAGAGTCCGGGCATGCGCCGGTTCGAGGCGATCTCCGGCCGTACCGCCGGGTCCCAGCGGCTGTGGATGGGACGCACGCACGTCGGGCCGCGGACCAACTCTGGCGATCATCACCATGGGGAGGCGGAGACGGCGATCTATGTGGTGTCCGGGCACCCGGTGTTCGTCTTCGCCGAGGGTGCCGACGAGGTGAGGATCGAGACGCAAGCCGGTGATTACGTCTTCGTCCCGCCCTACGTCCCACATCGGGAGGAGAACCCTTCGACCGGCGAGGAGGCGATAGTCGTGATCGCACGCAGCACACAGGAGGGCGTCGTGGTGAATCTGCCGAGCCTGTGGGCGGACGTCGACCGGCCGGCATGATCCCGGCCGCCATAGCGCGGCGCGGACCTGAAGGCCCGCTGCCTCAGTTGCGAGTGGAGCTATGGGGATTCGAACCCCAGACCTCCTCCATGCCATGGAGGCGCGCTACCAGCTGCGCCATAGCCCCAGGCGCCGATCCCACGATCAGCGCACACGGAAGCTTAGCCCACCGGCACACCTACCCGTGACGCGCCCGCCGGCGCAAGGACGAGCCGGGGCGGGGAGAGGCTTCTGTCCCCCCAGGGCAATGGGCCTTTGCGGCAAACCGGGCATAGCCTCTGAGCAGCTATGTGGAGGAGGGCTGAACCATGGACAACCAGCCAGGTTGCGGGCAGTGCAACTGCTCGCTAGGCGAGCGCGAGATCAACCGGGTCGCCGCGGCGATGAGGGATCGCTGACCCACAAGTGAAATGACGCGGACGCCGAGGTCGCGAGAGACACGCGCGTGATCCGGTCCGGGCCGAAAGCACAGAACCCCCGGCCACTGGGCCGGGGGTTCTCGATGCTGTGGAGCTATGGGGATTCGAACCCCAGACCTCCTCCATGCCATGGAGGCGCGCTACCAACTGCGCCATAGCCCCGTGCGACTGCTGGGCTTTCACCCGCAGCGCTTCGCCAGTGTATAGGACACCGCTCGTGGCTTCGAACCGGATGGCCCCGATCTGGTCAGGCCCCGTTCTCCGTGCGGTCGTCGCTGAGCACCGGCTCGGGAAGTGTGCCGGCGTTGTGCTCGATCAGGCGCCACCCGGAACGGCCCTCGGCCAGCACGGACCAGCTGCAGTTGGAAAGGCCTCCGAGGCGCTCCCAGATCTCCTCGGGGAAGCCGAGGAGCTGGGCCATGCCGAGCCGGAGCGCGGCGCCGTGCGACGCGACCACCAGGACCCCGTCGGACGGCAGACCCTCCAACGCCCGCTCGAACGCCCCGCAGACGCGCTTGGCGACCTGTTCGCTGGTCTCTCCCCCCGGGGGCTCCCAGGTGGAGTGCTCGGCGGGATAGCGCTCCCGGATCTCGTCGCCGGTGAGCCCTTCCCATTCCCCGCCGTCGCGCTCCATCAGGTCGGGGTCGTAGTCCACCGGAAGTCCGGTGACCTCCGCGAGTGACCCCGCGGTCGCGGCGGCGCGCTGCAGCGGCGAGGCGATGATCGCGCCGGGCTTCAAGCCGGACAGCAGCCTGGCCGCGCGAGCGGCCTGCGCGACACCTGTCTCGTCCAGCGGGATGTCGGTCTTGCCTTGAAAGCGGTTCTCCAGATTCCAGGCGGTCTGGCCGTGCCGCCACAGCACCAGCCGCCGCTTACCGCGGCCGGCCTGTGCCTGGCTCACCGACCGCCGCCGAGCGGGTGCTGGGGGGCGTGGGTGTTCACGCTCTCCGGCAGCTCGATCCGCGGGCAGTCCTTCCACAGGCGCTCGAGGGCGTAGAAGAGCCGGTCTTCCTCGTGCTGCACGTGGACGATGATGTCGATGAAGTCGAGCAGCACCCAGCGGCCTTCTCGCTCGCCTTCGCGGCGTACGGGCTTGGTGCTGGCGTCCTCACGCATACGCTTCTCGATCTCGTCCACGATGGCGCGAACCTGACGGTCACTGCCCGCGGAGCAGAGCACGAACGCGTCGGTGATGACGAGTTGCTCGCTCACGTCATAGGCGATGATGTCGTCGGCAAGCTTCTCCCCCGCTGCCTCAGCGGCGATCTGGACGAGCTGTGCGGCCTTGTCGGATGCTGTCACGGTACGACGTGATCCTCCTTGTTCGGGGATGTGTCCACCTCCACCCTCTCATGAGAGGTGGTGTCGCGCCCTCCGGCCTTCCGCGCGCTGGGTCATTCGCCGTCCTGATACAGATTCCGCTTGTTGATGTATTGAACGATGCCATCGGGGACGAGGTACCAGATGGGCTCGCCGGCCTGAACGCGCTCACGGCACTCGGTGGAGGAGATCGCCAGCGCCGGGACCTCGACAAGGCTGGCCTGGCCCTCGGGCAGACCCGGATCCGTGAGGCAGTGCCCCGGGCGGGTGCACCCGATGAAGTGGGCGAGGCCGAACATGTCATCGGCGTTGCGCCAGGCCAGCATCTTCTCCAGCGCGTCGGCGCCGGTGATGAAGAAGAACTCGGTCTCCGAGCTGTACAGGGCGCGCATCTCGCGCAGCGTGTCGACCGTATAGGTCGGCCCGGGACGGTCTATGTCGATCCGGCTCACCGAGAAGCGGGGGTTCGACGCCGTGGCGATCACGGTCATCAGGTAACGGTCCTCGGCCGGCGCGACCTTGCGGCCGTTCTTCTGCCAGGGCTGGCCGGTCGGCACGAAGACGACCTCGTCCAGCGCGAACAGGTGTGCCACCTCACTGGCGGCCACCAGGTGGCCATGGTGGATCGGATCGAAGGTGCCACCCATGATCCCTAGCCGGCGGGGCCCCTTCGTATTCATAGTGGTGACCTTAGCGAGCACGCCCTTCAGGCCCGCACGGCCCCTGATCCGGCAGCTGAACGGCCGGTGTGGGCCGCCGGGACGGGAACCCTCGGCCGGGGCCGTTCGTCGGAAATAACATGCCGGACATGACGAGCACGCCGGACCGTTCCCGCACTCGCTTCCCCGGAATCAGCTCCCGCGCCTACGAACACCCAGCCGACCGCTCGGCACTCGTGGCGCTGAGGTCGCTGACGGGATTCGACACCGTCCTCAGGCGCCTGTCCGGCCTGTTCAGCGAACGGGCGATCCGGTTGATGTTCCTCGGCGGCAGCGTACGGGTGGGCGAGGACCAGTTCCGCCATCTCCACGACATGGTCCGCGACAGCGCGTACATCCTCGACTTCGATCAGGTGCCCGAGCTGTACGTGGTGCAGGACCCCAGGCCCAACGCCATGGCGATCGGCACCGACAAGCCCTTCATCGTGATCAACACCGGGCTGCTGGACCTCCTTGACGACGAGGAGCTGCGCTATGTGGTCGGGCATGAGGTCGGCCACATCCTGTCGGGGCACGCCGTCTACCGGACCATGCTGCTCATCCTGACCTCACTCGGGGCCCGCTTGGCGTGGTTGCCACTCGGCAATATCGGTATCGCCGCAGTGATCATGGGCCTGCAGGAGTGGCAGCGGAAGTCGGAGTTGTCCGCCGACCGGGCGGGCCTGCTCACCGGCCAGGATCCCGAGGCGGTCAAGCGGGCCCTGATGAAGATGGCCGGCGGCGCGCGGCTGTCGGAGATGAACGCCGAGGCCTTCCGCGCACAGGCCCGCGAGTACGACGCCGCCGGCGACGTCCGCGACGGCCTGATGAAGTTCCTCAATCTGCTCCGGCAGCAACACCCCTACGCCGTCGTGCGGTTCTCCGAGATCGACCGCTGGGCCGGCGCGGGCGACTATCAGCGGATCCTCGACGGCACCTACCCCCGGCGGGAGGACGACCGCAACGCCTCGATGTCCGAGGAGATCAAGAACGCGGCGAACTCCTATCGCGAGTCCTGGAGCCGCACCGCTGACCCGTTCATCGGCAAGGTCCGCGATGTCGCCGAGGGTGCGGCCGGTGCCGCCGAGGGCCTGTTCGACCGGATCGGCCGTCGCGGCGGCGCGCGCGATCACGGCCCGGACAGCCGCGAGAGCGGGCACGGCCGCAACGGCGGCTGACGCCCGTAGAGGCTCCGGGAGAGCGACCCCCCAAAACGGCCGGATGCGGACCTTTCGCACCTCGAACTCTTGACTTCACTCCCTCGCCGCTCTTTGCTCACAGGGCCGGACCGTCACCACGTGCCACGGACGGGGTCACCGGGCGCGCTTGGCCTCTTGGAGCACAGGACATGAGATTCCCGCAACGGGCGAAGGCCCTCCGGATCGGGTTGGCCACGGCATTGGTGGTGAGCGGGCTGTCGCTCAGCACCGCCTCCGCCGGCGCGCAGTCCTCCCGGCCCACCTACCTCGATCCGAACGCGCGTACCGACGCCCGGGTCAGCGACCTGCTGGGGCGCATGACCCTGCAGGAGAAGGTCGGCCAGATGACACAGATCGCCGTGGCGCGCTTGCGCGGCGACTGTGAGTGGACCAACGGCGACTGGCGGGCGGACTGCCTGAAGGCCGTGTTCGACGACGCCAAGACCGGCTCGATCCTGTCCGGCGGGGGCATGACGCCGCCGACCAACACGCCCCGGGCGTGGGCCGAGATGGTCAACTACGTGCAGAAGTACGCCATCGACCATCACCGGCTGCACATCCCGATCATCTATGGCGTCGACGCCGTGCACGGGCACAACAACGTGGCCGGGGCAACGATCTTCCCGCACCAGATCGGCCTGGGCTCCAGCTGGGACACGACGCTCGTACGCGATCTCGGCGCCTCGACCGCCAAGGTCGTCAAGGCCACCGGCCCGACCTGGAACTTCGCACCGGTCTCCGACCTCGCAAGGGACGCCCGCTGGGGTCGCTACTACGAGGCCTTCGCCGAGGACCCGCTGCTCGCGGGCTCGCTCGCCGGCAGCACGGTCACGGGCATGGAGGCGGCCGGGCAGGTCTCCGCGACGGTCAAGCACTTCGGCGGTTACTCCGAGCCGTTCAACGGCCACGACCGGGTCAACGCGGACGTGTCGATCCGCTACCTCCAGGACACGCTGCTCCCCCCGTACAAGGCCCAGGTCGACGCGGGCGCGGACACCCTCATGGTCAACTCCGGCGCGGTCAACGGCATCCCCGCGCACGCGTCCCGATATCTGCTCACCGACGTGCTCCGCGGGCAGTGGGGCTTCAAGGGCGTCGTGATCACGGACTGGCACGACGTCAAAGCCCTGCAGGAGAGCTATCACCTCACCGCGGACTACAAGCACGCGATCGCGGCCGCCGTCAATGCGGGCGTTGACATGGCGATGGAGCCCTACAGCGCAAAGGAGTTCACCGACGGCCTGCTGGCGGCGGTCAGGGAGGGCCTGGTGTCCCGGCGGCGGATCGACGAGGCAACGTCCCGGATCCTGCGGTTGAAGATCGGCCAAGGGCTGTTCGAGCATCCCTACGTCGACCCGGCCAAGGCCGACGCCACCGTCCTGGGCGCCGACACGGCTCTGGCCCGCAAAGCGGCCTCGGAATCCCTCGTCCTGCTCCGCAACCAGGCCGGCGTGCTTCCGCTCGGCTCCGGCAAGAAGATCGTCGTCACCGGCGAGAGCGCCGACAGCCTCCCGAACCAGATGGGCGGCTGGACGATCGGCTGGCAGGGCATGGCGGCCGGCGACAAGGTGCCCGGAGAGACGATCCTGGCCGGCCTCCAGGCGGGAGTCCCTCCGGGTACCACCGTGGAGCACGCGGCCACCAAGGACGACGCGGTGGGCAGGACCAGGGGAGCCGACGCGGCCATCGTGGTGATCGGCGAGAAGCCGGGCGCCGAGGGGGCCAACGACAAGGAGGTCCCCGCGTTCACCGCCGAGCAGCAGGACCTCGTCGCCGCACTCAAGGCCACCGGCAAACCGGTGATCGCGGTGCTCGTGACGAGCCGCCCCCTGGTGCTCGGGAAGGTCGCGGACGCCGATGCCGTACTGGCCGCGTGGCTCCCCGGCTCCGAAGGCGGAAACGCCGTGGCCGACGTGGTGTACGGCCGGGCCGACCCGAGTGGCCGGCTGCCGGTGTCGTGGCCGAAGAGCACCGGGGACCTGCCGATGTACTACCAGCAGCTGCCCGGCACCAACAGTGGTGAGAGCTCCGGTTACGACCCGCAGTACGCGTTCGGCCACGGCCTCTCGTACACGACGTTCGAGGTACGGGGCGTGAGCCTGGGTTCGGCGTCCGCGCATGGGAACGGCACGGTGAAGGTCTCGGTGCAGGTCGCGAACACGGGTCCGCGGGACGGCGACATGATCGTTCCGGTGTACGCGGCGCAGCCGGTGAGCCGGGTGCTGGTCCCGCCCAAGCGGCTCGCGGCCTTCGCCAGGGTGCCGTTGAGGGCGGGTGAGAACAAGACCGTGACCCTGGACCTGCCACTGTCGCGGCTGGCCGTGACGGCCGGCGACATCGACGGCGCCGGCGCCCGTACGGTCCTGCCGGGCGACTACAAGATCATTGCGGGCGACAAGTCCACCGACCTCACGGTCCGCTGAGGCGGCCGCCCTTGCCGGATCAGAGTCTGAGGTGGCCCTCACCGACGACGACGTACTTCGTGGAGGTGAGCTCGGGCAGGCCCATGGGACCGCGGGCGTGCAGCTTCTGAGTCGAGATGCCTATCTCGGCACCGAAGCCGAACTCCTCGCCGTCGGTGAAGCGGGTCGAGGCGTTGACCATCACCGCGGCCGAGTCGACCAGTGCCACGAAGCGCTTGGCGGCCTGCTGTGAGGTGGTGACGATGGCCTCGGTGTGCCCGGAGCCGTAGCGCCGGATGTGCGTGACGGCCTCCTCCAGGGAGTCCACGACGGCGGCCGAGATGTCCAGCGAGAGGTATTCGGTGCCGTAGTCGGCGTCGGTCGCGGCCACGACGTCCGCGCCGTAGGCCTGGACCCGCGCGTCGCCGTGGACGGTGACCCCCGCGGCACGCAGAGCCTCCAAGGCTCTGGGCAGGAACGCGCCGGCGATGCCGGAGTGCACCAGGACCGTCTCGGCGGCGTTGCAGACCGAGGGCCGCTGGGTCTTGGCGTTGATCAGGATGTCCACCGCCATGTCGAGATCGGCGGCCGCGTCGACGTAGACCGAACAGTTGCCGACCCCGGTCTCGATGACCGGCACGGTGGAGTGCTCGACCACCGTGTTGATCAACGTCGCGCCGCCGCGCGGGATCAGCACGTCGACGAGCCCACGGGCGCGCATGAGGTGCCGCACCGACTCACGGGACGTGCCCGGGACGAGCTGGACGGCGTCGGCGGGGACACCGGTCGGCGCCAGCGCGTCGCGCATGAGTCCCACGAGCGCGGCGTTGGAGTCGTAGGCGGAGGACGAGCCGCGCAGCAGGACCGCGTTGCCGCTCTTCAGGGTCAGCGCGGCGGCGTCGACGGTGACGTTGGGCCGCCCCTCGTAGATGATGCCGACCACGCCGAGAGGGACCCGCACCTGCCGGAGCTCGAGCCCGTTCGGCAGGGTGTTGCCCCGGACGCTCTCCCCCACAGGGTCGGGAAGGGCGGCGACGTGGCGTACGGCCTCGGCGATGGCCGCGACGCGCTCCTCGGAAAGGCTCAGCCTGTCGATCATGGCGTCCGGCGTGTCCGCCTCCCGGGCCCGCGTCACATCCGACTCGTTGGCCTTGAGGAGCTCCGGGGTACGGGCGATCAGCGCGTCGGCGATGGCGTGCAGCGCGGCGTCCTTGAGCCGGCGCGGCGCCGGGGCCAGCTCGGCCGCCGCCTGCTTGGCCCGCCGTGCGACCTCCAGCACCTGCTCCTGCGTTCCCTCAGCCATGGCGCTCCTCCTCCGGCGTTAACGCCGTCCCTGTCGTCATCTTGCGGTCGTCGCCGGTAGCAGCACGAGGTCATCGCGGTGGATGATCTCCCGCTCGTACTCCGGGCCGAGCTCCCGGGCCAGCCAGCGGGTCGAGCGTCCCATCAGGTCGGGGATCTCACCCGCGTCATAGTTCACCAGGCCACGGGCCACGATCTGGCCCTCCCGGTCGCAGATGTCCACCGGATCGCCGGCCGCGAAGTCGCCCTCCACCCCGGTGACCCCGGCCGGCAGCAGTGACTTGCGGCGCCGTACCACCGCCTCCACCGCACCGGCGTCCAGCAGCAGCCGGCCCTGCCCGGTGGTGGCGTGCGCGAGCCAGAGGTGGCGGGTCGAGGGGCGGCGGCCGTTGGGGTGGAAGAACGTGCCGACCGGCTCGCCGGCGAGCGCCGCGGCGGCGGAGGCAGCGTTGGTCAGCACCACGGGTACGCCCGCGCCGGTGGCGATCCGGGCGGCCTCGACCTTGGTGATCATGCCCCCGGTGCCGACCCGGCTGCCGGTCCTGCCGAGGTCGACTCCCTCGAGGTCGGAGGCGTCCCGTACGTCGGCGAGCCGGCGGGCGTCCGCACGCCTGGGGTCGCCGTCGTACAGCGCGTCCACGTCGGACAGCAGCAGGAGTCCGTCCGCCCGGACCAGGTGCGCGACCAGGGCGGCGAGGCGGTCGTTGTCGCCGAACCGGATCTCGTGGGTGGCGACGGTGTCGTTCTCGTTCACGATCGGGACGACACCCATGGTGAGGAGCTGGCTGAGGGTGCGCTGGGCGTTGCGGTGGTTCGTGCGCCGGATCAGGTCGTCGGCGGTGAGGAGGACCTGACCGACCTGTAGCCCGTACCCGGCGAAGGCGGACATGTAGCGCGAGACCAGCAGGCCCTGGCCGACGCTGGCCGCCGCCTGCTGGGTGGCCAGGTCGCGCGGGCGGCGGGACAGCCCGAGCGGGCCGAGACCGGCGGCGATCGCACCCGAGGACACGAAGACGACCTCGCCCCCGGCCGTGCGGCGCCGGGCCAGCACGTCGACGAGTTCGTCGACCCGGTCTGCGTCGAGCATGCCGCCGGGCGTGGTCAGCGACGAGGACCCGACCTTGACCACGATGCGGCGCGCCTGCGCGATGGCCGTGCGCAACCCCTACCTCCTCACACAAAGGCCGACCGTGGGCACTTCGGGGCGAGCGCGGCCTACCAGTCGCTGAGCCGGCGGTCGGTGCCACGCGGGCCGAGCCCGTGCCGGTCACCCGCGGCGATGCCCGGGTCCCAGTCGAACACCACCGCGTCCTGCTCCGTGCCGATCATCACGGTCGCGCCGGCCTCGGCACCGGCCTCGGCCAGCCGTTCCTCGACGCCGATCCGGGCGAGCCGGTCGGCGAGGTAGCCGACGGCCTCCTCGTTGCTGAAGTCGGTCTGGCGGAGCCAGCGGGAGGGCTTGGCACCGGAGATCAAATAGGTGTTCTCGCCGAGGGCCTTGACCTGGAACTCGACGCCGCCGACCCCGGCCGGGCGGAGCACGATCCTCGTGGGCTCCTCCACAGGCAGGGTGGCGCGGTAGGACTCGACCATCTCGGCCATCGCGAAGGAGAGCTCACGCAAACCTTCATGGGACGAGGCCGAGACCTCGAACACGCGCAGGCCGCGAGCCTCGAACTCCGGCCGTACGAGATCGGCCAGCTCCCTGCCGTCCGGCACGTCCACCTTGTTCAGGACGATCAGCCGTGGCCGGTCCGACAGCGCCCGGTCTCCGAGAGCCCGGTCGTAGGCCTGGAGCTCGCGCTCGATCACCTCGAAGTCGGACATGGGGTCGCGGCCGGGTTCGGGGGTGGCGCAGTCCAGGACGTGCGCGAGCGTTGAGGACCGTTCGATGTGGCGCAGGAACTCCAGGCCGAGGCCCTTGCCCTCACTCGCGCCCTCGATCAGCCCGGGCACGTCCGCGACGGTGAAGATGTGGTCGCCGGCGCTGACCACCCCGAGGTTGGGGACCAGCGTCGTGAAGGGATAGTCCGCGATCTTCGGCTTGGCCGCCGACATGGCGGCGATCAGCGAGGACTTCCCCGCACTCGGGAACCCGACCAGCGCGACATCGGCGACGGTCTTGAGCTCCAGGACCAGATCGTGCTCGGTGCCCGGCTCGCCGAAGAGCGCGAAGCCGGGGGCCTTGCGCTTCGAGGAGGCCAGCGCGGCATTGCCGAGCCCACCGCGGCCGCCTTCTACGACGACGAACCGCGTGCCGCTCCCGACCAGGTCGGCGAGCACCGTGCCGTCCGGGGACTTCACCACGGTGCCGTTCGGCACGGTGAGCAGCATGTCGTCACCTTGGGCACCGTTGCGGTGCGAGCCCTGACCCGGCCGGCCGTTGCCGGCCCGGCGATGTGGCCGGCGGTGGTAGTCGAGAAGACTGGCGGTGTTCGGATCGACCTCCAGCACGACATCGCCGCCATGCCCGCCGTTGCCGCCGTCCGGGCCGCCCAGGGGCTTGAACTTCTCTCGGTGGATGGAGGCGCAACCGTGCCCGCCGTTTCCCGCCGAGACGTGAAGGACCACACGGTCCACAAAGTCAGGCACGTTGCTCCCTTCCCTTTCGTCAAAAACCTCTTCAAAACGAACAAGGGCGGACCGGTATCGGTCCGCCCTTGATCAGTGGCCTGTGCTGCGGCGGACTACGCCGCCGGTGGGACGATGCTCACGGCGCGACGGCCGCGGTAACGGCCGAACTCGACCGTGCCCTGCACGAGCGCGAACAGCGTGTCGTCACTGCCACGCCCGACGTTGATGCCGGGGTGGAAGTGCGTGCCGCGCTGCCGCACGATGATCTCGCCGGCGTTGACAGCCTGTCCACCGAACCGCTTCACGCCCAGACGCTGAGCGTTGGAGTCGCGGCCGTTGCGGCTGGACGAGGCGCCCTTCTTATGTGCCATTTCCTGCCCCTCCTGGGTCAGCCCCGCTCGCGCGGGGCAGCCTACTTACCGGCCTTGATTCCAGTGACCTTGACCTGGGTGTACGGCTGACGGTGTCCCATCCGCCGCTTGTACCCGGTCTTGTTCCGGTAGTGCATGATGTTGATTTTGGGACCCTTGGTCGCGCCGAGGATCTCGGCCGTGACCTGATAGCTGGACAGCTCGGCGGCCGCACTCACGACGTTGCCGCCGTCGACGACCAGCAGCGCCGGGAACATCACCGTCGAGCCGACGTCACCGGTCAGCTTGTCGACGGTGAGCACGTCATCGACGGCCACCTTCTCCTGCCTGCCGCCGCAACGGACAATCGCGTACACGCGGAACCCTTCCGGACCATCCCCGCAGCGCGGGGCTGAAACTCCTGGTTGTCCTCGTTTGAGGACCTGGGGATCTGCGCCGAGCTCGTCGTTCCGGAAATCCGGTTGCGATCTCAGGCGCAAGAACATGCGCGCACTACACGCGCCGGTTTTACAGAGTACCGGAACCCGCGGCCGGAAAGCGAACCGGCCGCGGGTTCCGGACCTCACTCGCCGTCTTCCAGCCCCACGTCCGCCTTCGGCCGGGACCGGCGGACGCGGCGCCTGCGGCCGTTGCTCGCGGCCGGCGCCTCGTCCTCGGTGTCCCCGGCGTCGGCCGGCTCGACGGTCTCGACGGCCTCAGCGGCGTCAGCGGCCTCGGCCGGCTCGCCCGAGCGGTCAGGGCCGTGCGTCGACTCGTCGGTGGCCGTCACCACGGTCGCCTCTTCCAGCGCAGTGGCGTCCGCGACGGCCGACGCCGGCGGCGCGTCCGGCTCGACGACCTCCACCGCGGCCTTGGCCGCCCGCGACCTGCCGCCCTTGGCCCGGCCTGCCTGCTTGCGCTCCGGCTTGGCAGGCTCCTCCTCCGGCTCGGCCTCGGCCGTCATGTCGGCCTCGTGCCTGGCGAGCTTCTTCTCGACGACCTTTTCGACCTCGCCCTTGCGCTTGCGGCGCCGGCCGATGGCCGCGGCGTCCTCCGGCTGAAGTGCCACCGGGGTCTGGGACACGTGGATGCCCCGGCCGTTGCAGCACTCGCAGACCTCGGAGAAGGCGTCGATCAGGCCCTGTCCGACCCGCTTACGGGTCATCTGGACCAGCCCCAGCGAGGTCACCTCGGCGACCTGGTGCTTCGTACGGTCGCGGGCGAGGCACTCGAGCAGCCGGCGCAGCACCAGGTCGCGGTTGCTCTCCAGCACCATGTCGATGAAGTCCACCACGATGATGCCGCCCACGTCGCGCAGCCGCAGCTGCCGGACGATCTCCTCGGCGGCCTCGAGGTTGTTACGGGTCACCGTCTCTTCGAGGTTGCCTCCCTGGCCGGTGAACTTGCCGGTGTTGACGTCCACGACCGTCATGGCCTCGGTGCGGTCGATCACCAGCGAGCCGCCGCTCGGCAGCCACACCTTGCGCTCCAGCGCCTTGGCGATCTGCTCGTCGATGCGGTAGGCGGTCAGGACGTCCTCGGACTGCGTCCACTTGGTCGCCCGGTCCGCCAGATGGGGCGCGACGTAGCTGACGTAATCCTGGACGATGTCCCAGGCTTCGTCGCCGGAGACCACCAGCCGGCCGAAGTCCTCGTTGAAGACGTCGCGGACCACCCGGATGGTGAGGTCGGGCTCCCCGTAGAGCAGCTCGGGGGCGTTGGCGGACTTGGCCTCCTGCTGGATGTTCTCCCACTGGGCGGCCAGCCGGGACACGTCCCGGCTGAGCTCCTCCTCGGTGGCGCCCTCCGCGGCGGTACGAACGATCACACCGGCGTTCTCGGGCATGACCCGCTTGAGGATCTGCTTGAGCCGGGTGCGCTCCTTGTCCGGGAGCTTGCGGCTGATGCCGGTCATCGAGCCGTCCGGCACGTAGACCAGGTAACGGCCCGGAAGTGAGACCTGGCTGGTCAGCCGGGCGCCCTTGTGGCCGAGCGGGTCCTTGGTCACCTGCACCAGCACCGACTGCCCCGACCGCAGGGCCGACTCGATGCGGCGGGGATGACCCACGAGCCCGGCGACGTCCCAGTTGACCTCACCGGCGTAGAGGACGGCGTTACGCCCCTTGCCGATGTCGACGAACGCCGCCTCCATCGAGGGCAGGACGTTCTGGACCTTGCCGAGATAGACGTTGCCGACGTAGGACTGGTGACTGGCGCGGTCGACGTAGTGCTCCACCAGGACGTCGTCCTCGAGCACCGCGATCTGGGTTCGGTCGCCCTCCTGCCGGACCACCATGACCCGCTCGACGGCCTCGCGGCGGGCGAGGAACTCGGACTCGGTGATGATCGGCGGCCGCCGGCGGCCCTGCTCACGGCCTTCACGGCGGCGCTGCTTCTTGGCCTCGAGCCGCGTCGAACCCTTGACGGACTGGACCTCGTCCTCGACCGCGCGGATCTCGCGCACGTGGACGACCGTGTTGGGCGGGTCGTCGTGGCCGTTGTCATCGGTGTCCGCGGCACCAGCGTTGCGCCGGCGACGGCGCCTGCGGCGCCGGGTGGACCCGGGACCGTCCTCGTCCTCGTCGTCGTCGTCCATGTCGGCGGACCCCTTGCCGGCGGGCTCGTCCTCGGCCGCCGGAGCGGCTACCTGGTGGTCCGCGTCATCGCCGTCGTCGGTGCCGTCGTCGGTGGACTCGTCGCCGTCCTTGACCTTGCCCCGGCCACGGCCGCCCCGGCGGCGCCGGCGGCGGGAGGGCCTGTCAGTGGACTCGTCGTCCTCGTCGGACTGGTCAGTGGTGTCGTCGGACTCCTCGGCGGGCTCCTGGCCCGGGGTCGGAGCAGGTACGGCCACCGTTACGGGAGTCGTCGCGGGCTGGAAGACCACCATGGGCGGCTGGAACGTCACCGCGGGCACACCGAGACCCACGATGGCGGCCTCGGCCGGCTCGGCCCGCCGCGACTCACCGGTCTGCTCGGCCGGCTCCGGGGTCTCGGTCTTCCGCGCGGCCCGGGACCTGCTCCGGGCGGTCTTCTCCGGCTTCTCGCGCGGCTCGCTCGGCTCCGCCGCCTCCTCCTGTACGCGCTGTGCGTCCGGTTCGGCCGCGGTCTCACGCTTGCGGGCCCGGCTCCTGGTGGCCCTCTTCGGCTTGGCCGGCTCCTCCGCCGCCTCGGCCCGCCCGGCGCCCTCAGGTGCCGCGGCCGTCTCCGCGGCCGCGGGGGTCACGGGCGCGCTCGCCTTGGCGGGTGCCGCCGTGACCACCGCCGGGAGGTCATCGACCTCGGGCGGGGGACCAGCGGGGCGGCTGGCCGCGCGGCGACGCGAACGTGCGGGCTTCTTCTCCGGGGCGGTCGCGTGATTACTGGTCTGTTCGGTGCCTTCGGCACTGGTGGCCGTGTCGGCCTCGTTCTCGAGCATGCGGGCAATCTCCTGTCAGGCTCCCGGGCGCTACGGCCTGCCTCACCACCTGGTGAACCAGCACCGTGCGCCGCACAGGAACTCCGTCTGTCGTAGCGTCGTCGTGTTCCGGGCCTTTACGTCCGGCAACGACGACAAAAGTCGTTGGGGGTGCGCTTGGCCGTCCCCTGTGGTGCGGCACCGAGTGCACGGCGTCGCCCCTACGGCCGGGCGCCGACAACGTCCGCACCCGCGTTTCCGACCGGCATGTTCGCAAGGCCGCCGGTCGCCAAGGCATGAGTGCCCGGCGGTTCGGCCTTCCGGTCAGGATCCAGCGGATCCGCGAGTTCGCCGGTGTCCGTGTTCAGGGGGCCCTGCGCCAGCCGCGTCACCAACGGAGGTGACGGCGGCGCGAAGTCGGCCACCTGACGCAGTCCGGCTAGGACGTCGTCAGGTCGAACGGCAGGAGTAGTATGCCGAACAACCATTCGAAGTATTACACAAGGGACAGCGGTCTCGCCCTTGCCGCGCCGGTCCGGCTCACAGGCCCAGGCCTCACAAGCACAGACGGCGGACCTGGCGTCGAAACGGCGCAGTCCCTTCCTGGTGAGGCGTTCGACCTCGACCTCTGCGGCGGCCATGAAGACTCCGGTGGCCTCGGTGGCGGCGCCTGGGGTGACACCGTCCAGCCGTACTCTCCACTCGGAGGCCTCCAGCCGGTCCGCGATCGACGCGCCCATCCGAGCCGGCACGACATCGAGGATGTCGAGCCCGTCGGGAAGGGCATCATCGAGGGCTCCCCGTATCCACGCGGGGTCGCGGTCTTCGGTGAGCCCGATCTCGAGGTATTCCGCCTCGCTGGCCACCCCGGTCGCCGCCGCACCCGCGTAGGAGATCTTCGGGTGCGGAGTGAATCCGGCGCTGTGCGCGACAGGGATCCCGGCGCGCCGCACTGCGCGTTCCACGGCCCGGGAAATGTCGCGATGGCTCGTGAACCGCAACCTGCCGCGCTTGGCATAGCGAACTCGCAGGCGCTGGGTCACGGGAGCCGGCGCTGGACCCTCCGGCATGGGTGCCAGGGTCTTAGTCCTTCCTACTAGCGTCGGATGACGAACATCTGTCCAATCGTGGGTGCCACGCGACCACCTGCCGTGTGCGTCCCTCGGACGCTCCCCCGGCCGGGGTCGTACAACACCCTTATAGGGTACGGGGCTCACGGGCCACCTACGCCCATCGGCCGCAGCGCGGACCGCGCCGGCTCACCGGCCGGCCACAAGACGGTGTCGCGGACATGTGCCTTCACGCTTGCTCAGACGCGGCCGGGATCCCCGGGGTTCACCCCGATCGCGGCCGGCGCAGAGAGCGGATCACTTCACGACGGTGAGCGGGAGGAGCTTCTTCCCGGTGGGGCCGATCTGGATCTCGGTGTCCATGGTCGGGCAGACGCCACAGTCGAAGCAGGGCGTCCAGCGGCAGTCGTCGACCTCTTGGATATCCGCCTCGTCGGCGATCGACTCTTGCCAGTCCTGCCACAGCCACTCGCGGTCGAGCCCGGCGTCGAGGTGGTCCCAGGGCAGCACCTCGACCTCGTCGCGTGCCCGGGTCGTGTACCAGTGCAGATCGACGGGCCCGTCCGCGAAGACCTCCTCGGCCGCGGTAAGCCAGCGGTCATAGGAGAAGTGCTCACTCCAGCCGTCGAAGCGGGCGCCGGCCGCCCACACGGCCCGGATGACGTCGGCCACCCGGCGGTCCCCCCGGGACAGGAGCCCCTCGATGATCGAGGGCTTGCCGTCGTGATAGCGCAGGCCGATGGACTTGCCGTACTCACGGTCCCGGCGCAACCGGTCCTTCAGCGCGTAGAGCCGGCGGTCGACGGTCTCGTGGTCGCACTGCGCCGCCCACTGGAACGGAGTGTGCGGCTTGGGCACGAACCCGCCGATGGACACGGTGCAGCGGATGTCGCGCCGGCCGGTGGCCTCGCGGCCCGCCTGGATGACCCGCCGGGCCATGTCCGCGATGGCGAGGACGTCCTCGTCCTCTTCGGTCGGCAGCCCGCACATGAAATAGAGCTTGACCTGCCGCCAGCCGTTCTCGTACGCCGTCGTCACGGTGCGGATCAGGTCGTCCTCGGTGACCATCTTGTTGATCACCTTGCGCATGCGCTCGGAACCGCCCTCGGGCGCGAAGGTCAGGCCGGAGCGGCGGCCGCCCCTCGACAGCTCGTTGGCGAGCGTGACGTTGAAGGCGTCCACGCGGGTGGAGGGCAGGGACAGCGAGGTGTTGGTGCCCTCGTAGCGGTCGGCGAGCCCCTTCGCGATGTCACCGATCTCGCTGTGGTCGGCGCTGGACAGCGACAACAGCCCGACCTCGTCGAGGCCTGACTGCTTGAGCCCTGTCTCGACCATGTCCCCGATCGTGGTGATCGACCGCTCGCGTACGGGACGAGTGATCATCCCCGCCTGGCAGAACCGGCATCCCCTGGTGCAGCCCCGGAAGATCTCTACCGAGAACCGTTCGTGCACGGTCTCGGCCAGCGGGACGAGCGGCTTGCGCGGGTAGGGCCACTGGTCGAGGTCCATGACGGTGTGCTTGTCGACCCGCCATGGCACGCCGTGCCGGTTCGGCGCGACCCGGTGGATGCGGCCGTCCGGCAGGTAGGTCACCTCGTAGAAGCGCGGCACGTAGACGCCACCGGACTTGGCCAGGCGCAGCAGAAGCTCGTCCCGCCCACCGGGCTCGCCCTCGCGCCGCCACTCCCGGATGACCTCGGTGATGGCGAGGGTGATCTCTTCTCCGTCGCCGAGGACCGCGGCATCGAGGAAGTCGGCGATCGGCTCGGGGTTGAAGGCCGCGTGGCCGCCGGCGAGCACGATCGGGTGCTCGTCCGTCCGGTCCGCCGCCGAGAGCGGAATGCCGGCGAGGTCCAGCGCGGTCAGCAGGTTCGTGTAGCCGAGTTCGGTGGCGAAGCTGACGCCCAGCACGTCGAAGGCGCCGACCGGGCGGTGCGCGTCGACAGTGAACTGCGGGATCTGGTGCTCACGCATCAGTGCCTCGAGATCCGGCCACACCGAGTAGGTCCGCTCGGCCAGCACGCCGTCGCGCTCGTTGAGGATCTCGTACAGGATCTGCACGCCCTGGTTGGGCAGCCCGACCTCGTAGGCGTCGGGGTACATCAGCGCCCAGCGGACCTCGGCCGCGTCCCAGTCCTTGACCTGGGAGTTCAGCTCGCCACCGACGTACTGAATCGGCTTCTGCACGCGTGGAAGCAGCGGCTCCAGACGCGGGAAGATCGACTCAATGGGCATAGGGAACTCTCCGAATCAGGGCCTGGATCAAACGCCCAGCCTACCGCCGGGCGCGAACGCCGGGAGCGGACGCACAGACGGGCTTGAGCGCGAAGCAGCGGCGATCACACACTGTGCGAACGCAGGTGGACGGCCTGCAAGAGGCCGACCGCGATCATGTTCGCGAACGTCGCCGATCCTCCGTAGGAGAGAAAGGGCAGCGGCAACCCCGTGATCGGCATGATGCCGAGGGTCATGCCGACGTTCTCGAAGGTCTGGAAGGCCAGCCAGCAGACGACGCCGCTGGCCACGAGCGTGCCGAACAGGTCCATGGCCTGGGTGGCGATCCGCAGGCCATGCCACAGCACGATGCCGAGGAGCACGAGGATCACCAGGGCACCGACGAATCCCAGCTCCTCTCCCGCCACGGTGAAGATGAAGTCGGTCTGCTGCTCGGGTACGAAGTGGCCGGCCGTCTGCTCGCCGTTGAACAGGCCCTTGCCGCTGAAGCCGCCGGAGCCGACCGCGATGCGGGCCTGCTGTGCGTTGTAACCGGCGCCGCGCGGGTCGGCCGCGGGGTTGGCGAACGCGGTGAACCGGGCGATCTGGTAGGGCTTCAGGACTCCGAACCACCAGACGGCGAAGGCCCCGCTGATGGCCGAGGCGACGAGTCCGACGACCCAGCTCTTCGGCGCGCCGGAGATCGCCAGCATGCCGAGGACCACGGCCGCGAAGACGAGCGTGGTGCCGAGGTCCGGCTGGAGCATGATGAGGACCGCCGGCAGCCCCGCCAGGCCGAGGCCCAGGAGGATGTCCCGGTAGCCGGGCCCGATCTCGCCGTCCCGCGGTTCGCCCAGCAGCATGGCCAGGAGGATCACCAGGCCGACCTTGCCGAACTCCGAAGGCTGCACCTGGAAACCGGCGCCCAGCACGATCCAGGAGTGAGAGCCGTTGATGGTCTCACCCAGCGGGGAGAGCACGGCGACCAGTCCGATGCAGGACACGGCGTACAGAAATGGCGCGTAGGCCCGGAGCAGCCGGTAGTCCAGCACCGACACCAGCCCGCCGAGCACGAAGCCGATCAGCAGGTTGAGCAGGTGCCTCTTGAAGAAGGCGAGCGGATCCCTGGGCGTGCCGATGGGTCCGACGCGGGTGGCCGACCACACCAGCAGCGCACCGATCACCGACAGCCCGCAGACGGCGAGGATCAGTGTCCAGTCCAGCCGGCGGAGCGCGGCGCCCCGCCGCCACCACCAGGGCCTGCCCTGCGCGTGCGCGGGGATCACGGTCCCGCGACCGTTCCGTCGGGCCTCGGCTTGGGCAGACCGGTCGGCAGCCTTCCGCCGGGCAGCGCCGCCTTCTTCCCGTTCAGGCCGTAGATGTCCTCATAGATCTCGCGTACGGCCGGGGCGGACACGGCGCCACCGGTGGCGGCCTGGGTCACCATCACCACGATGACCAGCTGCGGATCCCCGGCCGGGGCATAGGAGGCGAACCAGGCGGTGTCGTCCTTTCCGAAGACCTCGGCGGTCCCGGTCTTGCCGGCCACGGCGACCTTGGCGAAGTCGAACCCGGAGAACGCGCCGGCGGCGGTGCCCTTCATGGGCACCTCGGCCAGCGCCTTGCGCATATAGCCCAGCACGTTCGGGTCCACCTGCAGGCGCTTGGGAGCCGGTGGTTGGAACTCGCGCACCACCGTGCCATCCGCCCGCACCACCGCCCGGGCCAGCCGCGGCACGACCAGCCTGCCGCCGTTGGCCACGGCCGCGTAGGCGCGGGCGAGCTGGAGCGGCGTGACCAGCACGTCGCCCTGGCCGACGGAGAAGTTGGCGGCGTCACCGGCACGCAGGACGTAGCCGTCGACACAGTTCTCCGCGGCGATCGCCTTCAGATACGCCGCCCGGGACGGGTCGGTGCGCTCGACGTCGGGATATCCCGACTTCGCCGCCTTGCACGCCGACTGCTTCGTCGCCTCCCAGTACTCCTTCTTCCACCCGCGGTCGGGGATGCGGCCGGCGGACTCGCTCGGCAGGTCGATGCCGGTCGGGGTGCCGAACCCGAAGGTACGGGCCATGTGGACCATGGGGTCTTTCGGCCTCGGGACCGGGTGGATGCCGCCGTCGCGCAGCCATTCCTCGTAGGCGAACCGGTAGAAGATCGTGTCGCAGGACACGACCAGGGCCGTGTGCAGGTTCATCGGCCCGTGGCCCTGGCCCTCGAAGTTGGTGAAGGCCCGGCTGCCGACGTTGAAGGAGCCCGGGCAGTCGTAGGTGCCATTGAGGCTGTAGCCGTCCTTGACCGCGGCGGACAGCGAAGAGATCTTGAAGGTCGAACCGGGCGCGAACTGTCCCTGCGTGGCACGGGAGATCAGTGGCTCGCCCTTGTCCTTGCCGAGCAGCGAGTCGTACTCGTTCTGGGAGATGCCACCGGTCCAGACGGCCGGGTCGTACGTGGGGAGGCTGGCCAGCGCGACGACCCGCCCGGTCCGTACGTCCATCACCACGCCCGCGGCCGTGTCCGCCTTCTTGCCCTGCTTGTGCATGTTGTCGACGGCCCTGGCCAGGGCCCCTTCGACGGCTCCCTGGACCTTGGCGTCGATGCTGGTGACCAGCTGATCGCCGGGCCGGGCCGGCACCTCCTTGGCCACGCCGGTGACGCGTCCCTGGCTGTCCACCATGAGCCTGCGGACGCCGGGCTCTCCGCGCAGATAGCTGTCATAGACGGCCTCGACGCCGTCCCGGCCGATCAGGTCCACCCGGCTGAACCCGGTGACCTTCAGCCCCTTGCGCTGGTCGAGCTCCGCCTGAGTGATCGGCTGCAGATAGCCGAGCGCCTGCACCGCGGTGGCGCCATCGGTCTTCGGATAGTCCCGGACCGCCTGGACCTGCGCGATGATGCCGGGAAAGTCCTCCTGCCGCTCCATGATCTGCAGGGCGCTCTTCCATTGGACGTGGTTGTCCACAGGGATCGGCTGGTACGGCGAACCCGGCCAGCAGGGCCGTTTGACGGTCGGCGAGCACAGCCGGGTCTGCAGCGCCAGGTCGTCGTAGGAGGTGCCGAGCACGGCCGCGAGCCGTTGCAGCACGGCCTTACCGGCGTCGCGCTGGCGCCTCAGCGCCGTGCTGTCGACCGACACCACGAGGTCGCTGCGGTTGCGCACCAGCGGGCGGCCCATGTCGTCCAGGATCTGGCCGCGCAACGCGGGCACGACGATGTCGCGGGTGCGGTTCTCGGCGGCGACCCGTTTGTAGTGTCCGCCCTCGATGACCTGCAGCGTCCACAACCGCCCGATGAGGACGACCAGCAACGTGACCACCAGGACGTGCAGGACCATGAGCCTGCCGTAGGAGGCCGCCCTGACATCGGGGGACCTCATATGCGGTCCCGGGCCATCGCCCGGTAGCGGGCCGTGGCCGGGTCGAACCTGTCGTGCGTCCGCTCGCCCGCCAGCCGCCGGGTGACGCGGATCACCGCCCACACGACGAAGGGGCTCGCGAGGACGTCGTAGACCACGGCGAGCGGCACCACCCGGGAGATCACCGGCCAGCCCGCGCGGGGGTCGCCGAGCACCATGCCGACCCCGACGTACAGCAAGGTGCCGGCCAGCGCCCCGGCGGCCACGCCGACGAACGGTGTCACCGGTGAGCGGTCCATCTCCTCGGTGAAGGATCCGCAGATGTAACCGACGAGGCAGTAGACCAGTGCGTACCGTCCGATCGTGTGGTCGGCCGGCGGGACGATGTCGGCGGTCAGACCGGCGCAGAAGCCGGTGACCAGCCCCACGAGCGGCCCGTTGACCAGCGCGAGCGCGACGACCGCTAGCAGCACGAGGTCGGGGGCCACCCCACCCGGCAGGGGCAGCCTGTTGGCGACGGAGACCTGCACCACCAAGGCGATGACGGTAACGGCCACCGCGGTGACCTTCCGCCCCGTCGGCGGAGCGGAGGAGGTCGAATGGAGCATGTCAGTCCCCCCGGTTGGATGGAGCGGCCGGTGTTGTCATCGGCCGGTTCGTGGGCTGGTCGGCGGGGGGCCGGCGGGATCAGGCCCGGACCGCCGGGCCTGTCCTGTGGGTGTATCGGCGGGGCCGGGCGTGGACCCGGTGGTGGGCGCCGGTGTGGCACCCGGTGTGGCACCCGGTGTGGACCCTGGTGTGGACCCTGGTGTGGCACCCGGCGTGGGGCCGTTCGTCGCGCCGCCCGGGCTCGCGGACGCGCCGGGGGTCAGGCACGGGCAGGGCGTCGGGCTCGTCGGGGGCATAGGGGTCGGAGCACCCTTGGGCCGGGGTGGCAGGACGGAATCGCGCGGATCCTCCTTCGGCGGTGCGACCACCACACCCACCACGTCCAGGCTGGTGAAATGCACGAACGGCCGGACATAAGCGGTCCGCGTGATCGAGCCCTGGGTCTGCTCCACCTTTTCCACTGTGCCGATCGGCACGCCGGGGACGTAGGGGCGTTCGCCCTGAGAGCCGAGCGTCACGATGCGCTGACCGGGTGCCAGGCGGGCGTTCACGTCCAGGAGCTGCAGCCTGATGGGGGAGGAACCCCCGCTCCCGACCCCACGCCGGCCCACGCCCTGGGCGATCCCGATCTCCTTGGAGTCCTCGACCCGGCTGCCGACGGCCGAGGCCGCGTCCGTGGCGAGCAGCACGGTGGCCGTGTCCGGGCCGACCCGGGTGATCCTGCCGACCAGGCCGTCCCCGGTCATCACGGTCATGTCCTTCTGGACGCCGCTGGAGGCGCCCACGTCGATGGTGACGGTGTCCTCGAATCCCTGTCCGGCGGAGATGACCTGGCCGGGGACGATCCGATAACCGCCGATGCCGGCCGAGCGGAGCATCCCGCGCAGCTCTCCGGCGCGATCGCGATCCTGCCGGGCCGCCCGCGCCTGCTCACGAAGCCGCTGGTTCTCGCGTGCGAGCCGGTCCGCACGCCGCCGCTCCCCCGGCGCGTCGGTGATCGCGTCGAAGGTGTTGCCGATCGGCCGGACCACGGACGCCGAGACCCGCTCGATGGGACCGAAGATCGCCGCGCCGAAAGCACGCAGTCCCCTGAGCGGGGATCGATCCGCGCTCCGGTGGTCCATAGTGATCAAGATCAGCGCGATCAGCAGCAGCGCGCCCAGGACAGTACGTGTGCGCCTGGTGTCGTTCACGGGCCGCGGTCAGCGCCGTGGTTCGGGAATGAGCACCTGCCGTAGTGATTCGAAGTCCTCCACGCACTTGCCCGTGCCGAGGACCACGGAGTCGAGTGGGTTGTCCACCATGTGGATGGGCATGCCTGTCTCCTCGCGCAACCGCTCGGCGAGGTTCTTCAGGAGCGCGCCGCCGCCGGTCAGCGCGATCCCGCGGTCCATGATGTCGCCGGACAGCTCGGGCGGGCACTTGTCGAGGGTCGTCTTGACCGCGTCCACGATGGAGTTGACCGGCTCCTCGATGGCCCGCCGGACCTCCTCACCGGAGATGACGATGGTCTTCGGGAGGCCGCTCACCAGGTCGCGGCCGCGGATCTCGGCATGCGGCTCGTCCGCGGAGGGGTAGGCGGACCCGATCGCCATCTTGATCTCTTCGGCGGTCCGCTCCCCCAGCATCAGGGAGTATTCCTTCTTGGAGTAGGAGATGACCGCCTGGTCCAGCTCGTCACCGCCGACGCGTACGGACTGGCTCGTCACGATGCCGCCGAGCGAGATGATCGCGACCTCCGTGGTGCCGCCGCCGATGTCCACGACCATGTTGCCGGTGGGCTCGTGCACCGGGAGGCCCGCGCCGATCGCGGCGGCCATCGGCTCCTCGATGATGTAGACCCGCCGGGCGCCGGCCTGGTAGCCGGCCTCCTTGACGGCGCGCTGTTCCACCCCGGTGATGCCGCTCGGCACCGCGACCACGATTCTCGGCTTGGCGAAGTGCCGGCGCTTGTGCACCTTCTGGATGAAGTAGCGCAGCATCCGCTCCGTGACGTCGAAGTCGGCGATGACACCGTCCTTGAGCGGGCGGACCGCGACGATGTTGCCGGGCGTACGGCCGATCATCCGCTTGGCCTCGATGCCCACCGCCACGATCTTGCCTGTGTTCGTATTGATGGCGACCACTGACGGTTCGTTGAGGACTATGCCGCGACCACGGACGTACACCAAAGTGTTCGCTGTACCCAGATCGACCGCCATGTCGCGGCCAAGGAACGACAGCTTGTTACCCATGAAAAAAGGCGGCCTTCCTGCTGGCTGCGGACGTGCGGAGCGGCTTGCTCATCGTAACGCGATAGACCCGTCCAGGTCAGCGACCATGATGTTGCGCGTTGCCTCAAATACCTGCAACAGCGGGGTCGCTCATGCAAAAACTCGCGGACCGGTGCCCCCGGTCCGCGAGTCTCAAACGCTTGCCCTTAGAAAAGGTCCGGGAAAAACAGCTTGATTTCCCGCTCGGCCGAGTCGACCGAGTCGGAGCCGTGGACGATGTTCTCCTGGATCTCCAGCGCGTGGTCGCCACGGATCGTCCCCGGGGCGGCCTTGACCGGGTCCGTCGCACCGGCGAGGTTGCGGAAGGCCTCGATCGCACGCGGGCCCTCGAGGACCATGGCCACGAGCGGGCCGCCCGTGATGAAGTCGACGAGCGAGCCGAAGAAGGGCTTCGACCGGTGCTCGCCATAGTGCTGCTCGGCCGTCTCTTTGCTCAGCGTGCGGAGCTCGAGAGCAGCGATCTTCAGACCCTTGCGCTCGATCCGCGCGATGACCTCGCCGACGAGGCCTCGGCTCACGCCGTCGGGCTTGACCAGGACAAGAGTGCGCTCGGACACGACTGTCTCCCCTACATGGTGATTGCGTTATCGGTGTCTCTACGGCCCACTATGGCGCGAGTCGGCACAAGGAGACACGACCGGGCTGCGGTGGGCTGAGCGCGCAGTTTACCCGCGATCAGTGCTGATCCTCCGGATCATCCCCGGCCTGGTCCCGGGGCTTCTCCAACCGTTCACCCCCGGGCCGGTCGGGGAGCGGCCGGACCGGGCGGCCGGCCAGGATCGCGCCGGCCGCCATCAGCACGGCGATCAGGCCTCCCACGACCAGCCAGATCCGGAACGCCGAGGTCAGCGCGTAGACGATGTCACGCTGCCCGCCACCCGAGTCCACGACCTCGTTGACCTTGGCGACCTGGAGCGGGCCGACGATGAGGTAGCCGGTGAGCACGGCGGGAAAACACAGCGCGGCGCCGAAGAGCGCGGAGCCGAGCGTGGTGCCGTGCAGGGAGCCCGCCAGCGCCGTACCGATGCCGGCGCCGAGCGCGACCAGTGGAGCGGTGAGCAGCAACGTGTCCGACGAGGCGTCCGTGGTGAGGAAGACGAGGACGGCGACGATGACCAGGCCGTGGCCGCCGAGCACGGCGGTGCGCGGGTTGCGGCCGCGCAGCCGGGCCGTGACCAGCGCCCCGGCGACCGCCGCCCCGGCCCCCGCCGCGAAGGGCGTGAGCGGCACGCCCTCGGGCCCGAGCCGGGTGCTCACCAGCCCGGTCAGCGGGGCCGCCACGGGAGCGGTGAGCAGACCGGCGGTGAGCACGACCACCGCGAAGCCATGCGGACTCCCCGTAGTCGTGTTGCGCGTGCCGACCAGGGCGAGCCCGAGCAGCGCGGCCAGTCCGATGCCGGCGACGATCAGCTGCGCGCCCGGGGACCAGCCGTACGTCGTCACGACCGCGAGGAACGCGAACCCCCCCGCCGGTACGAAGGGCAGGAGGAGTTGCGTGCGCTCGGTGTGGCGAAGCTTGGGCAGCGGCTCGGCCGGGGCCCGGATCCGCAGCAGCACGAACAGCGCCACCGCCACGAGCGCGACACCGATGAGCCAGGGATAGGGCTGCAGCACGGAGCGCCACGCCCCGCCCCGGCCCGAGGGCCCCCCCGCGGGTACGGCCCGCATCCCGAGGGGCATGGCCAGCAGCAGCGCGGCGGCGAACACCCCGGCCCAGACGGTGATCAGCACACGGCCACGCCTCTCCCAGACGAGGACGAGGGTGGCCGGCAGTATCGCCCCCGCACCGATCCCCTGGACCGCGCGCACCGCGCCGATCTCCGGGACGGAACCGGCGGACTCGGCGCCGATCTCCGCGGCCAGGACGCACAGCAGGCCGCTCAGCACCACGAGCCAGGCGGGGATCCGCCGGGACGCCACCGCGAAGACCGGCACGGCCAGCAGGAGCGCCGGGAGAGCCAGGCCGTTGGCCCGGACCAGTCCCGGGGCCTGGTGCTGGTCCAGGCCGAGGTCGCGCAGCGCCTGCGTGACGACATAGGACACCGTGTTCGGCACCACCAGCGCCACGATGGGGACCGCGGTGACCACGACGAGGAGCGCGGCGAGGGCGTTGACCCGCGCCATGCCGGATTTGGCCCGATAAGCCCCGGCCCGATGGTCGTGCGCTTTCAGAAAAGGTTCCTGCGTTGAAGCGGGCACGACCTTACTCCTCAGGGTCGGCATCCACCATACGCACACATTTATACGATCTGCCCGATTTGCGCGTTAGTCGTAAATTGCGAATATCGGCGGATGAATCCGATGCCGTTTCCCGAAGAATTTAGCGCCACACCACAAGCTTCGCACTGAAAGGCGCCGTGAATCCTCGCCGCCCGACGGACCAATGTCCGCGATCCGGGAGCGGACCTCCGCAATCTCACCCAGTGCCGTCTTACCGCTTATCGTCAGGAACGACGCAGTCGCCGCCCCGACTCCAATCGGTCGTGCAGCCGGACCTCCACCGCACCGGCGGAGGCGTCCGCCCGCAGCAGGGTGCCGGGCTGCCGGACGGCGGCCGCCGACCACACGAGCGCCTCGCGCAGCGCCTCGGGTCCGGTGGCTCCCCCGGCGAGGAACCCCGCGAGGAGCGCGTCCCCCGCGCCAACCGTGTTGCGCGGATCCGGCACGAACGCCTCTCCGTGGACCACGCCGTCGCCCTCCACCAGGATCGCTCCGTCAGGACCGAGACTGGCCAGAACGGCCTTGGCCCCGAGCTCCTGCAACCGCCGGGCGGCCGCCAGGGCGTCGCCGAGCGTGTCCACGGCCCGGCCGGCCGCCTCGGCCAGCTCGTGCGCGTTGGGTTTGATGAGATCCGGCCGGGCCCCGAGCGCGGCGATCAGGGGCGGCCCCGAGCTGTCGACGGCCACGCGGGCCGAGCCCCCCGAGCCGGCCGCCACGAGGTCGGCGTAGAAGGTGGCCGGTGCCCCGGCCGGCAGGCTGCCGCAGGCCACGAGCCAGTCGGCCCCCGCGGCCGCGCGGACCGAGGCCTCGAGGAGTGCGCGGAGCTCACCGGCCGACAGCTCGGGCCCGAGCTCGTTCACCTTGGTGACCGTGCCGTCCGGCTCGACGATGTTGACGTTGCTGCGGACCTCACCGTGGATGGGCACGGCGACGAAGTCCAGCTCCGTCGCCCGGAGCATGGACTCCAGGCGGGTGCCCTCGACGCCGCCGACGGGAAGCACCGCACGGCTGGCATGCCCGTGCGCGCGCAGGGCGAGCGCGACGTTGACTCCCTTTCCGCTCGGCTCGCTCGCACTCGTCCTGGCGCGGAGGACGGCGCCGTGCGTCAGCCGCTCCACCGCCAGGGTCCGGTCCACGGCCGGGTTCGGCGTGACTGTGACGATCATGCGCGCACCACCTTCACTCCCGCCTCCTCGAACCGGTGGACATCCGTGTCCGCCATGCCGGTGTCGGTGATCAGCAGGTCGATATCGGAGAGGTCTCCGTGCTTGAACAGGCTGGTCCGGCCCACCTTGCTGTGGTCGGCCAGCAGGATCCGGCGCCGGGCGGCCTTGATCATCAGCCGCTTCACCGCCGCCTCGGACTCATCAGGTGTGCTGAGGCCATGGCCCACCGTGATCCCGTTGGTGCCGAGGAAGGCCACGTCGACCCGGATCTCCGACAGCGAGCGGATCGCCCAGTTGTCGACCTCGGCACTCGTAGGGCTGCGAACCCGGCCCCCGAGGGTGTGCACCGTCAGGCGCGGGCGCGTCACCAGGGTGAGGGCTATCGTCAGGGCGCTGGTGAACACCGCGAGCTCGCGGTCGGCGGGCATGAGGTCGGCGAGACAGGCCGTCGTGGAGCCGGCATCGATGAGAACGGCACCGTCATGCGGCACCTCCCGGAGCGCCATGCGGGCGATCCTGCGCTTCTCCTCGCCGTATTCGGTGCGCGCCGCGACCGCGGGTTCGAACGAGAGCTGCTCCACGGCCACCGCACCGCCGTGCACCCGGCGAACGAGGCCCTGCCGTTCGAGCTCGGTGAGGTCCTTGCGGATCGACTCGGCCGACACCGAGAGCCGGGCGGCCATGTCCGAGACGTCGATCCGGCCCGCGCTACGCAGTGTCTGAAGCAGGATCCGCTGCCGCTGTGCGGCGTACGGTGGGCGTCCGGCTCCCCGGCCGGAACCGCCGGTGGATTCCACCGTTGGTCGCATCCTCTCTCGCCTTTCGCCCGGCCTCCGCGGGCCTGGAGCCCGAGCGCCGAGCGCCTTTACGTCATGAGTCCAAGGCTTGGCATCCGCTGTCGAAGGGCGCCCGGCGGGCCGGGCCGCCGCGGCTGCGGTGCCCGGCCGGCCGGCCGTACGGTCTAGCAGGAGGTCTTGTACGCGGCCTGCCGGCCCGCGGGCGTCGACAGGTCGTCCTTGGTGATGGTCGAGGTCTTCGTCCCGATGTTCGCCTGCGGCTCCCCACCGGTCAGCGACGTGACGAGCTGGTCCACCGCCTGCACCCCCACCTCGTAGGGCTGCTGGGCCACGAGCGCCTGCACGTCGCCGCGCTCGAGCTGCTTCATCTGCACCGGGCCGGCGTCGAAGCCGGCGACCTTGACCTTGCCCTGCCTGCCGGCATTGCGCAGCCCCGTGGCCGCGCCCTCCGCGGCGAACTGGTTCGTGGCGAACACACCGGTCAGGTCCGGATGGGCGGCCAGGGTGGCGGAGATGATCGACGCCGCCTTCGCCGGGCTGTTGTCGTTGATCTGCGCCCCGATGTAGGTGATGCCCGGGTGCTTTTTGATCTGTTCTTCGAAACCGTGCTGACGGTCGTCCGACGTGGAGGCCCCGGCCTTGAAGGCGATCACCAGGACCTTGCCCTTCTCACCGGTCAGCGTGGCCAGGACGTCCGCGGCCGCCGCTCCCCCTGCCTTGTTGTCCGTGGTCACGCTCGTCACCGCGAGATCCTGGACGGCGAGCGTGGTGTCGACGAGGCCGACCTTGATCCCGGCCTGTTTGGCACGAAGCAGCGGGGGCACCATGGCCTTCGCGTCGGTGGGCGCGATCAGCACACCGGCGGGCTTCTTGGCGATGACGCCGTTGACGATCGGCGTCTGCAGTGAGGCGTCGAACTGCTGCGGCGCCTGCATGTCGACCTTGAGGCCCTTCTTGGCGGCCTCGGCCTTGATGCCGCAGTGCATGGTGATGTAAAAGCTGTCGCCGGTCACACCCGGGATGAAGGCGATCGTCTTGCCCTTGACGTCGCCGCCGGCGGTACCCCCGCCGGCACCGCCGTTGCCGCAGGCGGCCAGGCCGAGCGTCAGCGCCACCGCCGCTCCGAACCACTTCGTGTGCATGAGTTGTCCTCCAGGGTCTGTTCGGGAAAGGAACTACGGCCGGTCGCGTGCGGCCCGGCGCATCTGGTCGAGGTAGACGGCGACGATGAGGACCACGCCCACGGCGATCTGCTGCCAGAACGGCTGGACGCCGAGGACGACGAACCCGTTCTGCAACACGGTGGGGATGAAGACGCCGATGATCGTGCCGATCATCGTGCCCCGGCCGCCGAACAGGCTGGTGCCGCCGATGACCACGGCCGCGATGGTCTGCAGGTTGTCGGTGGAGTGCCCGGACAGGGTCGTCGTGGCGAACCGCGCCAGCGAGAGATAGCCCGCGAGCCCGGCGAGCAGCCCGGCCAGGGCGTACACCTTGATGAGGTGGCGCGAGGTCGCCACACCGGTCCGGCGCAGCGCCTCCGGGTTCGACCCGGCGGCGTAGGTATATCGCCCGAACCTGGTCTGCCAGAGGACGACGCCGCCCGCGGCCGCCACGAGGAGCGCGATGACCACGAGCCAGGGCACGCCCGCCACGGTGCCGGAGCCGACCGACATGACCAGGTTGAAGGGGACGTCCCGTACATCCACGCCCCCCGTGATCAGCAGTGCGGCGCCCTGGGAGGCCCCGAGGGTGCCGAGCGTGACGATCAGCGCCGGGATCCGCGCCTTGGCCACGAGGACACCGTTGACCAGACCCCAGAGCAGCCCCGCGACGAGGCCGGCCAGCAGCCCGAGCAGCAGCACTCCGGCCGACTGGCCGCCGAGTGCGGCCATGACCTTGGCCGAGATGACGCCGGAGAAGACGAGGACGCCGCTGACCGACAGGTCGATGCCGGCCGTGAGGATGACGTAGGTCGCGCCGACGGCGAGGACCAGGAGAACGGCCGCGTCGGAGGCGATGTTGACGATGTTGCCCGAGGTGGGGAACGCGTGCGGCCGCAGGATCGAGAAGGCGAGGCACAAGATCACGAGCGCACCGAAGATCCGGCCCGTCTCGCCGCCGCGCAGCCGGGCGACGGCCGGCCCCCAGGACCGGCGCGGTGTCGCCGGCCGCTGCTCTTCGCGCGTGGCTTCGGCGGTGGTCATGCGGCGCCCCCCTCTGTGGTTCCGCTCGTCATGGCGGTGACGAGGTCCTCGACGGTGGTGCCGGCGGCGCTGAAGCACGCCACCCGTGCTCCGAGGCGCAGCACCTCGATCCGGTCGGCGATGTCGAGCACCTGCGGCATGTTGTGGCTGATGAGCACGACGGCTATCCCCTTGTCGCGGACCCGGCGGATCAGCTCGAGGACCTGCTCGGTCTGGACGACTCCGAGCGCGGCGGTCGGCTCGTCCATGAAGATGACCCGGCGTGCCCACATCGCCGCCCTGGCGACCGCGACGCTCTGCCGCTGCCCGCCGGACAGCGCGGCGACGGGGGCCACGGCGTCCTTGAGCCGCACCCCCAGCCGCGCCATCTCACCGGTGGTGTCCCGCGCCATGGCCCGGTTGTCCAGAAAGCCCAGCCTCCCGAGCAGGCCGGACCGCAGGACCTCACGGCCGAGGAACAGGTTCGCGGCCGGGTCCAGGTCGGACGCGAGGGCCAGATCCTGGTAGACGGTCTCGATGCCGAGGTCGCGGGCCGCGTGCGGGCTGGACATCTGCACCGGCTCGCCATCGACCAGGATCCGACCGCCGTCGGGCTGGTCCGCCCCGGACAGGATCTTGACGAGCGTGCTCTTGCCGGCGCCGTTGTCGCCGATCAGCGCCACGATCTCGCCGGCGTGCACCGCGAAGTCCGCGCCGCGCAACGCGTGGACCTGCCCGAAGCTCCGCTCGATGCCGCGGGCCTCCAGTAGCGGTTCGGTCATGTGTTCCTCCCTGATTGCGGGGCCGCCTCGGCACGGGGATCCGGCAAGTCCAGCGGGCCGGCGAACACGCCCGCCGCACATCCCGCGAGGAGCGCGGCGCCGCGCGCCCCCGCTTCGACCGCGGAGGTCCGATGGACGTCGCCGAAGGCCTCCCGCCGGAGCGCGACCATCGCCTCGCTGTGCGACCATCCCCCGGTCATCACGACCCGGCCGTGCTGGCCGGTCGCGTCGGTCATGAGCCGGTGCATACGGGCCGCCTCGGTCAATGCCGTCTGCTGCGCCGCCCGCCACGCGGCCGCCGGGCCGGCGTCCCCGCCGACACCGGACAGCACCGCGGTGCCGTCCTCCGTCAGGCGGGCGCGCAGCGGTCCGGGATCGGTCCGCAGCGCCGCGCGGTCGAGTTCCGGCAGGCCGGCGCGGTCCCGGCCGAGGAGCCTCAGGACGTGCTGCAGCAGCAGCCCGCCCCGTGTGGCGCCGAGGACCGACAGCCGGCCAGGCAGCGCGTGCCAGCCGACCGTCACACCGTGGCGGACCAGCTCCGTGACGGCAGGCTCGGGCAGCGGCGCGGGGACCGTTCGTACCAGCGCCTCCGCGGTGCCGCAGGAGTCGAGCACGTCACCGTCCCGGGCCGCGCCCGCGCCGACCGCCGCGGCCAGATGGTCGTGCCCCGCCACGGTCAGCACGGCTCCGGCGAGCCGGTCGCCGGCCCAGTCCGCGGACACCCGGCCCAGCGGAGCCCCGGCCTGGGTGAGAGGGGGCAGCAGGTCGGGATCCACGCCCCCCCACTCCAGCGCAGGGGTCCACCAGGCCCGGTCGCCCAGATGCAGCCATCCGGTACGGGAGGCGAGGGAGTATTCCGAGGCCTGCTCGCCGCCGAGCGCGTGCACGACCCATTCGGCGACGTGGAGCCTCCTTACGGCCCGCTCGAGCGCCGAGGTGTGGTCCCGCATCCACCGGTGCTTGGTCAGCGACCACTGAGTCCCGACCGGCAGACCCGTCGCCGCCGCGAAATGCTCCGCGCCGAGGTCGTCGCCGAGCCGGCGTGCCTGCTCGCGATCGCGGCTGTCGTGCCAGGCGATCAGTGGAGCGACCGGCCGGCCGTTGCGGTCGAGGAGCACACCGACCTCGGCCATGCCGGCGACTCCGAGCGCCAGCACGGGGCCGGCGGGCGCCGCGGCGAGTGCGTCGGACAGCGCGGTACGAACCGCGGCGAGCACCCGCTCGGGATCGGTCTCGGTCCCCTCGGGGGTGCTCCGCCAGGCCAGGGTCGCGCGGCCGTGGGCGACCTCGCGCCCGTCCGCCGTGCAGACCGTGGCTTTGCAGGAACTCGTCCCCACGTCGACGCCTACCAGCAGCAGGTCACCCATGTGAACCTCCACCGGGTTGTGTTTGGTCGTGGTTTGTTGAAGGTTCCTTGGTTATATTTGGGTTTGCTAGGGATCGTCAAGACCCTGGCTTGACGTTGTCGACCGACCGACGCGTCGCGAACTCGCTACGAAGGGGATGGCGCACGTGCCACTGACCCGCACCGGTGAACTCGTCGAAGCCGCACGAAGCGGCGACCCGGACGGCCCCCGCGGGGTCGGGGCGTTCAACGTCATCACCATCGAGCACGCCGAGGCCATCGTCACTGGGGCCGAGCTGGCGGGGATGCCGGCCATCCTGCAGATCAGCCAGAACGCGATCGCCTACCACCAGGGACGGGTGGCGCCGCTCGCCACCGCCTGCGTCCGGCTGGCCGAGGAGGCCGGCGCACCCATCGCCGTTCACCTCGACCACGTCGAGGACCTCGACCTGCTCCACCGGGCCGCGGACGCCGGCTTCGGCTCCGTGATGTACGACGCCTCCCGCCTCCAGTACGCCGACAACCTCGAGGCCACGCGGGCCGCGGCGGCATGGGCGCATGACAACGACCTGTGGATCGAGGCCGAGCTCGGGGACATCGGTGGCAAGGACGGCGTGCACTCACCGACGGCGCGCACGGACCCGGACGATGCGGCGCGGTACGTCGCCGGCACGGGGGTCGACGCGCTCGCCGTGGCGGTCGGCAGCTCCCACGCGATGACCACCAAGAGCGCGCGCCTGGACCTCGACCTCATCCGGCGGATCCGTGCGGCCGTGCCGGTCCCGCTCGTGCTGCACGGATCCAGCGGCGTACTGGAGGACGACCTGCGGCAGGCCGTCACGGCCGGGCTCACCAAGATCAATGTGGGTACGCAGCTCAACGTCGCGTTCACCGGCGCCGTCCGCACCGCGTTGGCCGACACGGCGCTCACCGATCCGCGCAAATACCTCCGCCCGGCGCGTGACCACATGGCCACGACGGTCGCCGAGGTGCTCCGCCTGCTCGACCCCGCACACGCGCAGGCGGCCGCGGCGCTGTGAGGGTGGGTCGCTAGCCGGCCTGTGTGCCCTCGACCTTGCGTCCGAGCCAGATGCTCGTCGCCCACAGCGCTCCGAACACGACCCCGAGGATGAACATCGTCGGAACCACGAACCCAGTAGCGATCACCACGGCCTGGAGCACCGCGCCGGCGACCAGCGCCCACTGGTGACGCAGCAGCCCGGCCAGCAGTACGGCCACGGCGGCGAGGACGCCCCCGACGATGCCGGCGGCCCGTGCGTCGGTGTGCGCGACCGCGATGGCCACGGGGATCGCCAGCGCGATCACGATGGCCTCACAGACCAGCACCGCCGCCAACAGCCTTCTCATCGCGTTCTCTCTCCCGTCGGGTCGTGGCGGGCCCGGCGAAGCGAAAGGGGTTCGGAGCCGGACCCGCCACGAGTCAATGTGGTCACCTGTCCGCTCGCAGCAGCACCCGGGCGTCGCCCGCGGTGGTCACGGAGCCGGAGATCAGCACGCCCGCGCCCTGATACTCCCCGGTCTCCTCCGCGAGCGCGAGGGCCTGGTCGATGGCGTCGTCCATCCGATGGGCGACGTGCACCCGCTCGGCCCCGAAGATCCCCTCGGCCAGCTCGGCGAGCTCTTCGGTGGGCAGCGACCGCGGCGAGGAGTTGCGGGTGACCACCAGATGCTCCACAACGGGCTCGAGCAACTCGAGCATCCCGGCGATGTCCTTGTCCCCGGCGGCCGCGAAGACCCCGACCAGCCGGGTGAAGCCGAAGGTGTCGGTCAGCGCCTCCACTGTCGTCGTCATCCCGGCGGGGTTGTGCGTCGCGTCCAGCAGCACGGTCGGCCCGGTGCGCACCACCTCGAGCCGCCCCGGCGAGGTGACCTTGGCGAATCCCGAGCGGACCAGGCGCGGGTCCAGACTTCCCTCGGCCCCCTCGAAGGGCTCCGGCGCCGCCCCACGGGTCACGGCGTCGAGGTCGGGCTCGCCCGCGGTCGGTGCCCCGCTGGCGAAGGCCTCCACCGCCGCGAGCGCGCAGGCGGCGTTGCTCGCCTGGTGCTCACCGAACAGCGGCAGGAAGATCTCGTCATAGGTCCCGTGCAGGCCCTGGAGAGTGAGCAACTGCCCGCCCACGGCCAGCTCGCGGTTGACCACGCCGAACTCGATGCCCTCGCGGGCGACGGTCGCCTCGGACTCCGAGGCCCTGCGCAGCAGCACCTCGGCGGCCGACAGCCGCTGCCGGCCGAGGACGGCGATGGCGCCCTCCTTGATGATGCCGGCCTTCTCGCCGGCGATCTCCTCGAGGGTCTCCCCGAGATAGCCGGTGTGGTCCAGGCCGATCGGCGTCACCACCGCCACCGCGCCGTCGGCCACGTTGGTCGCGTCCCACGTGCCGCCCATACCGACCTCCACCACCGCCACGTCGACCGGCGCGTCCGCGAAGGCCGCGAAGCCCATGGCCGTGATGACCTCGAAGAACGACAGCTTGACGCCGTGCTTCTCATCGATCATGTCTATGTAGGCGGCGATGTCCTCATAGGTCTCGACGAACAGCTCCTCGCTGATCGGCTCTCCGTCGATCGCTATGCGCTCCCGGATGGAGTGCAGCTCCGGGCTCGTGATGAGCCCCGTGCGGAACCCGCGCTCCCGCAGCAGCGTATCGATCATCCGCGCGGTGCTGGTCTTGCCGTTCGTCCCCGCGACGTGGATCACCGGATAGGCGCGCTGGGGAGACCCGAGCAGATCGACGAGGTCGCGGACGCGTTCGACCGTCGGATCGAGCTGCCACTCCACACGACGGTCCCGCAGGGCGGCTTCTACGTTCCGATAGTCAGATACATTCCGTTCCGTCACAGTGAAAGCCTACTCACCCGGAAGGGACCGGCCCGAACGCCCGCCTCGTCCTGCGCACGACGCCCTCCTCACCGGGATGTCCTGCCTGCCCCGTGACGCCCTGCCGCGCGTCACCGCGGAGCGGTTGCGTACGGTGGAGGCCTCGCACGGGGGCCGTGGGCATCCCTGCCGTGCGGACGCTCGAAGCCCGGCCGCGACCGGCGAGGAGGCCATGAGCACTGACGACCTGTTCTTCCGGGAATGGGCGGCCCGCCTGCCCGGCGAACGGCGCAGCCTCACGCGGGCGCGAGCGCTCATCGGTGCCCTCGGCATTGCGGGCATGGGTCTTCCAGTGCTGACGGTCGTGGGGTCCAAGGGCAAGGGGACGGCGGCGGCGTACGCCTCCGCCCATCTGTCCGCGGCCGGCCTGCGGGTGGTGACGATCACCAGCCCGGCCCTGCGCGGCAACCGGGAGCGGATCCGCCTGAGCGGGCGCGCCGTCTCGGCCGGGGAGCTGGATTCGCTGGCGAAGCGGCTCGCCGCGGAGATCCGCCGGCTGCCGGCACGAACGGATGGCGAAGGCTACCTCTCGCCCTCCGGCCTGTTCATCATCGCCGGCGTCCTCCACGCGCTCTCGGTGGCGGCCGACGTGCTCGTGGTCGAGGCCGGCCGCGGCGGAGGTTCGGACGAGGCGTCCCTGTTCCCGCCCACGGTGGCGGCGGTTACGCCGGTCTTCGAAGAGCACCTCGGCGAGCTGGGTGATTCGGTGACGGCCATCGCGCGGGACAAGGCCTCGGTGGTCGGGCCGGCCACCGGAGCCGTGCTGTCGGCGCCGCAGCGTGCCGACGTGGAGCCGGTCCTCTCCACGACCGTCGCCGGGATCACCCGGGGGCGGATCCGAGTGGAGACGGTCACTCCGGGGACGAACGGCATAGCCGCCGATCTGTTGCCCGGGGGGCTCGGCTCGGTCAACGCGGAGCTGGGCTGTGCCGCGGCACGGCGCCTCCTCGAGGTCACTCGTGCCGCACCGCCCACAGCCGCGGATCTGCGGGCGACCCTGTCCTCAATCGTGCTGCCGGGGCGGCTGTCCTGGCATCGCCTACCCGGATCGCAGGCCGCCGTCCTGATCGATCAGGCGGTGACGGGTCCGGCGGCCACGGCCGCGCTGAGGGCCGGCCGTGCCAGGTGGGGGGCGGTGGACCATGTCCTCGTGTCTCTGCCCGACGACAAGGACCTCGCCGGCGTGACGGCGGTTCTACGGGGGTTTCCGGTGACCTTCGTGGAACTGAAGCGAACGCATCTGCGCTTCGACCGCGAGCTCCCGCCGGGCTGGGCGCGTCTCGGGGAGGACGAGCTCACCGTCGACGTGCTGAGGCGGCTCGGGCCGCACATCGCCGCGCTCGGCACGGTCAGTTTCGCGGCCCTCCTCCTGGAGCTCCTGGACGTTCCCACCGAGCGGCTCTTCACCCCCTCACCTCCACGGTGACGGCGGCCGGCGCTCAGGCCTTGCGGGCCACGCCGCCGACGATCCACGCGGCCTCGGCGGGGGGCGGCGCGCCGTGCGCATCGACCGTGGCGTCCGCGCCGTCCGGATGCCACTCGCTGACGTACACGAGCCCGGGCTCCACCAGCTCCAGGTCGCCGAAGAAGCCGAGGACGTCCGCACGGGTCCGGCGCGCGTCGCCGGTCCGCTTGAGGAAGCTCCGGTAGACGTCCTGCGCCGTGTTCAGCGCCTCCGGGTTGTCCTCCGAGACGACGTGCGAGATGGCGAGATAGCTGCCCGGCGGCATGGCGTCGCGGAGCCGGGCCACGACCTCGTACGGCCGGTCGTCATCGGCCAGGAAATGCAGGATCGCGATCAGCAGGATGGCCACGGGCTCGCCCGCGGCCATGTGGGCCTTTATCTCCGGGTGCTCCAGGACGCTGTCGGGGTCGAGGAGATCGGCGTCCACGACGACGGTCTGCGGGCTGTCGGCCAGCAGGGCCCTGGCATGGGACAGCACCATCGGATCGTTGTCGACATAGGCGACCCGCGTCTCGGGCGCGTGGTGCTGGGCCACCTGGTGGACGTTGTCCCGGGTCGGCAGGCCGGTGCCGATGTCGATGAACCGGCGGACACCAGCCTCGGCCAGGAACCGCACCACCCGGCCGAGGAACACGCGGTTCTGGCGGGCGATCTCGGCGATCTCGGGGGCCACCGCGAGAAGCCTGCCGGCTGCCGCCCGGTCGACCGCGTAATTGTCCTTACCGCCGAGGAAGTAGTCGTACATGCGGGCGATGCTGGGCGACCTGGTATCGATGCCCGGAGGCGCGGATTCGGACCGATCTGCCACGACCGGATCTCCCTTCGCCCGACAGACACGGGTGCGTCCCGCGTCACGACCCGATGCGGATCAAGGCACTGTACGTCATAGTGGCCCGCGATCACAGGGGTCAGAAGGCCGCGGCCCTGAGCCAGCGGTCCAGCAGATCCCCGTCGCCGAAGACCTCGAATCGCGCCTCGGCGCGTGACGCCCGGCCGTAGACGAGCAGCAACAGGTCGCTCGCGCCGGCCCGTACCCCGACCGTGCCCTTGGCGTGCCCGGGCTCCCAGGTGAATCCGTCCGGGTGGAGGGTGACCGTCCACTCGCCCGGGACGTCCGTGGCGTGCAGATGCACCGTCTCGCCGTCGGCCCCGACCGAGGGCATGCGATCGGTCACCCGACGGGCCTGAGCCACGTTCGACAGGAACTCCTCGATGCCGTCCACGGCGAGGACGGCGTCGAGGTGCGGTGTCCGGCCCAGCGCGATCTCCGCGTCGGCGCGGTGCACCAGTGCCTCGTGGAGCATCCGCCGAGACCACCAGTCCACGTGGCGGTCGCCGGCCCAGGTCCAGAGGAGAGCCCGCGGATCGGTCCGCCGCATGGTCGCGACGAGCCGCCTCGCACCGTCGGCCACCCAGGCCGCGTAGCCGGCCTCGTCACCCGGCAGGCGCAGGTCCAGGTCGCGGGCGGAGACGCGCTCCCGCGCGCCGCTGCTCAGGATGTGTTGGACCCACCGATGCGTGGCGCCATGGTGCTCGGCGAGCGCGGCCACCGTCCAGCCGGGACAGGTCGGCACCGGCGTCGCCGGATCGGCCTCCTCGACCAGCCCGACGAAGCGCGCGATCTCGGCCTCCGTCGCGGTGCAGAAACGATCGTGGTCCCACTGGATGTCAGGCTGCGCGGTCATGACGGTGAGCCTATGAGACGGCACCGCCCGCCGGGAGGGCGGCGAGCTGGGCCTCGATGCGGTCGATGTCGGCCTCGGCCTGCGCCAGCCGGTCACGGTTCTTGACGATGACCGCCTCCGGCGCCTTGGCCATGAACGCCTCGTTACCGAGCTTGCGCCGCGTCTGGTCGACCTCTTTGCGGGCTCCGGCGAGGTCCTTCTCCAGGCGCGCGCGTTCGGCCTTGACATCGATGGCGCCGGCCGTGTCCAGCCGTACGGTGACACCCTCGACGGACAGCGACGCCGTCTGCGCGAAGGAGCCGGACGGGGCGTTCAGCCGCAGCAGCATGCGGATCGCCTCTTCGTGGGCGGCCAGCGCGGACCCCTCGAGGTCGAGGGCCGCGACGACCCGCTGGCCGGGCTTGAGCCCCTGGTCCGAACGGAACCGGCGGACCTCGGTGACCAGCCCCTGCAACGACGTGATCTCCGCCTCCGCGGCATTGTCGAGCCGGCGCTCCTCGGCGACCGGCCACGAGGCCACCATGATCGATGTCGCCCCGGGCTCGGCGCCGGGATCGGCCGCGCCGCCGCCCTGCAGCGCGGTCCACAACTCCTCGGTGACGAACGGGGTCACCGGGTGCAGGAGGCGGAGCAGGACGTCGAGCACCTCGCCGAGGACCCGGCGGGTCGCCGTGGCGGCGTCACCGCCACGGCCCAGCGGCACCTTGGCGAGCTCGACGTACCAATCGCAGAACTCGTCCCAGGCGAAGTGGTACAGCACCTCGCAGGCCTTGGCGAAGTCGAAGTTCTCGAAGTGCCGGTCGACGTCGGCCGTGACCTGCTGGAGCCGGGAGACGATCCACCGGTCCGTGACCGACAGCTCCGCCGGCAGCGGGCCCTTGACCGTGGCACCGTTCATGAGCGCGACGCGAGCGGCGTTCCACAGCTTGTTGCAGAAGTTCCGTGACCCCTGTGCCCACTCCTCGGCCACCGGGACGTCGCCGCCCGGATTGGCCCCACGCATGAGGGTGAAGCGGGTCGCGTCGGCTCCGTAGCGGTCGATCCAGTCCAGCGGGTCCACAACGTTGCCGAACGACTTCGACATCTTCTTGCCGTGCTGGTCGCGGACCATGCCGTGCAGCGCGATGACCTTGTACGGCTCGACCCCGTCCATGGCGTACAGCCCGAACATC